>NZ_JAJKFQ010000001.1:1200000-1500000 GCF_020966635.1 Stieleria sp. JC731 | reverse complement strand
GAACTAGTCAAGTCATCTGCTCGTGAAGCGATGGCAGATCACGACCAAGTCACGCCGTAAGATTCCTCACCCGCGATCGATGTTTCGACAGGCGAGACGGAAATCAAAGAGGCGAGTTGTCGCGAAAGGCCGATTCGTGAATTGCCTAGCTGCAGCACCATGGGATCGCCTTGGCCGACCAGTTCCAAGACACGACCGGTGCAAATCCCGAGTCGCTTCAAGCGAATCGCATTCTGCCCCGATGCATCGACCTCGACACATTGGTACACGCCTTTGCTCGCCGCTGCTAGAACGCAGATGGTAGGTTGGACGGAGGCCATAGCAGTGGAATCCCACGAATCATGGACTTAGAAATTGAGAATCACTCTCAATAGAATCGCCGCCAGAACGGCCGCTGTCAAGAGTGTCATTGAAGCACAGACCGTACAGCCTCAATGATCCACTCTACCCACAGCCCCTCCACAGAGGCATTGCTGCCGCCAAAAACCACGCCGAAGTAAAACCAGGCGAGCATCAGGATTTCGAGTACGAAGAAACGAGTACCGGCCGAGGCCTGAGTACGAGTACGATTTTGAGATAGCCCAGTCGTACTCGTACTTCAGCGAAGCGGTACTCCTACTCGTACTCGACAAACGCCAAACACCACGACGAAGAAAACCAAGCCCCCCCGGGACCCGAGTACGAAGAAACGAGTACCGGCTAAAGCCTGAGTACGAGTACGATTTTGAGATAGCCCAGTCGTACTCGTACTTCAGCGAAGCGGTACTCCTACTCGTACTCGACAGCCTCCAAACACAACGCCGAAGAAAACCAAGCCCCACCGGGCCCCGAGTACGAAGAAACGAGTACCGGCTGAAGCCTGAGTACGAGTACGATTTTGAAAAAGCCCCGTCGTACTCGTACCTCAGCGAAGCGGTACTCGTACTCGACAGCCGCCAAAAACCACGCCGACGAAAAACCCTCCAAGTCCCCCGGCTGACCGTCGGCGCACTATGCTGTACCCCCGACCGATGCCGCAGATTTCCTGTCTGCGGCATTGAGCCAGCCTCAGCCTGCGCTGACAAAAAAATCCCTTCTCCGGCTCCCACCAACATTTTTGCACTCGCAATGCCCGCATCTAGATTCACTCGCCGTCAATTCGGACTGCTATCCGGAAGCCTTGCAGCAGGATTGATCAGCCGACCTTCCTTTGCCGCCGAAACGGGGCCATTGGAAACCTTCGTCCCCTGTCGCGCTGTCACTCGTGGCCCCAAAAACCACTGGTTTGGCTATTACGACAAACGAGAATTCGATCCAACCAACTCGTTGATCCTATCGAACGAAGTTGACTTCGAAGGCCGCTCCCCAACCGGTACCGATCGAATTGGGGTCGGCTACGTCGATACCGACAATCACGATCAGTGGATTCCGATCGGCACTAGCGGTGCTTGGGGATGGCAACAGGGCTGCATGCTGCAATGGATCGGAAACGATGGCAAACAGGTTTTATGGAACGACCGCGAAGGCGATTCCTTCGTTTGTCGCATCTATTCCACCGAGACAAAACAAGTGCGCACGATTGGCATGCCAATCTATACTGTCGCGCCGAATGGCAAGTTTGGCTTGTCAGCAGACTTTCGCCGTATCGACAATCTTCGGCCTGGCTATGGATACGACGGACTCGCCGACCCGAATGTCCACGATCGGGCTCCAGAGGATTCAGGAATCTGGCGAGTCGATCTCGAAACCGGCGAAGCCAAACTTATCTTGTCACTTGCCGATGTCGCATCGATTGCTTGGCCGGATGGTGATCTTCATCAAGAAGCTTGGCACTACTTCAATCACCTTCTTGTCAGCCCCGACAGTCAGCGGTTCATCGTCCTCCACCGCTACCGCCCTGAATTTGATCCCGCCACGTTGCAGTTCAAAGGCAACTTCGTCACCCGGATGTTGACAGCAGACATCGACGGAAACGACAGATACGTGATTGACCCTTCAGGCTACACGTCGCACTTCATTTGGAATGGAAACGACGCGGTCACGATGTGGACCAAACCCGCCGGCCAAAAGAACGGCTTCTACGATTTCATCGACAAGACCGATCAAGTCAAACCGATTGGACAAGACAAGATGCCTAGCAATGGCCACAACACTTACCTTCCAGCTCCCTATCAGGACTGGATCTTGAACGACACCTACCCCGATCGCGAAACAAGCCGCCAAACGGTTTACCTGTATCACGTGCCAAGTGGTCGCCGTTTTGACCTGGGGCATTTCCCATCACCGAAGGCATACCGCGGCGAATGGCGATGTGACACTCATCCTCGCAGTAGCAATGACGGCACCAAGGTCGCCATCGACAGTCCCCACGATGGTGGCAGGCAGGTCTACTTGCTGGACATCGCCGAGGTAGTCAACTCGATCTAGTCATTAACGCTGATCAAGCCGCTCGTGCAAATTCCAGCGGCTGCCCAGCCAAGAATTGTAATGTTCGATCGGTCGCCCCGCGGTGCTGAGCGATGACGGACTGCGCTGCTCGCCCCAGTTCGTCGGCGGCCGGTTGATCTACAAGACATCGATCGACAAACGCTTCCAGCTCTGTTTCGTTCGCGGTTCGCTTTGCGCCACCAGCTTCGATCAAACGGTTCGCGATCTCTTTAAAGTTACGTGTGTCAGGACCAAAGCAAACCGCACTGCCATACCCCGCGGGCTCCAACATGTTCTGCCCACCCCGATCGACAAAGCTTCCGCCAACGGTCGCGATCTGACCAACGCCCCACCAGTGCCGTAATTCTCCGATGGAGTCGATCAGCAGCACCCGATTCGCATCCCACTGTCCATCCGAACCAAGTCGCTCTGTCGCTTCCAATTTCCGATTCGAACGTCGACGACAAACCAAACCGTTGGACTGGATCAGTTGTGCAACCGAATCGAAACGTTCCCGATGGCGAGGAACCAAAATCAGTCGCAATTCAGGATGAGCTGTGACCAAGCGTTTGTAGATGCGAAGTGCCATCGCCTCTTCGCCTTCTTGAGTGCTGCCGACGATCCATACCCGATGCCATGGATCAACACTGGCCCAATTCAATCGGTTTTGAACCTCGACGGTATCTCGTGAATCCGGTGCGTTGTCAAACTTCAATGCCCCAGTCACGGTCACGACCTCTGGATCGGCACCACAGGCGACGAAACGCTCGGCAGTCGATTTGTCTTGGCAAGCGACCCCGCATAAGTCTGCAAAAATCGGACGCGTCAAACGACTGACACGTTGATAGCCGGCTGAGCTTCGCTCGCTCAATCGGGCATTGATAACCAACACTTCGGTTCCGGCTTGACGAGACAAGCGAACCAAATTGGGCCAAAGTTCCAACTCGACAAGGATCAATTTGCGAGGCATCAATCGTCGAAGCGTTCGGCGAACGGCCCAGGAAAAATCCAATGGGCAAAAGAAAACTTGATCGCTTCCAAAACGCTGCACAGCGAGATCGTAACCGGTGTCGGTACTGGTGCTCACGACGATCGGCGTCGTGGGATCCAATCGCGTCAACTTAGCAACCAGATCGACGATTAGGTTGACCTCGCCAACGCTGACCGCATGGATCCAAATCGGTGATCGCCCCGGCCCGCCACAGATCCGCTTTGCTTTGGACTTGGAGATGCCGAACAGTTTTTCGCTGATCCCACGTCGATAGCGTCCATGACGGACAATGCGATAAGCGATCCACGGGGATGCCAGCGTCAACGCAACCAGATAGACGAAGTTCGCGAACATGGCGGAATCCTTTCCCAGCCTTGGCTAAAGCGATCGATACACCAACCCTATCACTTGTCGCATCCAAACCGATCGGTCTGAAACGCTGTTTACCTGCGTTCAGACGTTCGGCTGTCAAACGACAAGCCAGACTACTTTCTCATACAGCAGGATTTGTACTTCTTACCGCTGCCACAGGGGCACGGATCGTTGCGACCGACTTTGACACCGACGTTGCGAATCGGTTCAGGCTTTTCGTCCGTCGCTTGATTGCTGGCTTCGGCAGCCTGCTGAGCTGCGGTTTGTGTTGCAGCCTTGGTTGCGGTTGCCGATGACGACTCGCTGGTAATCGACCGAGCCTCATCGTGGCGGGCTTTTGCATCGACCCAAGTACTACGAATGAAGTCCTGATTGAACGACTCCATACGGAAGACCAGGCCGGTAACCTGCTCACCAACCGACTCCCACATCTGATCAAACAGACGCATGCCTTCGCGTTTGTATTCGACTTTGGGATCCAGCTGAGCGTAGCCTTTCAAACCGACGCTGCTGCGCAGGTGATCCATCGTTAGCAGGTGGTTTTTCCACGCGTCGTCCACAATGTTCAACAGGATCTGACGTTCCATCCGACGCATTTCTGGGTGGAAACGATCATCAACTGCGCCGCTGACGGCCAATTGCAATTCATCGCGGTTCATCCGCGAGAAGTCTTCGGCATCAACCGATGCGCCCAGTTCGACCTTCATCCATTCGACCAAGTCGGCAAGCTTATTGTTGCCGCTGGTCGCGACTGCCGCTGTCTTATCGTCTTGAACGTTCGCAAACAGATCCGCAACCCGTTTTTGAGCCTCATTCATCAAAGGCTCCGCCGCATTAGCCATGTCGCGACTAAAAACGGTGAGTTGAGTTTTCAAGTCGTCACGGTTCAGCGGCACTTCATCGACGGCGAGTGCCTTTTCGAACCGACGCGAAATCCAGTCAACCAAGCCTTCGCGATTGAGGACAACCTGGGCACCTTGTTGAACGGTGAACTGTGAAATCCCGGCCAGGGCAGGGTACTCCGTTTCCTTTTCCGCGTAGGCCTGTTCGGCGCGTGTGACCAATTCATGTGTCACACTTCGACGGTCTTCGACGTCGCGGAATTCTTCCGGTGTGGTTTCGATTCCGAACCGATAACGCATCCAGCCACAGAGCATCCGCAGGCCATAGTCGGCGTCCAGCAAAGGCTCGCCTTCGCTTAGGTCGACTGATTCGATACGTTGATGAGCCTTCTCGATCAATTCCTTGATCAAGTCGTCTCGATCCATGTTCTTGAGCTGGTGGTCTTGATAGTTGGTTTCCAAAGCGGTGTTGGCCCACTTCGCCATCGCTTTGAGGTTCCATTCGTCTTCCATGCCTTGTGGCAGGTTTTCTTCGACGATTTCTTCGACGGTGACTTCGGCAGATCGCTCGGCTTGTTCACGAGCGTAGGCATCGGCCATCGACATTTCCATGTTCTGGAAATCCTTGGGCTCGAGCACGCATCCCAGCTTTCCACCGGCGAACGCGGCAAACATATCGACGCCGTAGTCTGGATCCAGAAACGTATCAACTTGCTTTTCGATCTGGGATTGAATCAGTTCCAAGATCATGTCGCGAGAGCTGTGACCATCCAACAGGTTTTGTCGGTATCGGTAAACCCGTTTTCGCTGTTCGTCCATGACTTCGTCATAGTCCAACAAGCTCTTTCGCATTTCGAAGTTGCGTTCTTCGACTTTCTTTTGTGCGGCTGCAATACGGCGTGTGACAAGCTTGGATTCCAGTGGCTCGTCCTCACGCATGCCGATGCGTTCCATCATGTTCTTAACCCACTCACCCGCGAAGATCCGCATCAGATCGTCTTCGAGTGAAAGGAAGAAGCGACTCGAACCGGGGTCGCCTTGTCGACCACAACGGCCCCGCAACTGAAGGTCGATTCGGCGTGATTCGTGGCGTTCGGTACCGAGTACACAAAGTCCGCCGAGTTCACGGATGTGTACGCCTTGCTCGCTCATCCCTTCGGCTTTATCAAACGATTCGACCAGCTCGTTCCATTCATCATCGGGAACATCAAGTCGGGTGTCGTATTTGTGCTGCAACTGAGCCCAAGCTTTGTTCTCGGGGTTACCGCCCAAGATAATGTCGGTACCACGACCGGCCATGTTGGTTGCGATCGTGACGGCAAACTTTCGTCCAGCCTGTGCGACGATGTCGGCCTCACGTTGGTGTTGTTTCGCGTTGAGGACTTGGTGCTCGATGCCACGTCGTTCGAGTAGGCGGCTTAGCTTTTCACTCTTTTCGATACTGACCGTACCGACAAGAACGGGGCGTCCTTTGTATTCGATCACGGTGATCTTTGACCGTGGGAAGTCTTGGACTTCCTTTTCCCCCTTGGCGACAAACTTGATCTGTTCGTCGTTCTCTTCCTTGATGTCACCCCAATATTCTTTTCCATCTTTGGTGACGATCACGTCCCACTTGACCGTGCGTTCGATCTCTTCAGCCAAGGCCTTGAACTTATATTCCTCGGTCAGATAAATGACGTCGGGATATTCGATTCGCTGCAAACCACGATTGGTCGGGATCGCGACGACGTCCAGCTTGTAGATTTTCCAAAACTCGTTCGCTTCGGTCATCGCCGTACCGGTCATACCGGACAGTTTCTTGTACATCTTGAAGATGTTCTGCAGCGATGCGGTCGCAAACGTTTGCGTTTCCGGTTTGATCGGCACGCCTTCTTTGGCTTCAACGGCTTGGTGCAAACCGTCGGACCATTGACGTCCATCCATCAGACGTCCGGTGAATTCGTCAACGATCACAATCTGGCGATCTTTAACGACGTAATTGACGTCCAGCTTGTATAGGAAGTGTGCTTTCAGAGCGTTATCGATCAGGTGGGGCCATTCCATGTTGCCCGCCGTGTAGAAGCTTTCCACACCGGCTAGCTTTTCAGCCTCGCGCACACCTTCGTCGGTCAACGTGACGTTGCGTCCCTTTTCGTCGACGGTGAAGTGCACGTCTTGTTGCAGCGAACGCGCGACACGGTCCGCGTCGGCATAGCGTCCCAAGTCCATCTCGCTCGGACCGCTGATGATCAACGGGGTCCGCGCTTCGTCGATCAAGATATTGTCGACTTCGTCGATGATCGCGTAGTTCAATGGGCCTTGGCACTGTTGAACTTCAGGCGGAAAACGATCGTCGCCTTGAGCAGCGGGGCGCATGTTGTCACGCAAGTAATCGAAACCGAATTCGTTGTTCGTTCCGTACGTGATATCACAACGATAGGCGGCTTGTTTCTCGTGAGTCGACATGCCCGATTGGATCGCGTTGACCGTTAATCCAAGGTTCATGTACAGCGGCGCCATCCACTCCATGTCACGGCGGGCCAAATAGTCGTTGACCGTAATGACGTGAACGCCTTTGCCTTCCAGTGCGTTTAGATAGGCGGGCAAGGTTGCGACCAGTGTTTTACCTTCACCAGTCACCATTTCGGCGATCTTGCCGGAGTGAAGCACCATCCCACCGATCAACTGGACGTCGTAGTGACGCATGCCCAGGAATCGCTTGCCACCTTCGCGGCAGACGGCGAAGGCATCGATGAGGATGTCATCGAGAGATTCGCCATCGCGAATACGCTTGCGAAAGATCTGCGTTTGCTCACGCAGCTCGTCATCGCTCATCGCAGCGTATTTGGGCTCCAAGGCTGTAATCTCGTCCGCCTGGGCTCGCAACGTCGCGACTTGGCGCGCGTTGGCCGAACCAAATACCGACGTAACACCTCGCTCAAACGAGCTCAGCAACCCGCCAAAGGCTGCTCCGGTAATATCCACAAGAGTTTCAAAAAACGACATCGTTGAATCGTTGGTTGGTTTCGATCGATCGCTCGCAGGGCAATTCCAAAGGCATCCGAGCCTTTTCATTCGCCGGAACTGGTTCATTCGCTGGAACGGGTTAATTCGCCGGACCAGCGGACAGATTGGCAGCGCAGCCCGTCTACGTCCAGATCAGCCAATTTCGGGCCAAATTCGCATCCGCCGAGTTGTCTCGACAGAAAGCCGGGTTGGCCTCATACGCAGCGAGTAAAGCTAAACGCTTTGGGCGACTTAGGTTAGGGTGTTTCGGCGGAGGGGTCAACGCCGATCAAAAACTGTCCGATTTTCATCGTTTCTGTATGCCAATACCCCACAACGACCGGCTAACGAAATTTGCCTCTCTGAGCTAAACTGCCCCCGTCGGCCGAAATGTCTCTCGATCGACGCGAGATGACAGCCAGCCCCCCGACCCATTGATTGCACAAACAACGTGTCGCCCGATCCCTGATCGCAAAATAAGAGATCTGTTTCGAGAGCTCAATTTTGAAGACTTGATACCTGAGCCGGCCGATTGGCTCTCCCCAGACCAAGTTTTCTCAAATGACGCTAGCAACCGTGAAGCACTGCTAGCAAGCCGCTTGAATTCTTAGCGAACCACCGACAGTGCAACCAAATCACCGTTTTATAGTTTTGCCGATCGAAGATTCGCGATTGAACACGTGAACGCTTGATCGCACGAAAAATGCTGTCCGACACGACCAACGACTGCCCGTTTCCTGTTTCGGTTGCTTAAGGCAGCCGACATCGAACCACCCGGCCGTCCCTTTTCGAACACCGCTGACCTATTCCGTCCATGAACGCCCAGCCGAAATCTGAAACGCCAAAATCTGAAAAGCCACTTCGTATCGCGATCGGAGGTGACCACGCCGGATTTCCACTCAAGCAAGTCATCGCCGAATGCCTTTCCTCAGGTGACCTCGGAGAGTTAGCGGGCGAGGTTGTCGATTGTGGGACCAACAGCACCGAGCGATGCGACTATCCGGATTTCGCGATCGCGGTATCGCGTGAAATCCTTTCGGGCAAAGCTGACCGCGGGATCGTGGTCTGCGGCAGCGGTGTCGGTGTCAGTGTCGCCGCGAACAAGATCCCTGGTATCCGCGCCGCAATTTGCCACGACACGTACTCGGCACACCAAGGCGTCGAGCATGACGATATGAACGTTCTGTGCATCGGTGGCCGCATCATCGGCAGTGAATTGGCGATGGAAATCGTCCGTGCTTTCTTGGGTGCACACTACACCCCATCGGAACGCCACCAACGACGACTGGACAAGGTCATGGAAATCGAAGCACAAGGTATCGACGCTCTCGACGGACCCCAGGCCTGACTCGGAGCCACTGCATATCATGGAAATTCTTGGTGGACCGTTTTATTCCGTTGCCGGCGCTGGCGAATCACATGGCCCTGGCATTACCACGATCATCTTCGGTTGCCCTCCGGGACTGAAAATCGATCGTCAAACCGTGCAGCAGTTCCTCGATCGCCGCCGCCCCGGTGGAAACAAGCACGGCACGCCGCGCAACGAAAAGGACAAAGTTGTCTTCCTGAGCGGCTTGTACCAAACGGATCACGATGCGCTGCTGGGACCGAGCACCATTTCGGTGAATGTCGATGGCAACACCTTCGAAACGGAGGCCTTCGAATCAGGCTTTAGCACTGGCGAACCGATTTCTGCTGTGGTTCTGTCGACCAGTAAAAAGTCTGGTGACTACACCCAGTTCATCGGTCCCGGCGGTCAAGTCCGCCCCGGCCACACTGACCTGCTGAAGTACCACAAATCACAAGGCTTTGTCGACATTCGTGGCGGCGGCCGCAGCAGCTATCGCGCGACAATCAGTGACGTCATCGGCGGCAGTGTGGCAAGACTGTTCCTGCAGCAGCATTTTCAAACGGTACTGGTTTCATCAATCAGCCAAGTCGGCGAGTTGCGTTCAGGAATCTCGTTGGCTGACGAATGCCAAAAGCTATACGACCAGTTTCGCAATCAGGACGGGCCGACACTGATTCCGGCTGACGCGATCGCGGAAATGCAGCGTTCAATCGACGAAGCCGAAATTCCTTCGATCGACTCAGACTTTGCAAACGAAGCTGGTGAACTGATCAAAGAGACTCGCAAGCAAGGTGATTCGCTCGGCGCCAGTGTCGAAGTCGTCGCGTTAAACGTTCCCGCGTTGCTTGGCGACCCTCTTTATCAATCCTTAAAAGCTCGTGTGATGGGAACGCTTGGCGGCCTGAATGCGGTTCAATCTTGCGAGGTCGGATCAGGAAAAGCCGTCGTCGGTCGGCGCGGCAGTGAGAACAACGATCCGATTCGTCGGTCCGGCTATACCACCAATACGCACGGTGGATTGATCGGAGGCATGACCACGGGAATGCCACTTGCCTTCGAGGTCGGATTCAAGCCCACCTCAACGATCAACAAACCGCAAAAATCAGTTTCTAAAGATCTTACCGAGATCGATTTTGAACTCGAAAAAGGACGCCACGACCCCTGCGTGGGTGTTCGAGCCGGGGTGACACTGGAATCTCGCATGGCAATCGAGCTGATGAACGCGGCACTTAGCCAACGTTCACAGTCACTGGCCGACGGTTTGCCATCGATCTTTGGCTGAACCAAAAGCTCCTCGTCGTTCCTGCTTCGCGATCTGATTTTGCCGCTAACGGATTGAGAAAGTAGACGCAGCAATTTGATTTGCTCGTGCTAAACTATGCCCACACCTGTCGCGACAGCCCACTTTTCTTGCACCAGATTTTCTCTGCCGTCTCATGAAGATTAAATGCCCAGGATGCGCCACGGTTCTTCAAGTGCCCGACACGGCAGCAGGAAAGGCAGTGAAGTGCAAATGTGGGAAACAGTTTCGTGTCCCCGGCGGAAGCCCTGCAGCAGCCGGCGGTAGCCCTAAACCTGCTGCACCGAACACCGCTCCAAACACGGCGGCCAAGCAAGCAGCTGCACGGCCCCAGCCGCAGCAACGCCCGGCGGCAACCAGTCCGACTGCGGCTAGCCCTGCGGCAGCACCGGCCCCTGCTGCCCAAGCGGCCCCACTTCCATACAACCCCTTCGCGACACAGACCCCACAATCGGGCGGAATTCTGGACGAGCTAACCGACTCGGATTTCTCCGGCGTTAAAAGCGTTTCGATTCCAGGCCAAGCCTCGCCGGCGATGAATAAAAGCGCGAGCGCGTCGAAGCTACTTGATGAAGCGATGTCGGTCAGTGGCGACCGCAGCAAAGGCCAAACCGGCCCATCGGGTCACGGACCACGACCTGGCTTCCTGACCTTCCTTGGGGTGATCAACGGTCTGTCCGCGTTGCTTTTCGTCGGCTTGATGCTGCTCGCGTTCGGCTTGATCAACATGTTCTCGGGTGCGGATGGACTTGTCCCCGAAGGAGCCGGGGGCACGCTATACATGCTCTCGATGATCATTCTCGGATCCATGGCGGTCCTTTCCCTGGCGACCTCCGTCGCATGCTTTGTCCCATCCAAAGCTTCGTGGTACGTCGTTCTGGTCAGCTATGGATGGGCGACGGCCAGTCACATCTTCAACATTATCAGCGTCGTGACAGAAGGTGAAATTGGCCCCGATTTTGGCAAGCTGGTCGGCCGGCTGGTCTTCGGAATCGGTATCTGGGCCTTTCTACACAACGATTCGGTCCGCAGGTTCTACGCGACAACCGAAGAGCCCGTCTGGAAACCTGTCGTTGCGGACGTGGTCGGTTTCGCGATCGGGGCAGGACTCGGAATCGCAGTGCTGGCGCTGTAAGCACTGAATCGGTCGACTTAACAAACGTCGATGATCCGTTTACTGTTTTGCGCAATCAGGCCCTATTCGCGTAGCGACGTCCGATCGCTCGAATGCCTAACTGATAGCGATCCTGCAAACACCATTGGATATAAGTGTTGCTATTGGGACCGGGAACGTAGTGATACCGATTGCACCAAGGATACTCGGTCGGTGACGACTTGATCCGCTCGGCAAGTTCGACAGCTTCACTGCCAACGAATTCGTGCAAGAAATACTTGGGGCGATTTCGTATCCAGACGAACGGCGACATCATGTTGCGATGCAAGTGTCCCCAGTAGGTTGGGCCACAAGCGGGATACTGCCAGACCTCCCAACGGTCGTTTCTTTGGCCATCGCAGATCACCAACCAACAGTGTTCTGCAAACCAGGCGATCCGTGGCAGACGTCCTGCCCAAAGCTGGACAGTGATCCCAGAAGCGGTGATTTCAGAAGCCGTGATCTCAGGAGCCGATGTCACCACGATCCCCTGTCGAACCTGCGGACAGATCGGCAGCGAAACAATCTACCAGTGTCGACAGGTTTGCCATCCGGTCGAGTTCACGCAGCGCCCTGACGCTTCGATCCAGTCTTGCCAGTGTCACCGCACGACTGGCCGATCGGCTGGCCTGTTCGCGCATCGTCGAACGATAATGCCCGATACACATCGCAAAGATATCGCGTAATGCGGCACGTCGTTTTGGCGCGTCCTTTCCGGCCGCTTCCATCCGATCGGTCACAATCCGCCGAATGGTCGCTGGGTCAGGAACTGGCTGACGGAGGGCTTCGGTGAGCGCGGTTCGGAATTGCCGTGTCGAATCATCCAGCAATCGCAGCGCGGCTGAAATGTCTCCGGCGGCAACATCGACGGCTTCGATGATGGCATCGTCGGTCGCGTCGACTTGATGCACATCGCGGATCAAGCGGATCGCGTCTTCGTCGGATAAGGGCCGAAAACGAATCACCTGGCAACGGGAACGAATCGTTGGCAATTGCTTTTGCTCGCTTGTCCCGACCAAGATGATAACGGCATCGGCGGGCGGCTCTTCCAAAGTCTTGAGCAGACAGTTGGAACCTTCTTCGTTAAGAAAGTCGGCGTCTTCGAGGATCGCAACTTTTCGTCGCCCGCAATACGGACTTAGTCGAACGTCTCGGCAAAAGCCTTCCTGCATCCGGACTTCGGGTGCCCCGATCAAAAGGTCTACGGGAATCGTCGTTCGATCTTTGGGTTTGCGGACGCGAATCACGTCGGGGTGCGTTTCGGCCCGCACCTGCACGCAAGCTTCGCATTTGCCGCACGGCTCCATCGCCTGTGGTGGCTGACGATCACAAAGCAGAGTTTGCGCCAGTAGTGTCGCGACGCTTCGCTTGCCAACACCGGCAGGTCCGACAAACAACAAGCTCCCCCCGAAGCGACCTTGCGAAATAGAATTTTTGAACCAATCACGCAAATGGTCGTTCCCGATCAGACTAGACCACTGGGCAATCATGTGGTTGTCCGCTGCGTCGCCTGTCCATCGGCTGATGATGAGTCATCACTTCCGGACGACTCGACATTCTTGGCTTCGAGCTTGCAGATTTTATCGAGACGCTTGGAATGGCGACCGCCGTCGAAATCGGTTTGCAGCCATCGAAGAACCAAATCGTCAACAGAACGCTCCCCGATCAGATCGCCGGGCAGACAGAGCACGTTCACATTGTTGTGACGTCGGCTCATTTCCACCATGACTTCGTCATAGCAGGGCGCGGCGCGCACGCCGACAAATTTGTTAGCCGCAATGGCCATCCCGATGCCGGTACCACAGATCAAAATCCCTCGCTCGGCTTCGCCACAGCTGACGCGTCGGGCGACACATTCGGCATAGTCGGGGTAGTCGACGGCGACTTCATCGAATGTCCCTTCGTCGATGATCTCAAATGAATTGGCTTGCAGAGATTGGATCAATCGTGCCTTGATGTGTACTCCACGGTGATCACTGCCTAACGATATTCGCATCAAGCTGACTCCTGATCCTCATCAATGGAATCGGTTGGACTAACGTCGTCGGCGGCAACGGGGAAAAAATCTTCGCCCAAATGTTCAAGCCAAACCGACAACTCGTTTTCCATCTGATCGGCACACTTTCGATACGAATCGACAGGCATTCCGATCGGATCGGTGATGTCCCCGCCGTCACGACGAAGTGTAAAAACACGATCATGCATTTCAGGCCAAGCTGCCAAGATCGCCGCGCGGTGTGCGCGGGTCATCGTCAAAACCAGATCGGCCACGTTCATGATTTCATCACCGAGTGGCTGGCTGGCATGGCCGGTCAAATCTAACGTGCGTTCACCCATGACTTCGATCGCTTGTGGGCTCGCGCACGACCCCACCGATGCCGCTACACCTGCCGACAAAACACGGACGGCATCCTCGCGTCCTAGTTTCTTCAGCAACAGCTCTCGCATCAAGGTTTCCGCCATTGGACTTCGACACGTATTTCCCGTGCAGACCAATACGATAACCGGTTTGACAAATTGATTCATAGCGGCTCGTTCGATGACCCCTTCTCGCAATAATTCCCAACGGCTCTCGATAACGCGAGCGACCGTCGATACACCACCATAACGAGTTGGACCGTCGTCGAGCAGCAGTGGAACCTCACCGCGGAACTGATCCAACACCCCCTGGGCTTCAAAGTTAGGATTACCCCCCTTATCGGTAGAATCCAAACGATGCGCCCCGGTCAGCACCAGCGGCGCCGCCATGAAGCGGTGAATTGATTCCAAAATTCGGTGATCGGCGACACGAAAACCAACCGTCTGACGTTCCCCAACGATCAGTTCACGCACGTTTCCCGGTAACTGCCCAATCGCCGAATGGGGATTGTCGCATGGCGTCACAAGCGTCAACGGACCAGGCCAACATCGATGGGCAAGTCGCCGCGCGACCGGTGCAGGTTCGCAGAAAAAGTCTTCTGCCGCCTGACGGCTACGCACCGAAATCGCGAGGGGGGCACCAACCTGGCCACGAAGTTCTGCCAATCGCTTGACGGCGGACTCGTTCAACGCATGAGCTGCGAAACCATACGACGTATCCGTCGGCAGTGCCACAACTTGGCCTTCGGTCAATGCCTGGACTGTACGATGGATAAAATCACGTGGGTCGTCGGTTTGGCGAAGATCAAAGACTTTGGTCATGAAAACCGACGAATAGAACAATGCTGACCGGTTAGGTGATTACGTTTCGCGGCGGGTTTCCCCAGCCAATCAAACCGTATTGTAGGCCTGGCAATTTTGAATCGGCAAGGACGCTGAATGTGCCCCAGCTGTCGCGATCCGGCAGTGCACACCACGGACGGACGGGATAGGTTCACCCCAACAATACGCCGACACACCAACCCCAGGGGAACAATCTCAGTACAATATGGCCATACACGCCTTCGATTCGCTGCACGACCCTGACTCGCTGCACGCCATGATTCGCAGCAAGCCCTCAATTCCCAGCAAACCCGGATACGCAAACTGCAATGACCTCTGTCAGCCGACGCACGGCCCTAGCGAACGCGTTGGCCGCATTCACCGCAGCAAATCTGGGTGGGTGCGTCAGCCGCAGTGAATCTGACACACCGGAGCTGATCTGGGGACGTCGAGGTCAAGCGAATGGCCGTTTTTTGACGCCGCGTGCAATCACAATCGACCGAAATGACCAACTCTACATCGTCGACAAAACAGGGCGAATCCAAGTCTTCGAGCCAGACGGAACCTGGCTCCGTGATTGGCGAACCCCGGATATTACCAATGGAAAGCCGACAGGAATGACAATCATGTTCGGCGATTCGCCCAGTGACGATTTGTTGCTGGTCGCCGACACCCATTACTATCGAATGCTCGCCTATACCCTCGAAGGCGAACGTATCGAAGAGCGTGAAATTGGTGGGACCAGCGGATTTGGGCCGGGTGAGTTTGCCTTCCTGACCGATGTCGCGACCGACAACGAAGGCTGCATCTATATCGGGGAATACGGCGACGCAGATCGAATCCAGAAATTCTCGCCCGATGGCGACTTTATTCTCTCCTGGGGAGCCACCGGCCGGGAACCGACACAATTCCTTCGCCCTCAAGGTTTGCACATCGACGGCAACGTGATGTGGGTTGCCGATTCCGGAAATCATCGAATCCAACGGTTTGATCTTTCAGGAAAGCAACCAGAGCTGATCGACATCTGGGGAAGCCCCGGAAGCGGCCCTGGTCAACTGTTTTATCCCTACGGTGTTTTTGTCATGCCCGAAGGCGACGCGGTAGTCTGTGAATATGGCAATGGCCGTGTTCAGCACTTCGATACCAAAGGCAATTCAATCGGCACGTGGGGCTCGCCAGGACTGCAACCCGGACAGCTCTACGATCCTTGGGGATTGGTCGTCGACTCGAAGAACCGAATGCATATCTTGGACAGCAACAATCACCGCGTTCAATGTGCCGCAGTCCCTACATAGCCCGATACCATTGGGCACAGCGACGTCTCACTACAGCCAGTGCAACTCCTCTTCATCGGGCGCTTCATCGGCGTCGAGAAATGCCAGGTGATCGTTGTCAAACAATCGTCCCAAGATCGCTCGCACCGGCACTAACAGCGCGATGAACACAGGGAACAAAATACGCACCGGCTGACTGGGAAAGACATTGACCACACAAAGCATTGCCAGACACACCAACTGGATCAATGTGAAATAGTGAATCGTTCGTGTTGGCACCCGACGGGTGTAGTGATTGACCGGATACAGAGACGAATCCATGAACAAGTATCCCAATCGTTCGACGAACTGAATGCCTCGCAACGAGACGAATCCCATGTAGAGGAAGATGCCGTACAACGCGGCCATTGGCACATACTTTAGCAGCGGCAATGCGAGCAGCGAGCCACCGATCAATAAATGAATGAAGAGGCCCGTGATTCGATTCTCTTGCACATGAATGATCTGTTCCTGCTTGTCACCTTTGCTGCCGACAACTTCTTCGGTGTCAGATAAAGCTCGCACGTGAGCTAACGAACGGACCGTTGCCGCTACCATCCAAGGCCAACCGAATAGGGAACACATCCCGATCAGGACTCCGACGACCATCAAGTCCCAGTGATATGACTCGCCTTTCTCTAGCTTGTTTTCGGGACTGTTGACCAAGCGAGCCGTGATGTTCTGTGACAGATAGACCAATACCGCCGCCAGTACGGCAGGTCCGACCGCGGCGAACTTAACCCACAAAGGCACACTCCAAAGGTCGACGATCATCCCGCCGCGCTCGCTCGCAGCAGCGGAGACTTCGAGCGTATCCAAGGTTGCCGCGCTGCCGAGCCACCATGCGACCCCGACCATCGACCCCAGTGCGATCGATGGCCCAAAGTCCGCCAAGAATTCTCGCATCCAAGAAAACAGGTACTTGCTGCGTCGGAACCCGGCAAGCGTCATCGCGATGTAAAACGTACCAACGGCCAGCACAATCGCGAGCAGCGGCTTTTCATTGGAAAGACCTTGTTCTGCCGCAACACGAAATCCTGCGACCAACGCTTCGATCGCTTTATAGATAAAGATCATCGACATCAGCGCCGAAAAGATCTCATCGGTAAAACGAGTGAAATACCGCATCAGGTTGCTGGCGTTGGAAAGCGCTAAGATCACCGTCAGCACGCTCGTCCAAATCCCGACCCATCCGTAGACTCCCAAGAAATGCTCGGACAGATTCATGTCTTGGCACAACTGGTACAGGATGATGGTAAAGATCAACAGAGGTCCGATCCCTCCGAGAATGATCAGTGGACCGCCGGCAAACAGTGAATACAAAATGCCGCAAACGGCTGTGGACAACAGCATCGCACCGGCCCCCATGACACCGTCGGTTTCCCTTCCCATTAAGCCACCAAAGGTGACCGCGGGTGCGACACAAGCAAAGTACATGAAAACGATGGAGGCGATACTTTTCGCCCGCAACCCATCGACGAAGTCTGACTTGTAATGTTTTAGCCGACGTGTCACATCAGCCTTCAGCCCCGCAAAAGGCTTTGACGCCGCTCGCAAACCTTCGGTGATCTCGCGAGGCTTGGCGGGTTTGGCCAACACCGTCCGCGTCAAATGCCGCTCGATCGCATCGAGTACGTCTTGAGCGTTCTTGGCATAGGTCAATTCGAAATGACAAACATTATCACTCATCATCCGTGCGACGGACGAGAGTGTGTCCAAGTGGGCGGACGCGTGTGTCGTCGGACCGACCATGAAAAAGATGTAGCGAGTCGCGATACCGTCGGGAGCACCCAAGTTGACAGCATGTTTCAGTCGCATAAAGACGACCGCAGGCTCGCTAATCCGGTCGTCGTAGTAGTGTGGGATGGCACACGCATGTCCGATTGCGGTTGGAAATTGCCGCTCACGCTCCATGATCCCGTCGACGACGACGTCACGCTGGCTTTCGGTAAGACGCCCGCTTTGAATTAGATAGTCAACGCCGGCAAGGACAACATCGGACATTGTCCTGGCGTCAACGTTTAATAAGCAGCTACCCTGCGATATCGCGTCGATCAATCGCTTCATCGATCGCTCTCCCTTGCGAGTCGTCTTCTATGTCGATTTTTTCCAGTTGGACGCGAGAGTATGACCGAAGATGCAAAAATCACCAAATTTCCGAAGCACGCGTTTTAGGGACGCGGTGCCTCGACTTGGTATTGAGCCCTCCAGAATGAACGCGGGCAAGCGTCTTAATCTAACCGAGCAAGATTGCGTCGCTGTTGAAGACGCGCCGATTTGAAATCGAAGTTCGATTTTTCAAACCGGCGACGCCGCTGCAAAGCGATCTCTATTGAGCCGGAACAAATCTAACCGCGTCTACGATCACATAACCATTCGTGTCTTCGTTCGTGATCGTCAATTTTGCCGGCTGTTGTTCATCAAATCGAAAAACACCGAGTGACGAAAAGGTCTTTTCGAGGGTCGGAGCTAACTTCTGGTTGACCATCACTGACGCGGTTCCGCCCGCATGTTCGATCGTCACGGGCACATTGGACGCGCGATTGGAATTTGGCGGGTAGGCCAGCTGCACGTCGTACTTCCCAGGCTTTAGATCGGTCTCAAAGGTCGCCGAATACATGCCATCACTCGAATGATTGTCATGCAAGTAACCGCTGACAAAGTGGGGGCGGTTGGCATTGCTGTGCTGCCAGTTCCCGACCAACTTTGCATCTTTGTCGTCGAGAACGACCCCGTCAAATTCCTTCGGGAACCGAACATTGGCACTCGACAATGTGCTCGCAAAATGAAGCACCTGCCCATCATCCAACAATCGCTTCTTCAAGTCCTCATAGGGAACCTCTTGAACCGATGTATTGCCGTCGATGGCCATGACCGCAGCCGTTGCTGCACTTTGGCCCAAGATCATAAAGACCGGTTCCATACGAATCGAACCGAATGCCACGTGCGAGCTTGAAACACAAACGGGCACCAGCAGGTTAGTGCAATCGTCAGCGCGAGGCACCAGGCTGTCATAGGAAATTTCATAGGGGCCATACGTCGAAACACCAACATCGCCTTCGTTCTGAACATGGCCTTTGGCGGTGATGTAGCGCTGGGTGTTATGGGAATCAATAGCGTACGATCCCATCCCGACCGACTTTGGCGTCGGACGACGCTTTTGCAATTCATTTTCGGTCATCACAAAAGTACCGATCATCCGCCGGGCTTCACGAACGTAGATTTGATGTGGCCAATTGCCATTGTCTGTGAACTCATCAGCCGACAATCCCCAGCGACTCATTTCATTTCGAATGGACTCTGGCACTCGCGGATCGCTGACATGAAAGTACAGCCATCCCTTTTGGTAATTCTCGTGCTCACGAATGATCGCCGCACGCTCTTTGTAAGTGGCTTCGGGATAGTCATAGTTGAACCCGATATTGTCAGTGCTCATCGGGCCATGGTTATTGGTATCCGTCTTACGATTTGGGATAGGGTCAAACTTGTTGAACGTTTCCTTCCAGCCAGCCTCATAGATTCGGGCCAACAGTTCGTAGTCAGCCGGGTCGTAGCCTTCCGGAGCCGTGAAGGGCACTCGGTTTTCGGGATGGTCCGTCAAGCACATGCGGAAGCAATAGGCTTGCACGCGGTGGTCGGCCGAACCTTTTTCACCCGGTGGATCGGTACTGATCCGAGGCAACACGCCACTGCTTGGATCATCCGCAATCACGTATGGACTGATCGGCGGCAGCACCGCAAAGTGGTGGCGGTGATGATTGATGTCGGTTTGAACGCCCGCCCAATTTTCGCCATAAGCGTCCTGCGACTCTCGGCCAACGTGATAGGGAATGTCAGCTGCCGCCATCAAGTCGCCTTCGTAGGTCACATCCAAAAAGATCTGCCCAGAAAAAACGTCACCGCTGAGCATCTTGATGGATTTGATCTTGGTTCCCGTCTTGGTCACACCTGATTTGCGATCGAGCCACTGATCACGATAGACAGGGATTTCAAAATCACGAACCATGTCTTCGAAAACCTCTTCGGCAATATGAGGCTCAAAGATCCATTGGGTGCGATTCTCTCCATCGATGGCCGCGTTGCCTTGCCCCTTGTTGCCATAGCTTTCCTTGGTCTGCCAATTCCAGTTCCCAGCCTTTTGATACTTTTGGTAAACGCGATGATAGAATTCGCGTGAAAGCCCGCCGATCACTTCTTTCTTGCCAGTATCGGTCCAGCCGAGTCCACCGCTTGATAGACCGCCAAGGTGCTTGTCCGGACAAACGATTAATACACTATGCCCACCCTGTTTCACTTTGACAGCCGCTGTCACCGCAGCACAAGTGCCGCCGTAGATCACGACATCAGCTTTGTAATTTTCGGCAGACGCGTTGGATGCTGATGACACTGTCAGTCCGACAACTGTCGCGATGCCCAAGGCAAAGCAAACCATTCGCCGGCCGAAAGAACGATCGGCTTGACGTTGAATCTGTATCGCTGAAGATCGCCGCGGGGCAGGGGAGTCCCAAGCCGAATCGTGATTTCCAATCATCCGATTGAATCCTTGCAAGTTGCTTTGTTCTGTCATGAAGGCAATCGATCCTACGAGCGTTCCGAGTTGTGATCAGCAACCCTCGCTTCAGGTGCTTGCCCCGTTTTCAAAGGGCTAGTGTAGCTGCCCGGCATCAAGCCTGCTGATCTCGATAGATTCGAATCGTCGCCGATTCACGCACTGCGACGATCGCCCCCGGCAAATGAATGCTTCCCGAGCCGCTGCCGCAGATCAGTTCCAACAGACGCTGCCAATGAAGCTGACTCATCGAACGTAGTGGCAACTGGTTTTTCTGGAAACAAACACGAAGAGCCTCCACAGTGACCGCCGCGTCTTGCTTCTCTAGTTCATCGCTGCGGCGGAGCACCAGCGGTTCATCGCTGACAAGATTCTTGTCCAACCAGTCGTCGGCCAAGCGACCGATCGTCTCTGCCCACTGACGCTGCGAAGCAATGGCCCGAGTGATACCCTGTGTGACGTCAGGAAATTGTTCCGCCATCTTTGGCAAAAGCTCATTGCGAATCCAGTTTCGGCTGTATTGATCGGATTCATTCGATGCATCATCACGCCAGGCATATCCCTCAGAACGCATTCCCTGGCGAATAAGCTCTCGGGAAAGCGAAAGCATCGGACGGGCGATGACAAAGTCGCGCCCGTCTTCGTCGGACGAGAACTCACGAAATGGGGCGATCCCGGCCAATCCCGCCGGCCCAGTCCCACGCATCAATCGAAACAGGACGGTTTCGACGTTGTCTTCAAGGTTGTGCCCCAGCATCAGGTAGCGAGCCCCATGTTGCTGCAGCACTTCTCGGAAAAAGCCATATCGTTGACGACGGGCATAGTCTTCATCGCTGCGATTGCCAGAACCGCGGCGAGTAACCACTTGGACGCCCAGTTGCCCGGCAAGATTGACAACGAATTCGTGATCGCCTTCGGATTGGGATCCGCGCAAAGCATGATTGAAATGGGCGACGACAACAAAACCGCGACACGCTGTCGATCGCGTTTGCGTGCCCGACCGGAGTTGTCGCTGGGCATGCTGACTCAATCGCTCGACAACGGTTCGCAACAGGGCAACGCTATCGGCGCCGCCACTGCAACCGATGACCACACCAACATCGCTATACTTGTGCGTTGGGAAGCTAGCCTGGAAAGCTTCTTGAATCTGGTCCCAGGAAGATGAATTGTCGACACCGTCGGACATGTTGCGGCACAAGTTTGGGCAACTTCGGGCCTTCAGTTAGGCATTCGGTTGCCGGGAATGGGTAGGGCACTGCCCACTGAGGACCAAAATTTGTTACGATCTTCACCGTCAGCGCGACACGGACTTGTCGTGCGAGCGGCCAGTCTACCGCCCTTTTCCACCCGCCGAACACGCCCCGTCGCCTTGACCCCATTGATGGCACTTTTCTTCGAGCCGCTGCTCGCTTCATCACTGGACGAGAACTTCTTCGTCTACTCCCTTGCTGGCGTTCTCGCCGGTGCAGTGTTGATGATGGGTTACCAGCGATGGAAATACACCGTTTACAAAATCAAATTGGCCGAGCGGGCTGATGAAATCCTCAACGAGGCCAACCGTCAAGCTGAATCGATGAAGTCTCAGATCGTCCTGGAAGCCAAAGAAGAGGCTCTGGAGATCAAATCGAAAGGCGAAACGGAACTTGCAGACGCTCGTCGCAGCCAGCACGCCCGCGAAGAAAAACTCGATCGGCGCAGCGAACAGCTCGATGTCCAAGAAGCGGACCTGCGAAAACAGCAACGTGGACTTGAAAATGCTCAGCAACGCCTCGATTCGGGGCTGAAAATGCTGACCAATAAACGAGAAGAACTGGGGAAACTTGAAGAGCAACAAAAACGACTTCTCGAAGCAATCTCCGGAATGACTCGGGCGGAAGCCAAAGAGCAATTGCTCGAAGTCCTCAACGAAGAACTCGAACACGAACGTGGAAAAGTCCTTCTCAAGCAGAAAAAGCAAATCACCGAAGCGGCCAAAGAACAGAGCCGTCAAATGCTGCTGACTGCCATGCAGCGGTATTCGTCTGCCTTTACCGCCGACAGCACGACCAGCACCGTCGATGTCCCCACCGACGACATGAAGGGACGAATTATCGGACGCGAAGGTCGAAACATCCGAGCGTTCGAAAAGGCAACCGGAATCGACGTCATCATCGATGATACCCCCGGCGTCGTTATCGTCAGCGGTTTCGATCCCGTTCGCCGCGAAATTGCCCGTCGATCACTGACCACTCTCATTGCGGACGGACGGATCCACCCATCAAAAATCGAAGAGGTCGTCAGCGAGACCCAGCGTGAAATCAACGAACTGATCATGCAAAAGGGCCGTGAAGCCGCCGACGAAGTCAACGTGCCAGGCCTTCACGATCGCCTGATCGAACTGCTTGGCCGGCTGCACTTCCGCACCTCCTACAGCCAAAACGTCCTCCGCCACAGTATCGAAGTCGCATTCCTCTCGGGCATGATTGCCGAAATGCTCGGCATGAACGGCGACGTCGCAC
This sequence comes from Stieleria sp. JC731, assembly GCF_020966635.1. Classification (NCBI taxonomy): domain Bacteria; kingdom Pseudomonadati; phylum Planctomycetota; class Planctomycetia; order Pirellulales; family Pirellulaceae; genus Stieleria; species Stieleria sp. JC731. The sequence continues at coordinate 1,477,057 of NZ_JAJKFQ010000001.1, read as the reverse complement.
GTCGATGTGGGCTGCTGCACGACATCGGAAAAGCCGCCGATCATGAACTCGAAGGCGGACACCCCAAAATCGGGGCTGACATCCTTCGTCGGCACAACGAATCCGCCGAAGTCGTCCATGCCGCTTTCGGCCACCACGACGAAATCGTCATCGAACACCCTTTCACCATGGTGGTCGCGACCGCGGACGCATGCAGTGCTTCGCGCCCCGGTGCTCGTCGTGAATCGCTGGAACGCTACATCAAACGCATGGAAGAACTCGAAGCGATCGCCAAACGCTTCGAGGGCGTTCGCGAAGCCTACGCGATCAGCGCCGGCCGAGAACTTCGAGTGATCGTCGACAGTACTTCAACGAACGACGAACAGTCCGCTGTCATCTGCCATGAAATTGCCAAGGCTTTCGAAAGAGAGCTGATGTACCCAGGCGAAATCAAAGTCACCGTGCTCCGCGAAAGCACGTTTACAGAAATCGCCAAATAGGCCGCCGGGCTAAAATAGCGTGTAAATGAACGGCGCCGCTGGCGAAGTCGTGACGAACGCCAGGGCGACCAACAGTAGCAGCACCACGACAATCGGCAGCAACCACCACTTCTTGTTGTAGCGCAAAAACCAAACGAACTCTTCGATCAAACCCGGATCGGGCGACGCGGCTTGGTCCTCAAATGTCTTTTCTGCAACTGACGCGCTGTCTTTCGCAGGCTTAGATTCCGCGGGCACACCTCGCGTTTCTATCTCGTTGTGATCCGACATCGTCAAAACATCCGAAAGTAGGATTCGTCGTCCTGCGTCGCTTCTAGCGGTTCCCAACCGGTTGTCGCCGACGGATCAACCTGTCGCATCGATCGTCCACTGAAACGAAACCAAATCCCAATCGGGACCACGACAAAGTAGTACAGCAGGGCGAGAACCAACGTTGTTGCGATCCAACGCAGTGGAAATGTCAACTGCTCGAAAGCACGCAGGAATCGCCCACGCTGGGCCGGGAATGCGGCAAACGCAAGCATGAACGCAAGTCCAGATGTCACAAATGCGATTGCGATCGATTTGGAAAGCGTGGAATCAAACTGGCGATGAATGACCATCGCCAGAACCAGCATCGCCCCCCCGACCGACAATCCCGAAAGCAATCCGGGAGACGTGTCAGGTTTGCCTGGTCGGTCGGAATGCGTCGCTTTTTTCATGGCCTACGATCATATCCTCGAACTTCCGCCTAGGGAAAACCAAAAGCCAACAGGACATCGCAACGAAGTCCTCAGAAATCGCCCGAAAGCCACGCGTAGGCCAACCGGATGCCAGATCCTGTCACCCGACCAGCACCTAAAGGCCTGCCGAACACCACCACGAAGGACTATTTCCAAATCGTCGCCTAAATCCTGAAAAAAAGTCGCCCTTCGGGCCCCCCGCCTTAACTCGTCATCGCCCAACGAGTTACCGCCAAACGGCCGATTCGGAGGCTTCAAAATGCCAAAATCTGCAGTTGACCGAGTCTGGGCGGCGCGTAACCTAGAGCTACCGATTGAGACCAATCGACGCGAACTTTCGTTTCGAGCGGCTCCCCTCAGAATGACGTAAGTCTTTGCTATCTATAAAGTTGCGTTCTACGCCACGCATTCTGACCCCCGCTAATAGCGTCGATATCGAGATTACCTATCTTCCGCGAGTTCGCCTCGCGTGGGGTTAACGCGGTCAGCTTGCGGCCACGGGCTGACGATCGTTGATGGTTAGAGTCCTCCGCTATAATCGTCTCCGAAACCTCACGGATCGGGCGCACGAGGTGCCCGATCGCGAACGCTCGCGAAGGTAGATCTTGCTCAAAATCAGCGGCGGATGCAGGGTGCCTAAATGGAGGCGGCCGGCAGCATTTGCAAACGGCGTCGCTCGTCCAACTCAGCCCGCTTTCTTCAGCAACGAACCGCTATTGGAATCCGGATAGTGTCGCTGCAGCACCGATGCGCTTCGCGATTCAAACGCGGACACTAACTCTGGCGCCACCTCTTCCCGGTAGGAATCGATGGCACCTCGGCGAACAAACCCACCGGGCTTCTTGAACACGACCATGTTCTGCCTGACCCAGTCACTGCGCCGTTCTACCTGCTGCATGTGCTCAAATGATGTCAGGCGAGCGACTTCCGCAATTTCTTGCTTACTTCTTTCGAGCTCTAGAAATTCGCAAATCCGCCTGAGCTGGTTCGGCTTGTCGAACTTCATGTCCTCGTAACGCAACCAAAGAAGATTGGCGTTAAAGGGGTTCGATTCCCAACTGGCAACATGCGTATGCCACTGTCCGCCAAAGACTTCTAGTTGGCCTAAGTAGACGTCACTGTGTGAAACGTCATGGCCCATGTTTCGCAACATGTGATAGTACGACAGCATGGCTTCCCGTCCATCACGCACAATGTAAATCACGTTGCGATGATGCTTCTTTGGTAAGTCGTGCGTTTTGAAGAAACAACGATCTTGCAACCGAAAATAGTGCGAATTCGCATGGACATCTGGCACCGTTAGATGAACGAGCGTCCGGCCAGCGGACTCATTCAATCCATGGATCAGGTGCGCGATGCAATGCTGCAGCAAGGTATTACCCGATTTCGGATACCCAGCGACAAAGACATCTTCGTCTGACGTGTTTTCAATGGAATAAACGGATTCAGAAAAGGAAATGTCCCGGGGCAAAGGACTTGGTTCCATTCCGGTCTCCCAGAAAGAAGTGATGGTAAACAGCAGTCTCCGGGGGGATGCTATCCAATTCCCCACATCACCGAAACATCGTTTTAGGGACTTCATTCACCAGAATCAGACGCGATTAACACCGTTCAGCGATGCGTAGTTTTGCACTGCGGGCCCTGGGATTGGCTGCGGTCTCAGCATCGGTTGGTCGTAGCGGTTTCTTTGTCAACACGTTCCAACGATCGTCATCTCGAAAGGCTTGCTTGACGATGCGATCTTCCAGCGAGTGGAAACTGATCACCACCATGCGACCGCCTTGGCTAAGCCAATCGGGGGCCGCACTAAGAGTCCGTGTCAGGATTCCTAGCTCATCATTCACCACAATCCGCAGCGCCTGGAAGGTTCGCGTTGCCGGATGAATATCATGGTTCTTCGATCGCGGGACACATCGTCGACAGATATCTGCAAGCTGCTGAACCGTACGCACATGCTCGCGCCGCTTTGCCGCGGCAACGATCTCTCGCGCGATCCGTCGACTGAATCGCTCTTCACCGAATTGATAGATCGCATCCGCAATCTCTTTTTCGCTTTGGCGAGCGAGCCATTCGCTAGCCGGAATCCCGTTCTCAGGATCAAACCTTAAATCGAGTGGACCATCGAACTGGAAACTAAATCCGCGTTCACGGTCGGCCAACTGATCGCTCGACAAACCTAAGTCCAGAACCATTGCGTCACAGCGATCAACTTCACAGACCTCCAGCGCCTTAGCTGCCTGTTCGTAACTCGCCAAGAAAACGCTCAATCGATCAACACTTTCCTGCTCGACACGCTTTAGAACCGCTGGGTCTCGATCGAGCCCAATGACAAGTTCAACCGAGTCAATCGCGTCGATCATTCGGCGGCTATGACCGCCACCACCGAACGTCCCATCGATCACCACTTTAGGATTGCATCCAGCGACCCATTCGACGATTTCGTCAGGCATCACGGAAACGTGGCAAGAACCTGACGAATAATCCGCGTCGTCCATTAAACCTTGTTCTGATTGCAATGCAGTGCGGCTTCCATATTGTCGGCGATTTCTTTCAAGCGATCCGGCCCACCGCCCCCGACTTCGGCCGCACACCATCCCTGAAACTTTATCTCACGTAGCGCTGCCTCGATACCGGGCCAATCGACGTCACCTTCACCGATTTTCGTAAACTGGTTCTTCTCACGAGAGAAGCCCTTGATATCCAGCTTCATAATCCGCGGCCCCAGCTCGCGGACCCAAGTCGCGATGTCGCCGTATTTCCAATGATTGCCGAGGTCGAACTGCAAACCAACTCGATCGGACTTAAATGAATCGACATAGTTTGCCAACGGTTTGACAGACTGCTCAGCGTCGCCATCGTGGTCGTACAAGAACTTGTTCCAAACGTTTTCGATCAGCAAGTTCACGTTGTACTTTTCAGCGGTCTCGATAGCAGCGTGCATATTGTCGGATGATCGCTTCCAGACCTCGTCCTGTGTTCCATCATTGCCGTGCCCCACGACCACGAGACAGCTATCACCACCCACCGCAGACGTTTCCTCAATCGATTGCTTCAGCTGCTGCAATGCTTTGGAACGCACTGCAGGATCCGGATCGCTGTGACGCACACTCCAGTGCTGACTCCCGACGCTACCATCGATCACGATCCCTGCAGACTTGGCGGCATGATTGATTTCCTCAACACTGATCCCTGGGACCGCTACTTCAACACCGTGAAAGCCAGCCGCTTTGGCCGCAGCAAACTTCTCCTCAAGCGAACCTTTCACGCCGATCATCCCGATCTTCAACGTTTTGCGAATCCAGGGTGTCGCTTCTGCTGCTGCAAAGACACGCCCACATTGGCCCCCAAGTATCGACAACGATCCGACAGCTCCAAGAGTTTGCAAAACTTGACGACGTTGCATGGCGTGACCTCAACGGGGTAGGGCAGGGCGGGGGAGGGTAGGGCGAGCGTGAGCTACCATTATGCTTCCAATCGACAACGAGAAGCAAGGATTGGAACCCTCGGACAGCCAAGTCGCAAGTTTTCGATGCGATCGGGGCATTGTTTTAACGTCTTTAAACGACTTCACCATCGCGATGTGCTATGGCTGAATCGGATCGACGCCTGATAAAGACACTCTGTGGCGTCGACAGGACTAGCACCCAACCACCACCCGCAATACCGCTTTAATCTCTAAGCGAAACACCAGCGGTGAAAGAACACAAATCCAGCGTGAGCTAACCACACCAAGGCAATCAGCGCCCAGCGCACATGGGAAAGCCTTCGCCTCGACCCACAAAGACGTCGACACACCGACCGCCTACGCAATTGAAAAGCCGCTGCTTCGGCCGAGAGGCTTTTCCCAAGAAACGTCACTGTGATCGATCGAACCTGCAGGGCGAGATTCGATTCGCTGAAGCAGTTCATCCAGATGTGTTTTCGGGCCTTCGACGTCCATCAACACACTTCCGTCGAACTCGTTGCGAACGAATCCGTGGACGTCCAAACCTCGCCCATGGTGAAGCGCCGTCGCACGAAAGCCGACGCCCTGAACGCGACCATGGTATCGGACAACGACGCGTTTATTCATGACTTCAACGACCGAATGTCATCTTCGCCTAGCGTCTCAGAGACGACAGGACCGTCGTTCACTTTCGCACCTGGTTCACCCGTACGCCGAATCGCCACCAAGCACATATCATCAAACGGCGGTGCATCACCGATATGCTGGAGAACAGAACCGACGATGCGATCTTTGATTGAAGTCACTTCATCCGTTTTGGAAACTAATTCGCGAATCGTATCGATTCCGAATTCTTCATCCTTGAAATCCATCGCCTCGTTGATTCCATCGGTGTAAAGCAGCAAGAAATCACCTGGCTTGACCGGCAACGAAACCGCTTCGTATTCCATTCCTGACATGATCGCGATCGGCAAACCGGATTGATCCGCACCCGGCTCGAGAATCTCTCCGTTACCGTTTCGGCGAACGATTGGCGGCATGTGTCCCGCATTGACGATCGTGACCGCTTCTTGATTCGGATCAACAACCACCATCAAGAACGTGACAAATCGCTCCACTTCCAAAGCACTCATACGATCGTTCAGGCATTCGATCGCATGCGCCACGTCGGATTCACTGGCGAGACAAAAACGCGTTTCGGCGGATAGCTTTGCCATGAACATCGCTGCCGCCACACCATGCCCGACAACATCCGCAACGACCACTGCGACACGTCCATCGGGCAGTTGGATGTAGTCGTAATAATCGCCACCGATGTGATTCGCCGCGCGATAGAAACTGTCAAACTCCCAACCGCTTGTCTCCGGTGACGATTGCGGCAAGAAAGCTTTCTGAACATCCGTAGCCAAACGCAAGTCCTGCTCGACTTCTTGCTGTTTGAGCGCTTGCTCGTGCATCTGAGCGTTCGTAATCAAGATGCCCGCTTGCGCAGCAACACCACTTAACAGATCGATGTCGTCTTCTGCAAACTGGCCACGTCCCTGCGTCGAATCGATCTGAATGGCACCAAACTTTTTCCCATCGGCATCGCCCAGCGGGGCACAGATCATACTCTTGATGGAAAAGTCCGCGATGGACTCACTGCTATCGAATCGACTGTCTTCGGTCGCATCAAACGAAAGGATCGATTCGCCGGTCGAGATAACACGCCGAATGATTGTCCGACTGATCCGCACCGTCTGAGTTTCGTCAACCTGTTGCCGCGTTTTTACCCAACGTGTCTGCAGCTGATCGTCATCGGTTTGCAAGACAACAAAGCCACGATCGGCCGACGGAAAAATCGCGAACAAGCTATCTAAGATTTTCGGCAGGACCTCATCCACCGAAAGCGCACTGCCAAGATTGCGATTGATCTTTAGCAACGCTTCTAACTTGGCTTCTGCAGTCGCCTGCATCTTCAGCCCGTCATCGGACTTTTCGTATTTGACGCGAGGGGCGATCGAGCGAGATGACTCTGGCTCATCATCCGTCATCACGATGCCGAAGTTTGAACCGGAGAATGAGACCTCCGACGATAGCGACGAAGCGAATTGAGGTACTTCGTCTGCATGAAAGACGAACTCGATCTCACTGATACGAATTCGGTCGCCTTCGCGAAGAACCTGGGCAGCGCTGAGTCGCTGCCCGTTTAGATAAGTCCCATTGCGGCTACCAAGGTCATGCACGGTGAAGCGTTTTCCTTCACCGATTACTTTAGCATGAAACCGGCTTACCGGCCCGGCGTCGACCACGATATGGCAATCAGGATGACGACCAATCGAAGTCTCGCCTTGGTGCAGTTTAAATCGTTCGGGGCCACCAGCAATTGTTGCCGCAGCAACGTCGGCGCCCCCGAGGGCGTTTTTACCTGGGCTTGTTGATAAGAACGCCATCGATTCAACAGATCCCCTTACTCTTTATCTTTGTCAGAGTTCGATTCTGGGGTCGAGTTATCTTCGTACTTCGCTTCTGGAATCGCACCATCGTTGCGAGTTCCCAAGACGCTGAAGTCAACCGGATAAGTCTCGTTGGTCGAATCGTCCATCTCGTCGGACATGTCCTTCTCGGTCACTTTTGCATTTTCGACGATCAGGTCAATCACCTTGCTCTCGACGATTTGGTTACGCAAAGCGTCCATCTGGCCAGTCTTTTCAAGACGACTACGGGTCTTACGTGGGCTGCTGCCAGATTGCTGACTGATCAAGTTGATCTCGACATCAAAGTCCTCTGGAGTTGCATCGATCTCTTGCTCTTCAGCAATTTGCTCCAACACGAAGTGCTCACGCAAAGCGGCTTCAGTGGTCGAACGTGCATTCTGCTGAAGCGCGTTTGCAATACCACGAATTTGCGTTTCGTCAAAACCGCTACGCTGCAATTCCATGATACGGCGCTGCATTTCGCGATAGGTTTGACGACGAACGAGATCTTCCGGGAGCTCGAACTGAACCGCATCGCTTAGCAGGTTAGTTACTTCACGACGGATGTGTTGCTTGACGCGATACTCGCTTTGACGCTCGAGTGATTCCTTGATGAAACCACGCAGTTCTTCTTCGGATTCGAAATCGCCCAACTCTTCCAGCAACGCTGGTGTCAGTTCAATGCTTTCCAACTTCTGAACTTCGACAACCGTCACTTCGGCAACAATGTTGCGTTCGGTTTCGCCAGCCGCTTCGCCGGACAATTCAACCTTCGTGGTTACCTTGTCGCCTTCTTTCTTGCCTGCAACGTCTTTGCCGAATTCGCTGCACAAGCCATCGCTAAAGGAAAGCTTTTCGGACAGAGTGACGACTTCTTCCTCAAGCTTCGAAATCGACTTTCCGTCTTCGGTGAAGTTGATGTTGACCAACAAACGGTCACCAAGTTCCGCCGCCTCTTCAGTCGCTTCCCAAGAAGCGCGATCTCGCAACACACGATCCAACGAATCGGTGATCGCTTCGTCGTCGATGTTGACAGCTGGCTTGGTCAGTTCCAAACCTTTCCATTCAGGTGTTTCGAAGTCCGGACGCACTTCGATGGTGAACTGATAAGTAAAGTCGCCTTCGCTGGGATCAGGAATCGAGTTGTAGTCGAAATCGGGCTCGCTAATCGCAGAGAAGTCTTCCGACTCAGTCACCTGAGTCAGGCTATCCATCAACAACTTGCCTTTGACTTGCTCGACAACGCGATCTTTGAATTGTTTTTCAACCAGACGGCGTGGTGCACGACCGCTACGGAAACCGGGAACCTGAGCCTCGGGTACCAACTCGTCGTATGCTTCTTTGAGGTAACGCTGAACCTCAGCCGATGGAATCGTCACGACAACTTCGCGCACGCAAGCCTGAGTCGTATTGACCTGGACATCCAGTTGCAGCTTGGGGCTTTCGGCCGTTTCGGGTGTATCGATGGACGTGGACATCCTGTGGCAAACCTTCGCGGGAAAATGGGGAAAGTGATTTGAAACCTATAAACGTCGCGGGGCAAACACGATGCCAATCACGCACCGAGCCAACCTTCTCCGCGAATATGTGTTTTCGCTTTAGAAGCCCGTAATCTATCGCGAATCAGTAAAAATCGGCAAGTCAATGTCTGCGTATTTTGCGGCAGATAAGCGATCAGCGTTTTCTGACGAAGCGGCAAAATTTCTGGACGAACACTTTTACCCGTTGCCGCGCAACGCCTACCGGACTGACAGCACGGAAGCAAACTCGGTCAGTGCATGCCCGAATCAATGGGGAAAACACCGAAAAACGATGCGTCAGCAAGCTATCCGCCATGCCGCCTTGAACCATCGCAAGCGAACGCAAAGCCCACAGATTTCGGTTGGTTCCAGGCCTACTGCTATCGGCAAAATTGAATGCGGCATCCATACGATCCCCTCTAAATATGCACGCTTCCCACCAACCAGAGAGGCTGAACTTGAGTCAACGGAAAGAATTTTGCATCAAGTTCACAGGAGGGCTTGCCGATCGATTAACTGCTGCTAACCTCTAGCCCCTCAACCAAACGCAAGCGGCTGTAGCTCAGTTGGTAGAGCATCACGTTGCCAACGTGATTGTCGTGGGTTCGAATCCCATCAGCCGCTCTCGATAAAAATTAAAAGCCCGCTGGAAATCTCCAGCGGGCTTTTTTCGTTTCCATACCGGCACCGCACCACACGAGACCATCGCCACACAACGCGATACCGGCAAGAACACCAAAGGCAACCGCGCACGCGGCCATCACGGAACGAAACCACAAGCGCGTGACAACAACGCAAGCGACCGAACAAGGCAGTGCCGCCAAAGAGCACAGCAACCCCAGAAGCGGACCAACCTAAAAACCAGACACCTACCCCAAGTCTGGTTTCTCACGCCCGTCGGCCCCATACCGATTAAAAGCGAAATACAAGTACGGCACCGGCAGGCAAAGCAACAACATGTAGAAAAACCGACCGACCAACACAGCGAGCACAATGGTGATCACAACAAAAACAACCCACACCCACCAAGTATCACGCCACAACCCTAAAACCTGATTCATCTGACGCCTCCGAACTCTCCAAGCCAAACCTGATCCACGCCCCAGCCATCCAACTGTCCACTGGTAGCAAAATCCCGCCAAACCAATCCAACGGGGGCCCGAACATCTGGGGCAAACACCCCGCCGAACGCCGTTCTTTACGGTATAACCGTCAACCTCACGCCGGGTATGCCAAACCAGGCAGTTTGAAAGAGAAACTTTTTTGAGGATTTTGCGAAGAGCCGTTGACGCTTGGCACGACCAAATCTACATTCTCGCCTCCCTGCAAGACTGAGGTCGAGCAGGTGGTCGCCGCAAAAGCATTCGCAACCCGCGATCAAACGTTTTTGCAAGCAAGATTTTGTTCGTTTCTATCCACTCTTTTTGGAATAACTAACGTGTCAGCCGGAGCTAACGAGGTCATCCGTATTCGTATGGAAGCATACGACCACTCCGTGTTGGACCAAAGTGCCCAGGAGATTGTGGATACCGTCAAGCGGACTCACAGCGAAGTGCACGGTCCTATCCCGTTGCCAACTCGCGTTGAGCGATACACAGTCCTTTCCAGCCCGTTTGTGAACAAGAAAGCTCGTCAACAGTACGAGATCCGAACTCACAAGCGACTGATCGATATCGTCCAAGCCACCGCGAAGACGATCGAAGCATTGAACAAGTTGAGCCTGCCAGCCGGGGTCGACATCAAGATCAAAGCTTCGGCTCGCTAAGCTAACGCGGCTAGTTAAGTTAGCCGGCAGTAAGCAAGCAGGCAATCCGAAAGGCTGTTGCCACCCAAGCGATCGATGCATCTGCGTCGCACGCTGAAACGTCAAAACGTAAACACACATCCGGTAATTCCGTATATGAACGGATTCCGGGCCGATAACCCAGGCACCCCGCTGCCCGATACGCAAGAGGCAGCATTGCAGCTTGAGGTTCGGGCCGGAAAGTTCGAAACCCCGATACGAGCCAGTGAGTCTCCACGGTAAACCCGTGGTGCGAGAGCTATGTCACCATCACTACTTGGTCGCAAGATTGGCATGACCCAGATTTATCAGGAAGACGGCAGCGTCGTTCCTGTAACCGTGGTTCAAGCTGGTCCCTGCAACGTTCTCCAGATCCGTTCAATCGAACGAGACGGATACGCCGCAGTTCAATTGGGTTTCGAAGACAAACCGCGCCGCCTGGCCGCTCGATCAGAGCGAGGCCATGTTGCTAAGCTTGACAGCAAACGCGCTAAGAAGCGTGCAGAAGCTGGTGTTGAGCTTGTCGAAAAGGCCGGCTGCGAGCCACAGCGATTCATTCGCGAGTTCCGTGGCGAATCTGATCTTTCTGTCGGCAACCAAGTCACCGTCGAAGTTTTCGAAGGTGTTAGCCGAGTCGATATTACAGGCACCAGCAAAGGCCGCGGCTTCGCCGGTGTCATGAAACGACATAACTTCTCCGGTCAACGTGCTTCGCACGGCGTCAAGAAGGTTCACCGGCACGCTGGTGGTACCGGATGCAGTGCATCGCCAAGCCGCGTCTTCAAAGGACGTCGCATGGCCGGTCAGTATGGAAATACGAAGGTCACGACGCGAAATCTGGAACTCGTCAAGATTGTCCCCGAAGACAATTTGCTGCTGATCCGGGGTGCTGTCCCTGGGCCGAACGGCGGTTTGATTTCGATTCGTCAAACGAACAAGGTGAATTAAGTCCGATGGCAACGCTACCGATTGTCAACCAGTCCGGCGAAGAAGTCGGCAAGTACGAAATCGACACCGAGCAGATCGCTGATCGAATCAGCAAGCAACTTCTGCACGATGCTGTCGTGATGTACCAAGCAAACCAACGCCAAGGCAACCACTCGGCTAAGACCCGTGGTGAAGTCAGCGGCACAAACAAGAAAATGTACCGTCAGAAAGGTACCGGTCACGCCCGAGCTGGTTCAAAGCGAACCAACGTTCGACGTGGCGGTGGTGTCGCTCGCACGGTCAAGCAACGTGATTACAGCTATCGATTGCCCAAGAAGGCTTTGCAACGTGCGACTCGCATGGCGATCCGCAGCAAAATCGACGACGGCGAGATGATTGTGATCGACAGCCTTGCTTTCGACGCACCAAAGACATCGCAGATGGCTTCTGTGCTGAAAGCTTGTGGTCTGGGAAGCACCACGACTTTGATCGCTACCGCTGACATTGACGGTGCGATCTACAAGAGTGGTCGCAACATTCCCGGTGTCGAAGTTCAACCGGTTCGCCAACTGAACGCTTTGTCGGTCCTTCGTCCTAATCGCATGCTAGTCACTAAGGACGCGTTGGATCGTATCAAAGACGGTTCATTCGCCAAAGCAGACGCCGAGTAAACAGGTAACCATCAGGCTTAACCGCCAGAGTAGAAACCATGGCAAGAATTCAACCACCGGCTCAGCCAGAAACGAAAATCAAGCTCGAGCCTCACCAGATCCTGCTTCGCCCGTTGGTGACCGAAAAAGGTGTTCACCGTGCGACTCGGCACAACGAATACGCCTTCGAAGTTCATCAAATGGCGACCAAGCCAGAGATCAAAGCTGCTGTCGAAAAGCTGTTCGAAGTACGGGTCGAAAAGGTTTGCACGCAGAACCGCAAAGGGAAGCTCAAACGCACCCGCACCGGTTTTGGACGCACCTCGGACTGGCGTCGTGCGATCGTGCACCTGCACAACGACGACAAAATTGACTTCTTCTAGGCCGATACGCCACGAAGAACCGACATCAAGCAACACAACAACAAACCACTAGAACCCCAAGACATTCGCGATGGGAATTCGCATCTACAAGCCGACCAGCGCCGGACGACGCAATGCGTCTGTCAGCGACTTTGCAGAGCTGACGCCCGGTTACGAGGTCGAAAAGTCCTTGCTGAAGCCGAAGCGAAAGACCGGCGGCCGAAACAACCAAGGCAAGATCACGGCTCGTCACCGTGGCGGCGGTCACAAGCAGAAGTATCGCATCATCGATTTCCGACGCGTTAAAGATGGCGTTGTCGCGACTGTTGACTCCATCCAATACGATCCAAACCGATCGGCTCGGATCGCGTTGCTGAAGTACCCTGACGGGGAAAAGTCGTACGTGGTCGCTCCAGGCGGTTTGGCTGCTGGTGACAAAGTACAAAACGGCCCAGAAGCACCTCCAACGGTTGGCAACTGCCTTCCGCTGAAGAACATCCCACTGGGCATGACCATTTGCTGTATTGAAATGCGAATCGGTGGCGGTGCGGTCTTGTGCCGATCTGCCGGAACCGGTGCGACTTTGATGGCTCGTGAGGCTGACTGGGCTCAGATCCAGTTGCCAAGCGGCGAAGTTCGCCGGATCCCAAGTCGCTGCCGGGCCACGATTGGCCAGGTTGGTAACAGCGAACACATGAATATTGTCCTTGGCAAAGCAGGCCGCGCACGATGGTTGGGTCGCCGACCACACGTTCGCGGTACCGCGATGAACCCGATCGATCACCCGCACGGTGGTGGTGAAGGTCGAACCAAGGGCGGACGTCACCCAGTGAGCCCGCAGGGCAAGAGCGCTAAGGGTGGTGCAACACGACAAAAACGCAAACCCAGTAACAGCTCGATCGTTCGTCGCCGCAAGAGCAAGCGATACGGTCAGTTGAAACTGCGTTAAGAAACGCCGAAACATTCACCCCCAGCGCGACACGTAACTGAAACACGATGAGCCGCAGTAGCAAGAAAGGCCCCTTCGTCGATCCGAAGCTGTACTTCAAGGTGCAGAAGCAGATGGAAGAAGGAAAGAAGACCCCGATCAAAACCTGGGCACGATCCTGCACGATCGTCCCTGAGTTCATCAACGTGACCTTCGCCGTACACGATGGCCGCAAGCACGTCCCCGTGCTGGTCACCGAAGATATGGTCGGTCACAAGTTGGGTGAGTTCGCACCGACGCGGACGTTCAAAGGCCACGGCGGCAAGAAAAAGTAAGGTCGATCGATGTCAATATTTAAAGCTAGCCATCGCAATGCCCGTATCAGTCCACGCAAAGTGCGATTGGTCGCGGATCTGGTTCGAGGTCAATACGCCGACGAGGCGTTGGACCTGCTGAAGTTCCAGCCGCAACGCGGTGCACGAATGCTGGAAAAGGTCATTCGCAGTGCAGTCGCAAACGCACTCGATCCCGACCAGACATCCGGCAACCCCTACCGCATTCAAGATTTGGTACTGACCGACGTTCGTGTCGATGGCGGATCGATGTTCCGTCGCATGCGACCACGTGCTCGCGGTAGTGCCCACATTATCAAGAAACGCAGTAGCCACATCAGCGTTTCGGTCACACCGATCGACGAAATCGCTGAAGTCTAAGCTCCACCGGTAACGGAATAGAACAAGAGAGATATTCGATGGGACAAAAAGTAAACCCGATCGCGTTTCGAACCGGAGTAACCCGCGGCTGGTCGAGTCGTTGGTATGCGTCCAAGCAAGACTTCGCGGACCTGCTGGTTGAAGACCGCAAACTGCGCAACTTCATCCGCAACCACCCGAAAAAGACACAATATAAAAACGCCGGAATCGATCGCATCGAAATCGAGCGAACACGCGACGAAGTTCGTGTGATGCTCTACGTTGCTCGCCCCGGTCTGATCATCGGTAAGAAGGGTCAAGAGATTGAGATCCTGCAAGCCGAATTGCAAAACCTGATCGGTCGACGAATCAACCTCAAGGTTGAAGAAGTCGGACGCCCAGAACTGCAAGCACAGTTGGTTGCCGAAGACATCGCGCAGCAGCTGCAAAAGCGATCCAGCTTCCGTCGTACGATGAAGCGATCGCTAGAACAAACCATGGATGCCGGAGCCAAGGGGATCAAAATCCAATTGGCCGGTCGATTGGGCGGAGCCGAAATGGCACGCCGCGAAAAACAAAGCTTGGGCTCAATTCCGTTGAGCACCTTGCAAGCGAAGATTGATTACGGGACCGCTGAAGCCATGACGCCACAGGGGCACATCGGTATTCAAGTCTGGGTTAACCAAGGTACTTACGGAGACGACAACGATGGCGTTGATGCCCAAACGGGTCAAGCATCGAAAAAGCCAAAGAGGTCGCATAAAAGGTAGTGCGACTCGTGGTAATAGGGTCGTCTTTGGTGACTTCGGGATCCAGTCTCTGGAACCCGGATGGATCAAAGCGACCACGATCGAGGCGGGCCGTATTGCGGCCCAACAGTATGTCCGCGGTGAAGGAAAGCTTTATATCCGCATCTTCCCCGACAAGAGTGTCACCAGCACACCACTGGAAACTCGGATGGGTAAAGGTAAGGGTGAGCCTGATTTCTGGGCCGCAGTCGTCAAGCCGGGAACGATTCTTTATGAACTCGGCGGCGTGACCGAACAACAGGCCAAGGTTTGTTTCGCTCGTTTGGCGAGCAAGCTGCCGGTCAAAGTACGTTTTGTCGAACGACGAACGTTTTAAAGCAGTGTGATGATTGGCGTCGGCGTTGCTGACGCCATCATCGAACCGATTCATTCCAACGTAACACGATTGGGCCTGGTCATGACCAGCAACAGTGAACTGAGAGAAATGAGCGATGAACAGCTCGAAGCGACTGCCGCAGAAGCGGCTCGTGAGCTGTTTCAATTGCGATTCCAGTCTCAGTCGGAGCGTTTGAATACGCCCAGCGATATCCGAAAGAACCGACGATTGATCGCTCGGATCAAAACGATCCAAACAGAGCGGTCGAAAGCCGCGGAAGCAAACTCCACACCAGCCTAAGTTAGCGAAGCAAAATGCCAAAACGCGTAGTTTCGGGCATCGTCACCAGCGACAAGATGGACAAGACGCGCCGCGTCGAAATCAATCGGTCGGTGAAACACCCCAAGTACAAGAAATACGTCCGTCGCCGTACCGTCTGTCACGTGCATGACGAGAACAACGAGTCGAACGTCGGCGACCGCGTCGAAATCGTCGAAAGCGAGCCGCTGAGCAAGCTGAAACGATGGCGATTGGTCCGTGTGATCGAAAAGAGCACGGAAGTCGACCTGGTTGCCCTGCGTGCGGCACGTAAAGAAGCCGAGCAGGCCGAAGCAGCTGCTGCTGGTAGTGAAAGCGAATAAGCCATTTTTGATTGTGACAAGTCACTATGATCCAACAAGAAACTCGCCTCGATGTCGCAGATAACACGGGTGCCCGTCAAGTCATGTGCATCAAGGTGCTCGGCGGAAGCCGACGACGCTTTGCCAGTGTTGGCGACATCATCGTTTGTAGCGTCAAAAGCGTGATTCCCGGTAGCGACATCAAGAAGAAGTCGATCGTCCGCGCCGTAATCGTCCGTACCAAGACGCCAACGCGTCGTGCCGACGGCAGCTACATCAAATTTGATTCCAACGCGGTCGTTTTGATCGACAAGGACAAAGGTCCTCGTGGCACGCGGATCTTCGGTGCTGTCGCTCGTGAACTGCGTGAACAGAACTTTATGAAGATCGTCTCCCTGGCTAACGAAGTAGTCTGACGCGATCAGACGTCAAGAGACGCTTCCACAAGGATACACCCATGCTACTGCAAATTGATGACGAAGTCCTAGTGATCTCCGGTGGTGACAAAGGTCACCGCGGCAAGGTCCTGGTCGTTGATCGCAAGAAGAACAAAGTTGTCGTCGAAGGTGCCGGCTTGGTCCGTAAGCACGTTCGTCGCAGCCAAAAGAACCCGCAAGGCGGTCGCCTGAGCAAAGAGATGCCCATTCACGCTAGTAACGTGATGCTCATCGATCCTTCCGACAACAAGCCAACCCGCATCGGTGTTCGCTACCTGGAAGACGGCTCGAAAGAACGATTTGCCAAGAAGAGCGGTGCCAGCCTCGGCCGCATCGCACCGGCACGTGATAGTTACAAAAAGTCATAGCGGCAAATAGATTTTAAGATGACTGACAAACCACGACTACAAGTAGCTTACGAAGATACGATCCGCGCCAAGCTGATCGAACAATTCGGCTACGCAAACGCTCACCAAGTTCCTCGCCTAGAAAAAGTCACCCTGAACATGGGTGTCGGGCAAGCGATCGGTGATAAGAAAATCCTGGACTTGGCGTACGAAGCGATGACCCAGATTGCTGGCCAAAAGCCAGTGATCACAACGGCTCGCAAATCGATCGCCGGTTTCAAACTTCGCGAAGGTATGCCGATCGGGTGCATGGTCACTCTGCGTCGGCAACGCATGTACGAATTCATGGACCGTTTGGTCGCAATCGTTCTGCCGCGTGTTCGCGACTTCCGCGGGATCAGCCGTAAAGCCTTCGATGGCAACGGCAACTACACAATGGGCCTGACCGAGCAATTGGTTTTCCCAGAGTTAAACCCTGACAAGTTCACTCGTCCGCAAGGGATGAACATCACGTTCGTCACCACTGCGAAAACAAATGACGAAGCTCGAACGTTGTTGGAAATGATGGGAATGCCGTTCAAGGCAGCCCCAGGAAAGAAGGATGCCGCCGCGTAAAGGCGACTTACCCATTATTTGTAGCCAACCGTTTCACCACTGAAACCTTTTCAAACGCTGAAACCCCCAGAAGACGCCCGTGGCAAGTAAAGCAAAGATCGCCAAGGCAAACCGGAAGCCGAAGTTCAGTACCCGACGCGAGAACCGTTGCAAGTTCTGTGGTCGACCCCGTGCGGTCTATCGCAAATTTGGGATTTGCCGAATCTGTTTCCGCGAGAATGCGAACTTGGGTTTGATCCCCGGTGTTCGTAAGGCCAGTTGGTAGAGCAACGGAGCGACGAAAAGCCATGATGACTGACCCTATTGCTGACATGTTAACCCGCATCCGCAACGCCGTTCGTGTTGAACGCCCGTACGTGGATATTCCCGCTAGCCGCGTGAAAAGAGGCATCGCTGATGTCCTTAAACGCGAAGGCTTTATCTGGGACTGGGAAGAAGTCGAACAGCACCCTGTCAACCATTTGCGTCTGGAATTGAAGTACGGCAGCAACGGCGAACGCGTGATCCAAACGATCAAGCGTATGAGCAAGCCAGGCCGCCGTCTGTACTGCCACTGCAAAGACCTCAAGCCTGTCTTGGGCGGTTTGGGAATCACGATTATTAGCACCAGCAAAGGTGTAATTAGCGATCGTGAAGCCCGCCGTGAAAAGGTTGGCGGCGAAATCCTTTGTGAAGTCGCCTAACGCAACTCAATTGAACGCTCGTCCGTGCAACGCGATTGCCGGCACCGACCAGCGTTGATTCGTAATTTGTTCGATCGGTCACTTCGTACGGACCGGTTCGAAACCCAGCCCTCCCCGCACCGGGCTGGCTGAGATAGAAAGAACATTTGAACCAACAGACCAGCCTTGGCCCGCCAAAGGCGTTTTCAGCAAGTGACCTGAAATGAGTCGTATCGGAAAAAAACCAGTCGAAATCCCAAGCGGAGTGACCGTTTCGGTTACCGATCGGGTGATCAACATCGAAGGCCCGAAGGGCAAACTCACGTTCACCCATCGCCCCGAAATCAACGTCGCTGTTGAAGACAACACCGTTGTCGTCAGCCGTGACACCGAGGCTCGGACCGCGCGTGAACTGCACGGCCTGACCCGCGCCCTGGTCAACAACATGATCGAAGGCGTCACCAAGGGTTACGAGAAGAAACTGGAAATCGTCGGTGTTGGTTATCTTGCCAGCATTTCTGGCGATACGCTTCAGCTTCGCGTCGGCTTTGCTAACGAACTGAGCCGCAAGATCCCTGGCGACCTAAGCGTTACCTGCCCCGATCAGACGCACATCGTCGTCCAAGGTTGTGACAAACAACGCGTCACACAGTTTGCCGCCGAAGTTCGTGCATTGCGAAAGCCAGAACCTTACAAAGGGAAGGGCATCCGGTACCAAGGCGAGCACGTCAAAATCAAACCTGGTAAGGCTGCGACCAAGTAATCGGACCAAGAGTTCCAGGTTTACAACGAATCACACAATTATCCAACCGAAGCGATCACTGCGACGGGACTGTTATGGACAAGAACAAGAAACTTCAAAAACAGCGAAAGCGACGCCGTCACCACGTTCGCAACGTGCTACGTGGCTCGGCAGATCGTCCCCGCTTGTGCGTACAACGTTCGCTCAAGCACTTCTCGGTTCAGTTGATCGACGACAACACCGGGAAGACCCTGGCCAGCGCCAGCACTCGCGACAAAACCCTGCGGGAATCGATCCCAGCCGGTGGAAATTGCGATGCTGCGGCTCAGATCGGCAAAACCATCGCCGAAAAAGCGACCGCGGCCGGGATCACTGCCGCGAAACTGGACCGCGGTCACAATAAGTACCATGGACGTGTGAAAGCATTCGCCGACGCCGCTCGCGAAGGCGGGTTGGTTCTATAACAGTCAACAATACAATTGCCGCCTGATCTTCTGGGCGGTCCACTGAGGGTTGGAACCATTAGTAACGCAAGTAACCAAAATCGTCGTCGTGGCAATAAGCCAGCCGAGGAGTCCAAAGATGACGGACTACTCGATCGCGTAGTAAAAATCAAACGTTGTGCTGCCGTTGTAAAAGGCGGTCGACGTTTCAGCTTCGCAGCCATGGTAGTCGTCGGTGACGGACAAGGTCGCGTCGGCTGGGGATACGGCAAGGCCAACGAAGTCCCACCAAGCGTCCAAAAAGCGACCAAGCAAGCGACCCGTGACATGATCAATGTCCCATTGGTCGAAGGCAGCATCCCACACCAAGTTTGGGGCCAGTTCGGCGCTGCTAAAGTGACGCTGATTCCAGCTGGTGCTGGTACCGGTATCATCGCCGGCCAAGCCGTCCGAGCGGTTTGCGAAGCTTGCGGGATTCACGACATTCTGACGAAATCCTACGGCACCAACAATCCTGTCACGCTGGTCAAAGCGACGGTCGACGCACTGAGCAAGTTGCGCACCCGTGAAGAGATCGCTGCCCTGCGTGGTATCAGTGTCGAAGAACTTTCGGCACACTAAAGTCCGCGTGCTGGTGACTGGTATCAAGTTACCGAAACGCCTGTTGAAGCAATCAAAACATACATTTAGTCACCGGGTTTCGTCATGAACCTAAACGATGTCCATCGCGGCATTCAAAAGAACCGCAAACGTAAACGTATCGGCCGTGGTCCTGGTAGCGGCACCGGCAAGACGTCGGCTCGTGGTCACAAAGGTCACAAGAGCCGTAGCGGTTACAGCCGTAAACCGAACTTCCAAGGTGGAGCAATGCCAATGTTCCGCCGCGTTCCCAAGCGTGGTTTCAACAACCGCTGGGCGACATCTGTCTTCGCAGTTAACGTTGGGACCCTCAACGATCGCTTTGAAGACGGTGATGAAGTAACACTCGAAGCAATGGCAGCGAAAGACGTCGCGAAGGGCACTTTTGACGAAGTCAAAATCCTTGGCGATGGTGAGTTGACCAAGAAGCTGACCGTCTCGGCGCACCGTTTCAGCAAGTCCGCTGAAGAAAAGATTCAAGCTGCTGGCGGTACCGTCAACAAGCTGGTCGCGAAGCGTACGCCTGAAGAACGCGTCGCTGCACTGAAAGAAGCCGGAAATTAATCGCCAACGAAGGCAGAAATCGCCTTCCGCAGACGCAGGACTGACCTCGCCGTCACTGGCTGAAATCACTACAGTTTCCGCAGATCATTTTGTCGAACATTGACGGGTCGAGCGAATGCTTGAAAAACTGCGAATTATCTTCACAATCCCCGAGCTGCGGAAAAAGATTTTCCTGACTCTCGGGTTGTTGGCTATCTACCGAATCGGTTTCCACATCCCGCTGCCCATGGTGTCTAACACACCAACGGACGCAGCGGGTGGCGCGTCTGACTTCTTGCAACGAGTCAGCTTGTTCGCCGCAAGTGACCTTCGCCAGCTAACCATCTTCGGTCTGGGAATCATGCCGTATATCTCGGCGTCGATCATCCTGCAACTTCTCGGTACGACAGTTCCCGCGCTTGCGGAACTGAAGAAAGAGGGCCAGGCAGGCCAGAAGAAGATCAACGAATACACGCGATATCTAACTGTTGGTATCTGTATCGTCCAAAGCTGGATCTATCTGTCGGTCATGCTGACCGCCTCCGGGCCCGGCGGTGGCAATATCAACCCTAACTTCCTCAACTCTGCCGGTACCGCGTTGTACTTCCCATGGCAGTTGACGGCAGTTGCGGTCATGACCTGCGGTAGCATCTTCCTGATGTGGCTTGGTGAGCAAATCGACGAACACGGTATCGGCAACGGTATTAGTCTGTTGATCATGGCGGGAATCTTGGCACAGATGCCAAAGGCTCTTTACGAGCTGGTCCGCAACATGGAAACCCAATTAACTGGCTTGTCGCGAGGACAGGTGGGTATCGAAACGTTGATCTTGCTGTTTGTGTTGTTCATCGGAGTCGTGATCGGGGTCGTGTTCATCACCCTCGGCCAACGTAAAATCCCAACGCAATCAGCGAAATTCACCCGCGGACGGAAGGTCTACGGTGGAACACGGCAGTTCCTGCCACTACGAATCAACCAAGCTGGCGTGATGCCGATCATTTTCGCAAGCAGCTTGTTGATGATTCCTGGCGTTGCACTCGGTGCGGCAGCAGGCCTGTTTGAACCTGGCAGCTTCTTGTTCAACGCACTCAACCTGGTTGGCTTGACACTGAACGATCCAGCATCGTTCGTCTACAGCCTGATGTATGTCGCGCTGATCTTCTTCTTCTGCTACTTCTGGACTGCAATTACCTTCAACCCGAAGGAAATCTCGGACAACCTGAAGGAAAGTGGAACGTTCATTCCTGGTTACCGTCCTGGCAAACGCACGACGGATTACTTGGAAAAGGTCATGCTGCGAATCACTTACGTGGGTGCCGCGTTCCTTTCGATCGTCGCCATCGTCCCGACGGTGGTGTACGGATCACTGGGCGTCCCATACTCGATCGCCGGTTTTTACGGCGGTACCGGACTTTTGATTGCGGTTAGCGTCGCATTCGACTTGGTCCAAAAGATCGATGCCCACTTGGTCATGCGTAACTACCGCGGCCTTTTGGAAGGTGCTGGCGGCGGAGTAACCCCAGTCGTCTAAGGACGGTTTTGGTTTGTGCCATACGATTCAATCACGGCAGCGGATCTGAAACAGATTCGCTGCCGTTTTTTGTGCGCGTACGCTAATGTTGTGCACGTTCCTTAGCGTTCGGCAAAATTGTTGTCGGCGACTGAGTCTTTGCTATAAATAAGTTTGACCAAATGCTGGGAGCATCGATCCGTTGACGACACGTTAATGGCACGATGGGCGTCAACAAGTTCATCACGGTCCTGCTGCTTGGTGTCTGCAGTTGCCGATGAGTGTTGGTTCGATCACCATGGCAACCGCGTTGACGTTTCTACGGAACGCTGTGTGAACTTGCGAAACAGACTTTGAACGGTAACAGGTCCAGGCAGGTGCGAATTGTATTTATCGGTCCGCCGGGAGCGGGCAAGGGCACCCAGTGCCGTCGCTTAAAAGACGAACTCGGAATACCGCATATCTCCACCGGAGAGATGCTGCGAGCGACTTCAAGCGAGTCACCGATTGGCAAAATGATTGCCGACCTGATCGACGGTGGGAATCTGGCTCCAGACGATCTGGTAATGCAGTATGTCGTCGAACGCCTCCGAAAACCCGATTGCCAAAACGGTGCGATGTTCGATGGGTTCCCGCGCACGGTGAACCAAGCCCGAATGCTGGATATCCATCTTGCTGAAAAGCAAACGCCATTGGATGTCGTGGTGAACTTGCACGCCGAGCCAGAGCTTTTGATCGCGCGTCTTTTGCAGCGGGCGGAAATTGAAAATCGGGCTGACGACACCTACGAAGCCATTCAGTCCCGGCTAGAGATTTTTCACAACCGGACGAAGCCAGTGCTGGACTACTACCAAGACGCGAACTTAGTGGAATCGGTCGATGCGATGCTGGGCCCCGACGAGGTTTTCGAGTCGATAGTCGATGTGATTCGCCGGCGTGTGACGTTCGAACAGCCCACCGCGAACTGAGCGTTCCGCTGCTGCAGATGACCGGTAGCCAGACGATCTTAGCTCCAGAGTTTTGACGGTCTCTCAATTTCGATTGTCCGGTACAATGGTTGTAGATTTCTACATGCCATCCGTGCCGAGCGATTTAGAGTCGGCCAAGACTGGAACATCGATCGATGCAATATCGTCAATCTTTATTCACTGCCAAGTTTGCAATCGCTGTTATGGCATTGGTCGCCTTGGGCACCATGCATCGAACGACTGTTTGGGGACAGCAACAACGATTCGGCGCCCCTCTGCAACGTAACGCGGCTCGGTTCATCGAACCACCTCGCTGGCTAGGCCAACAGATCCGCGATGCTGAAGAAGCGATTGAGCAGGAACGCTACAGCGATGCGATTGTCGTTCTCGGAGATCTGCTTGAGCGCGACCCAGATTCGGTCGATGACACCTCGATTGCTGGCCAAGATTTCTTTCTTGGGATCGAGGACCGGCAAGGCCAACGTCTGGAAAAAAGTTTGCTCCACCACTGTCAGCAGCTCATCGGCAAGCTTCCCGAAGCAGCGCTGGAGATCTATGAACTGCGTTACGGTGCGTTGGCGAATAAAGGTTTGGAACAGGCGTCTCAAACTCGTGATTGGAAAACGCTTCGCGACGTCCGGCGTCAATACTTTCATACGAAGGCGGGGTACCAAGCATCGTTTATCCTGGCACAACGTGAACTTTATCGTGGGCACCCTTTAGCCGCATCGATGTTGCTTGACGATATCGTTGAAAGCAGCCGAGCCGTACGCTTCTTAGGAAACGAGGTGATCGCATTGCATGCGGTTGCTTGTCGCCTTGGGGGGCGTTCTCTTCCAAAGTCCCTGGTCAACCATCAGATCGAAATCTCCGTTGCCGGATCTGAAAAGCAGCCGATCCGCAACTGGCGCGGATGGATTGACGAACATTACCAATTTCCGTTGCACCATTCGATTGCCGAATCGGGCGACTATCAAATGTTGGGCGGAAGCCTGTCGCGTAACGAATCAAACGCTGGCCAGATGCCACTGACCACGCCTCGCTGGATGTTGGAAACAACCGCGACACCTTTAGACGAAGAAGCACTGCGTCAAACAAGCGATGACTTAGCAGCCAGCGGTGAACTTCCACCACCAAGCTGGAGCCCCTTGCTGGTCGGTAATCAATTATTGATGCGTACCACAGAACGTCTTCGTGGTGTCGATCACCGAACGGGCAAACGAGTCTGGCACTACCCATTTTACGACCCTGAGGCTGCGCCCAACGAACCGCTTGGTGGGACCGCGAACGCAACCGGCATGAATGCCACCGGTGAACGTCTTGCGCGGACGGTGTTCAACGATGTGCCTTACGGCCAATTGACCAGCGATGGAAAACGCGTGTTCCTGTTGGACGACCTCATGCCTTCGGAACACGTTGTGATCAACCCGCTCGTCGGCGTAAAGGTTGCCGACCAGATCGAAAACGGCCGCAACACTCTTGTCGCATTGGACCTCGCCACCGAAGGAAAAATCCTGTGGCGTTTGGGAAAAGACTGGACGATCGAAAGTGAGCTAAACGAAGCGTTCTTCCTAGCGCCGCCTATTGCGGTTGAAGACGAACTGTTCACGCTGGTCGAACTGTCTGGGGACATCACGCTTGTCTGCCTTGATCCTCTCACAGGGCAAATGAACTGGAAACAACAACTGATCGCGGTCGAAGGTGCTGCGATTGGCCAAGACCCACCGCGACGAGTGAGCGGGAACTTGATCACCTACCATGAAGGTGTATTGATCTGTCCGACCGGGACTGGTGCGACGGTCACTTTCAATCTAGTTGATCGCACATTGCGTTGGGCAAACTCATATGAACGCCGGGCGAGCGCTCCAGTGCCTTTCGGCGGGAACACCACTTCGTCACGGGCTGATCAAGGCCGGCGATGGCACAGCTCAGTCGCAATCGCCAGTGGCAATACCGTGCTGGTCACGCCCGCGACTACAGACAACCTGTTCTGTTATTCGGTTGTCGACGGCAAACAAAAATTTAGCAAGGTACGACAAGACGCTTTTTATGTCGCCGGAATCCGCGAGGACCAATTCCTTGTCGTCGGCCCGCGAGATGTCACAGCCTACGATTTGGAAAACGGACGGCTAAACTGGCAGTCTGATCCAAAGCTGCTGACCGCGGGTGATCAAATCATCGGACGCGGCGTTTTTGGTGACGAGTTTTATATCATCCCCACAAGCAACAACGAACTGATCAAGCTGTCTCTTTCTGACGGCAAAGTCCAAGACCGACGAAGAACAACCTTTCCTCTTGGCAACCTGGTAGCTGTCGATGGTGAAATCATTTCCCAGGGCGCGACAACCATCGCAGTCGCCCTAGGACAAAAGACGCTGGGCCCACGTGTTGATCGTATCCTGCAAGAAGATCCAGACAACTTGGATGCGCTGATTCAGAAAGCCTTATTGCTGGCGGAAACCAAAGATCGTGACGGTGCCTTGGACGTGCTACGAAAGGCTCGGGAAGTTGACCCTGATAGCGATGATGTGCTGCTGCTTTCAATCGCTTTGATGTTGTCAGAACTTCGCGACAATCCCAATCCCGATCCTCGGCTTGAACAAGACCTAGAACGGATCATCGATACGCCGGTGCAACGTCTGGAATTTCTAGCGTTACGATTAGAAGCATCCCTGAGACACCAGAACTTTAAAACGGCTGCCGAGCGTTTGCTTGAACTTTCCACGACGGCAACCAAGTACGGTCCGGGTGGTGACAAAGATTCCGCAGTACTCCGTGAGTCAACACGCGACTGTGATCTAGATAGCTGGCTCGCTGCTCGTGCATCCGAGTTATCAGCGAAGGCATCTCAAAGCGCTTCGCTCGACGAAATTAAACAGACCGTGGATGCATTTTTGCAAAGCCGCACCTTCGGTTCATCTCAAGAACTTCTTTCGACAACCCAGCACCTTCGCCCACTGGGGGCACAATCGCTGGTTCGTGATGCTGTCGATCGGCTCATCGATGAAGAGAATGACTTTGCCGCCGAACGATTGTTGCTCGGGCCCCAACTGGGATCGAGAGTTCTTCGGGACGGTTATCCAGACCTGGCCGACGAAGACAAACTGCGCCTAGCCAAAATCTATCGCCGAGGACATATGGATGCCGATGCGTTAAAGCTTTTGCATTCGGTCAGTCAGTCTAACACCGCGTCCACAGACGAAATCGAGAAGAGCATCGCGGACATCACTGCGGAAGGAGAAGCAGTTGCCAAGATCGACCCGACGCAATCCGTTTCGATCAATTGGCAACAATCCAGCACCATGGGAATTTCTCGCACCCCGACGACGCAGTACACGGTTCGTCCCACAATCGATGGTGGTGAATCCTTCAACGGCTGGACGATCGCCAATTTGCCAAACGCGGTCATGATGCAAACGCCAATCGGACAATACGTACCGATGCCAATGGATGAATACCGGTCCGTACGAAACAGTGACCGCGCCGCAACCATCAGCGGCGGACTGATGATTTCCGAACGGCCGGGACGAATCTCTGCGATCGATATGACCCAGATGCAAACCGGTCGCCGCAATGACGCGTTGCTTTGGACACGTGACTTCGGTGGCAATGGATCGAATGTGAAACGGCAATCCAAACCGACAGCATTCGGAGATACCGTTTACTCCTATCCAACGAATTCGCTTGCGGCCAACGTCATTTCTGAACTACGCATCGGCCCAATCATGGGTGACCGCATGTTGGCGCTGCACTCCGGAGAACTGCTGGCCATCAGCACAGCAACCGGCGAGGTCATGTGGCGAAATTCGGAAGCCCCAGCCGTCGGACACATGGTTGTCGATTCTGGAAAAATTGCGATCGCGTCTTACATGCGAGGCGTGGTCTCGACGCTTACAAAATTCGATTTGTATGACGGTCAAAAAGCCGATTCGAAAGACTGGACGTTCGGTGATATTTGGACCTCTGCCGGCAAGCATGTGCTAGCCTACCAAGTCAACGATAAACAAAGCGGCGCGACCGTTCGGCTGATCAATCCATTTGATGTCGACAACCAAGTCGTCTTGGAAACCGAAGCTTTCGTCAAACAGCCGTTGGTTCAAGGCGTCGCGTCGGGTGCAGGGCGATTACTGCAAGATCGATTCATGGTGCTTTACGACGGCACCGGTCGTCTGTTGATCTGGGATATCGTCCAAGGTCGCCAAATCTGCGATCACTCCACAGGCAACTTCGACGCTTTGCAATCGATGCATGCGATGTGGATGAAAGATAGGATCATTGTTTTCGCTGCCAAAACGGTCACTCAAGGCGGCAACGGGATGCGAACGCAGCAAGGTGATTTCCATCAACCGGCTCATCGGATGATTTCGATTGACATCGAATCCGGCGACCTTCAGTGGCAACGTGAATTCGAGAATGCGTGGGGAATCACTGTGCACCAGCCTTTCGAATCACCCGTCTTATTGCTTAGCCGCTCACAAACGCTCTTCACCGTGAACCGATCGGTCCCCAAAATCGATCTAGCGATGATCCGTCTTAGCGATGGTGAGACGATTCATGAAGAGCTGGAAAAAGAAGTTCAGCCGCGTTCGAACGGTTTGACCACAGCAGTGATTCTTCAACCACAACAGAATCGAATTCGTGTTCAGATCGACAGCGAACTAGTCACCTATCAGTTCGGTGACGAGGCCACCGAGGCGACACCTGAAGACGAAGACATCGTTCCGAACCCATAAACTTACTAGGGTCCAGCTAGTTGAAACGCTTCCTGTGATTCGACCAGCAAGTAATCGCAATCGGCCGAAACGCTGCCGTAGTCGGTTGTATTGCCAGACGGCCATGTGACAGAGACGTTGTTGATACGCCCGATGCCGCCTAGTCCAACATGAATGCACTTTTCGTTCGCACACATGTAGCCATCCCCGGCAAGCAACTGAAACGTCTTCGACTGATCGTCCGTTGTGACGGTCACCTTGGCTCCGACCGCATCACGGAATGATTCGGTCGCTCGCAAGTAGAATCGAACTGAATTACCTGTTCGCTCGGTTTGATTAATCAATACTGATGACGGTTCGGCCACATGCGTGACGATCAAATCGTTGCGTCGGTCACGATCGAGATCTGCATACGCGACCGCCCGTCCCAGGTGCACCTTGCCAAAATATTCGCCGGTCTCGTCAGCGGTCTGTTCTTTCCAGCGACCGTTGGGCTTACGAGTAAACAACTGAGGTCGCATTTTATAGCCGTCGGAACTGTCAGCTGGCTTGTTGACGTGACCGTTGGCTATGAACAGATCCAAGCTTCCGTGGTTGGTCATATCGACCCACTGCGTTCCAAATCCTAACCAAGTCATCGTCGGCTCAAGCATTCCTGTTTGATACGTCCGATCAACCCAGCTGCCCGGTGCGACCTGTTCGTAAAAGGTGTTGTAGTCGGTTGAAAAGTGAGTGACATAGAAATCGATATCGCCATCGAAATCCGGGTCCGCTGCCGCGATACCCATCGAAGCTTGTGCCAACGAGATCCCGCTCAGCCCAACACCGCGAACCGTGCCGACTTCAGTCCATTGTGTCTTTCCATCATCCGATGTTGCTGGTGACCAAAGGTGATTGGCAGACATGTCGTTAGCTACATAAAAATCGATCCCTGGCATTTCGTCAAACAGTCCAGCAACGATCCCCAGTCCACGACCGCGTGCGGCGACCTCACCTAGTGAATCGGTCGAATCACGAAGTTGCATCGACGAGTCACCACACCACAGGACATCAGACTGGGCCGCAAAGAACAAAGGCGAGCAGGTTGTCACGTGGCTGTCGCCGCCGCAATGCTTTTCATAGGGCTCGCGACCATCGCAGTAGCATGATTCATAAAAGTCAGCTGAGCCATCAGAATTCAAGTCGGCGATCACACCAGATGTCGACCACCGCGCTCCTGACAGTCCTAGCTGGGCACTGCGTTCGCTGAAGGTCCCATCGCCGTTGTTTTGAAAGTATCTGTTTTCACCAATATTTAGATCGATCATGTCCGGGAATCCGTCACCGTTGACATCGCCGATCGCGATCCCCTGTCCAAATCCGGTATCGACGTAGTTCGCATCGACATCGCATCGCACGAATGAACCATCGACATTGCGATGTAGTTCATTGGTATCAGAGTTGCTTTCCATCGGCGTCCCGTTCAGCACCGCCGATGCTAAATCGGGCCAACCATCGAGGTCGAAATCGACAACCGAGACTCCTCCGCCGACAGTCTGGTAAATCCAAAAGCCGTTGCGTCCTTCTTTGACTCCTTTCAAGGAAGAATGCTCGTACCCACGTGCGAGCGCTTCGTCTTGGAATGAAGGCACAGGAACTTCCTGAGCGATGTTTTCGCTGATGTCGATATCAGGGAATCGCCATTGTGGCTTTGGAAAATCGGCAAGGTCTGACAACATGATTGCCAACGACTTCTCCGGTTGTTGCCACGGAGTCCCCTGATTCAGTTCTTTACGAATCTTCTTGTACCGAATCGCTACATCGGTAACCTTGTCTTTTGGAAGCCGCAACGCATGTCGCGCCCATGCCTCGGCGACCCAAGGACGCCCCAACGTAGCGACGCTTTGCGCGATTGATATGCCGATCCGTTGTGACGTTTCGTTCTTCTCGAAAAAGTCGTTCAAGTCACTGCGGAGTTGAGTTTCCAGTTCGATATAAGTTGCCACTTGCTGAGCCTCATCCTGCCGCCCCAACTGAAGCAAACTTTGGTGCAGGCCAATCATCGCTTTGAAGTTGCTGGGATCGCGACTGAGTGCTTCCCAGTAGGCTCGACAAGCTTCTTCGTGCTCGGAGCGATTCTGAGACCACTTTGCGATAACGTTCCAGTATTCTGGGTTTCCTGTTAGATCAACTTGCAACGACTCGACCCAATTTCGCAAACGTTGTGCGTCGTTGATTTCGACCAGGCATTTCCCATACATCAGCTGTGCACGTTCCATATTCGGTCGACGCTCTAGCAACATCTCCAGCTTGGTTGCCGCTGCATCGTAGCGCAGGTTTGAAACGTCGATCGCAGCCAGTCCTAGCTGTAGTTCCTCTCTTTCAGGATGGCTCTTCACCAAGCTGAATAGGTACTGCCAATCGGGTTTGACTCGTCCCGGATTGGTCGTGATCGCGACGGTTTCAATGTCTGACTGACCGTGCATGATGAGGGTTTGCAATGACGGCACGCCTTCATCGGTTACGCCGATCGCTGCGGAGATCCCTGCAATGTCGTAGTGAAATTGAGTGAAACGCGGGTGATGCTCGATGGCATTCTTGAGTGTTGCGACGGCGCTAAACGGCTGACCGGTTTGGATGTAGGCATCGATCAGCTTGACGAATAATTCACGGGACGGAATGTCCTGGGAGTCTGTCAAACTGCGATAGACTTCGATCGCCGCGTCTTTGCTGTTGTTTTTCCATAGTAGGTCCGCGTTCAGCTCGATCGTCGCTTCATCACCAGGATCTGCAATGAGACGTTTATTGATCGCCTTTTGCGCGTTTTCGATATTGCCAACGGCGATCTCATTGGCAATCGATTCCAATGTTGTTTCGGTATCGGCCAGTGGATCAGAAGGGGCTGACTTGGTCACAGCCTGAGACACCGGAGGTTCCGTTGATCGCTCTGTCGGAACTGTCTTGTGGCTATCAGACCCGGACTTGTCGCAGCCGATTGCCATCACGGCAAGGCATCCCAACAGATAGATGCCGATTGAAGAAGAGCTCGAAACCCGACGCAAGCGACTCATTGTTTTCCAATGGCTCGATTTCGATGGATGGTAATAGACAAAACACTCTCGCCGCGCGAGACGACGAGAGTGTTGCTTGTTTGATTGGCTTAGTTTTCCAGGGAACAGCGATGAACCGTTCCTCGAAAAGTTAGCTCAGATTAGAACTCGGAGTCGATAATTTCGTGACCCGCTTTGGTTCCCAGTGCTCCCCAAAGCCCGTAAGGACTCGGTTGACCAGCTCCCAGGCTTGTGCCTGGTGGGTTGGGTTCGCCGTAAGGGATATGCGACTGGTCACCGGTATCGATCGACTCGGTAATGAACCTGACCGCACCGTCACCCATTAGCACGTGAACCCCACCGGGGTGTCGGCTGGATGCGGTGAGCAGACCACGACTGCCGTGAGCTTCGATGATGTTGTAGCTGTTTGGCGGACGGATCGTGACGATCACGGACGATTGAGGACGTCCATCGCTCCAACGGTGTCCACGACCGTGGTTGATGTTATCATCCAAAGTCGCTGTGTCGGACCAAAATTGTGGACGCTCTGGATCGATCGCCCCGCTGGTTTCCCAGTAGTTTGGCGAACGACGCTCGACTTGGTTGTCCAACAAAGCCACCGTCATGATTTCACGTGAACCCAAATCAGCAGCATTTTCGCCAGCGGCGATGGTGTTGCTAAGACCGTCTTGGAAGTCACGGAATCGTGTGAAGTGACGAGCGTGGAATGCACCACGTCCCCAACGTTTGACGATTGATTCGTTCCAGCCACCGCCGGTCCAAGGCTTGCCATCGTGCCAGACACCTGAGTGGTGCTGTTCTTTAATCGCGTCACCGGTACAAGCAGCGTAGTTGCTGAATGCGACCTTGCCTGGCAACAGTGTTGCTGGGTCACTGGGGCAGCGGAAAGTTTGAACTTGAGTCAACCATGGAGCATAGAACTCTTCCCACGGTGGAGGTCCCATCGGTGGGAATGATGGAACGCGTGGAGTGATACGGTCACGTTCGAAACCGTATGGGTTAGCGATCTGATCCCACAGGCCTTGTTGCTCCATGAAGGGCAACGTTCCAACCATCCAGCTCAGCCAATGCGAATTATTAGTACCTGAACCACCGGACTTGGTACCGCCGGCGTTCATCGGAAGATTGCGAAATGCTGAATGATAGTTATGCAGTGCGAGTCCGATCTGCTTGAAGTTGTTGCTGCAGCTCATTCGACGAGCCGCTTCGCGAGCAGCCTGCACGGCTGGCAACAACAACCCCACAAGAATGCCGATGATGGCAATCACGACCAACAATTCGACCAAGGTAAAACCTTGCCGAGTTGATCGGTGTCGTAGAGAAGTTGGATGATTGTTAATCATTTGAAATTAGATACCAGAAAGGAATGAAAAAGAGGTTCGGTCGTCTCGTTTGAAAGCCGCCTTTTCAACCTTGTGACGCTCGAAACTTGACTGAAGATGCTTACTGGCCCGGAGGTTTAAGCATTTGTTCGGTGTAAGCCTCCGCTTCCGCTCGTTCTTCTGGAGTCGGAGGGGCGACTGGCAAATAGGTGGTGTCTTCACCACTCGATCCGCAGCCTGCAGCGAAGAGTACGGGTAGCAATACAACCCCCATACAAAACCAAAGAGACGCTTTCATTAAGGTGACCTCTCGATACGTGTAGTCGAATCTGTAAGCAAGTAAGCAAACGTCGCACAGGATATTAACCGAGACTTAGCAGTCGTCACTCAATTTGTTTTTATGACTTCGCGCAACGCTGTGGTGACATTCTTTGACACGTTTTTTGCGGGCAACGAATCGCCCCAATCGAACGAAAAAATTTTTTATCGACTGGGGGTACGCACTAACAAATTGACCGCGTTTTTCCCGAACGATTTGCTCAATGCGCCGAACATACATTCGCGATGCGGAACCTGTCGCAATGCAAAGAGAATGACACTTAACGCGATCGATATCACGGACCTCGGTGAACGACATCAAAATTGAGATCGTGCGTCCACGAACGAATTTTCTTTAGCGAAACGAAGCTCAAACAGAACGCAACAGAACACACGTGGTAATCCACCACACCTAAACGAACTGCCACATACGTGGGGAGAGCAGTCGCATGTCACTGAGATTGTTCTCGATTGAAATAACTTCTGTGTCGTTGCCAGCCCGTGATCGCATCAATCCGATGTGCTTTGAACCCCACACTGGAGACGTTTGTCTTTGAAAGGAAAAACACGTTCGCGTCATCGGCGATACATAGCAGCCTGTAGAGTTGCTGTTGTCGCCCTTCACTCCTTGAAGGTAGCGTGCGTTCCCGCTGGCCATGTGGAGTCGAAGGTGGCATTCTGTGAGATCAAAGCTGCCAATCAACAGGTCGATAGGAAGACGCCCCACAGGGCCGATTTGTCTCCCAGCTACAAGCTAGCCCCAGCGATGGTATCACTGACGGCCAACGCCGTAGCAGTCAACATCGTTTCCGTGGGGCCAGATCGGCCGAAGAAGAAATGCTGGCATCCTGCACCCACATTTGCATTGCCCAAACTTCCGCATTATCGAGCGTGCGTAAGAACCCCGTCGCGATCTAGACGGCGAAGGCAGATAGCAGATCGCAGCTCCCCAGAGGCTCACGGCCCTTGCAGACTTACTGTCCCCTGCAGAGGTTTACTGTCCCCTGTAGAGGTCACTGGGTGAGCCTCGCGAATCGGCAACAGTTTCTATTGTCCGACAACCGCAAACGATTTCGTTGGGTCGACGTAGTCCTGATGGTCCACAATCAGCTCCGATTCGCTTTCATCGCTTTCGAGTGTCATGGTTCCGAAATACAGCAAACAGGTGGTCGCAACCCCCATGCTGATCAATGTCCAGAACGGTTGGTAGGACGGCCCCAGATCTGTTTGGGTAACAAATAACTGTGCGCCTTCCCAGCTGCTAGTCGCAATCCGGTCCAACGAAACTGACAGTGCATTGTTGGTAACGTGGATCAAGATACATGGCAGGATGCTTCCTGTACGCAGTGTGATCCACCCCAGAACCACGCCCATAAGCGAAGCCGCGATCGATTGCTGCAACACCCCGTGGGAAATCCCAAACATCAACGCCGTTACCGCGACAGCCCGAAGTTTTCCTCGTTCGCGGACCAGGCCGCCAAAGATAAACCCGCGGAAAGCAAGTTCTTCACAAAGTGCAGGCACGACCGCCATCAGCAACAGCACCGACGTCCAAGGTGCAGCCGAGATATGCTCCGCGAAGGGTTTCATCGCTTCGGCTGCCTGTTCGCTGACCGGATACAGGTGGTTGATAAACTTCGACAGCATCACATACGTCGGGTGCAAAGTGACGCCGAACAGAATCGCCATCGGCAGTGCGGTCCAATGTGGCATCCGGATTCGCAAACTCTCGCGAATCGATGTTGTGAACATCGTTGCCATCAGCAACGGTGGAAACAGGATCAAGACTTGTGGCAGCATGACCATCTTGGCGATCCCAGTGAAATCGGTCGGAGCGACCGCAACGCTAAGCCTTGCAAAGAACAGCGTCACCAAGATGAATGCACCACAGGCATAGGCTTGCACCGGCGTTGCGGCATTTTGCCGGTCTCGCCAAAGGTGACGAACCCACATCCCGAGTTCCCATTGCTCGCCGCCACCAAATAGTACCGATTCGCTTTCGAATTGGTGACGGGCCCAACGTGCCGCCGCCCAAAGACACGTTCCGGTCACCGTCGCGACCATTGGCAGATAAAACAACGCTGTCGAGTATTGCGCCTCAACCAATGCACGCACCAACAAGAACATTCCCGTGACGGGGATCAAACTGGTTCCGATATTCAATGTCGACCCCGGAAGCATTGGCAACATTACCAACGGCAAGGTGATCATCATCAATGGCATCAAGTAGTACTGACCTTCCTTGCTACTACGCGCCATCGCCGCGACAGCTAGCGCGAGGGCGCTAAACAAACACGACAACGGAATCAAAGCCACGAACAACCACAACATGGGAACCAGTGGCGGAGCACCGAAGACTTGACTTGTCCCGGCGATACCAATGTGTTTGAAAACCAATGAGCTGGTCATCAGCATACTGCCAGCGTTTAGCAACGCGGTCAGCATACTAAACGTCGCTACCGCACCTAACTTGCCCCAAACGATTTCGCATCGCAAAGCGGGACTGCAAAGCAACGTCTCCAAGGTGCCTCGTTCTTTTTCACCAGCAACCAAATCGATTGCAGGGTAAAAGGCTCCAGTCATCGCCCAGACCAACATAATGAATGGCAACAGCTTGCTCCAAAAAGCCGCCTCGCGAGTACGCTTTGGCGACATGTCTTTGTCAGACCATTCAAAGGGCAAAAGGACTTCCGGGTCGATGCCAACTCCGGATAAGCGTTCCTTGATCCATTCGCCTCGCCATGCGGTTAGGATGGATGTGACTCGGCCTCGAGCGACGACGGACTGGTCACGCCCGGCATTGAAGAACAGTTCGATCTGCGAATTCGGAGGACGGTTCTCTTGGTTGGCCGTTCCGATCAGGTCTTCATCCAACGCGGTTTGTTTGAATTCCGGCGGGAATAGCACGACCAAATCGAACGCCCCCTCGGTCACCCAACGCGTCGCCTTTGAACGCACAGCCTCGTCTTGCTTGGACGGTTCACCGCCGGCAATTTCGCCCAGCTCATCCCAGCGATACGCCATCATCTCGATGGGATTTGAATCCTCGGTAAGATCAGCAACAAAAGCTTCGCCTTCGATCAGCGCCGGGCCATCGACGAGGTGCTCGGTTCCGACAACACAAATCGCCGTGGGGTGCTGCCGCGAAAACTGCGCGATCTGCAAAAGCAACATGCCTACCAACGGATAGAGCATGATGGGCAGTACCGCAATCGTGAATAGTGTTCGACGGTCACGTAGCTGGTCGCGCATCTCACGAAGATAGATCAACCAGATCGCGCTCCATCGAGCCTTGTCGGCTAAAGCGGCCCGCCTTCGAAGCTCGTCGGATTGCTTACTCATGCGATCACTTCTCCTTCATGTCGGTCGATCAGTGACTCATCGAGCCGACTATTTTCTTTTTCGTGTTGGCTGAGCAACCCGAAGAACAACTCTTCAAAGTCTTCTTCTTGGTGTCGCTGCCGCAGTTCTTCTAATGATCCGGTGTCAAGAATCTTGCCGCGATACATGATCGCGATCTTGTCACACAAACGTTCGACTTCACTCATAATGTGGGTCGAAAAGATCAGACACTTTCCGGCTTCACGAAGCGAACGGATCACGCCCAAAAGATTTCGCGCCACCAGGACATCCAAGCCAAGTGTGGCTTCATCAAAGATCAGTACCGGCGGGTCATGAATCATCGCCCTCGCGATTGACACTTTTTGTTTCATCCCGGTCGACATCTTGCCGCCCGGTACGTCGCGAAAGTCATTCATGCGGAGTTGCTCGAACAGATCGTTCATTCGCTGTTGCAGCTCGGCACGTTGCATCCCGTGCAATCGACCGAAGTACTCGACCATTTCCCATGCGGTCATGCGGTCGTAGATGGCGGTATTGTTGCTGACGAACCCGATATGGCGACGGACTTCGGCGGAATCGCGGACAACGTCATAGCCTGCCACGGTCACAATGCCCTCTGACGGTTCGAGCACCGTGCTTAGGATTCGGAGCACGGTGGTTTTCCCAGCGCCGTTGGGCCCCAGCAGCCCAAATATCTCGCCTCGTCGACACGTAAACGAGACACCGTCGACCGCTGTAAATCGACCACGCTGCAAATCCTCGTAACGTTTAGTTAGGTGTTGAACGTGGATCATGCGGTGGGACAGGTCCAGGTGGTCTGTGGATTGGGAACGCGACGCTGTATGAAGCTAGCTCATGGCAACACCCCGGTGTCGCATTTCTGAACATGCCAATTCGGATCGACCGATCCCAGGCGAAACAACCGTTAGAAGCGTCACCCCTTTAAGAACCACGGCCATGAATACGCCGCATATTTCCACCTCTGGAAAACACCCTCCATGGGACCAAAGCCAATCAACCCGAACAAGAAACCTTGGAAAAATCTTCGTCGGACGCTGAAATCGTTTTCCGAATCAGATATTGTGGGGACCTACTTTCGCTCGACCTTCAGACACTCTTCTCCCGCCCCTGTCTCGGTCAAATCATGTCCCGGTCAAAAATAAAGGCCAACCTTCGCGCTGCTGACCGTCGGCGACGTCGCCGCCTAGACGAGGGCTCGCGGAGCGCACCTCCAGTCCCTGCATCTGGCAAATCAGAGGCGGTTGCCCCCGTCGATGTAGCCGGGCTGGTCATCGAAGCGATCCTATCGGTCAGCGATTCACGCACACCGTTACGCGATAACTTGGTGATCAGCCTGCTCCGTTCACTCGCCAAGCAAGACGCTCCCTCCAATCCCGCTGTATTGTCGCTTTATGAAAAGGTGACAGGATTTCTGGACGGCCGCAAAATTGGCGGCAAAGCAGCAGCAGCGGCTGCGAAAGAACTTCTTGGTATCGCACCGAGCCACACCAGCGAAGACTCCCCCGATGGCTTTGTTCAATACCTGGAACTGATCGCCGGCTAAACGATCGCTGACTGGAAATTCGCTGCTAGAGAATTCGTAGGCTGCCGAATCACCTGTCCATCCGACGCAGGCAATTGACCTGAAAAGCAAACATGAGCTGGCGATAGAAGGATCGCCTGCATGATGACAGTGATCTTGATCAAGTCTGCCTTGATTTAGCCCGCCATATCACCGGGCAATTGGTGACGATGAATCTCACCATCGATGACGTATTCGATGTCTTCGGCGATGTTGGTTGCGTGATCGCCAATCCGTTCGACGATTCGCGAAGCAGAGAACACGTGCAGGTAGCCTGAAACCCAGTCAGGATTGCTGGCCATCTTCTCGGTGAGCTCTTCAATGACTTGGCGATTCATCTCATCCAAGTCCGCGTCGTCACGTCGAACTTTGGCAGCCAAGTTGTGATCGACTTTCAGAAATGCCTCTTGCGCGTTGCGCAGCATCTTGATCGAAAAGAGCACCATATCGGTGAGGCGGTTGGGAATTTCCAGTTGCGGGTATTCGACGAGTGACTCGGTTCGTTCCGCCAGATTGAGCGCAAGATCGGCGATTCGCTCGAGGTCCGCATTGATCTTCAACGCGGCCGTTGTGCGACGCAAATCGCTAGCGACAGGTTGATGCAACGCAAGCACAGCGAGGCAGTGCTCTTCGATTTGCACTTCGTTCTCGTTGATCCGTTCTTCCATCGCCAACACATTGTCAGCGGTCCCCAAACAACGTTCGCAAAGACCTCGATAGGCCGTCCGGATCATCGATTCGATCTGATCGCATTGGCCCGAAATTGCCTCTTCGATGGCGATCAAACTATGTTCGAGCGACTTTCGAGCGATCATTGATACCGACTCCAATTCTGAATTCCCAACGCACAAACAGCTTCTACACTGTTTCTTAACACTTCGTTAACAATAGACGATTATTTGCGGTGTGGCTAGGCAAATCGAACCAGATCTGCGGGTTATAGGTTCAAACCTTGCCGGCTGCGCTGAGTTGTCGCGGAATTCACCTTGCACGGTTCGTCGCGATGGAAAGGCATTCTCCTCGGTCATGTGGTGAAAACTTCACATGTTCGCGCAGCCGGCGACACAAACCAAGCCGATCGCCTGAATATGAGGCGGCGAATTTCGCAATTCCGAAATTACCTTCCCATCAACCAGACTCTGTAAACCTGCTGTGGTGAGCCCTAACGGAATGGTGCTCGGCGGTTTTCAATAGACTGTCAATTGCATGGATGCGATGAAACGATCAATCAACGTGCGCGCTAAGCGCCTATCGTTACTGCTTGCACTGTCGGCTTGTGTTTCCGGCACAGGCTTGGCGAATCAAAATGCAAGCGCCGAAGACGCATTCTCGTTCTTCGGACCTGAACAACCCGCCGATCGAATCGCTCTGCTAGAAGACGACGATCAACCGGCACAGCCGATCGCTGGCGATATCAACACAGAAATCGAAACCGCCGCGTCATCCACCGGCGGCGACATGGTTTCGCGTCAAGATTACGACGACCTTGTCGAGCGTTTCGATAGCTTGGAAAAGTCTTGGTCGGGCTACCAAGACAAGCTGAAAGACGAAGCGGATGCGAAAAAGAAGAAGCCCTCCGGCAAGCTGAACGGTCGCGTTCACTTGGATAACTGGAGCTTCCTCGATGAAGACGCAGGCACCAACTATCTCGAAAGTGGCGACCCAACCCAGGACCCACAAGACCGCTGGGACTTCCGTCGAATTCGACTGACGTTTTCGGGTGACGTTCCCGGCGACATGCTTTACCGCATCTCGATCGACTTCAACAATCCGAATTCGCCCGAGATGAAAGACGTCTACATGGGATTCAAGAATCTGCCACACAATCAGCAGTTCTTGATCGGAAACCAAAAACGGCCGATCGGTTTGGATCACCTAAACAGTAGCCGCCACAACGTTTTCATCGAACGTCCATTGGCGGTAGAAACGTTCAACGAAGACGCACGTCGCTTGGGTGCCTGTATGTACGGGCACAACGATTCAGAATCGGTCAACTGGCGCTACGGTGCGTTCTTGCTTGAGAACCTCTCCGGTGACGGTCGCTACCGTGGTGACTACGACGAAGCGGGTCTATACGGGCGTCTGGCAATGAGCCCATGGTATGACGAAATCAGTGGCGGCCGAGGCTACTATCACTGTGCGATCGCTGGTAGTGCGAACACCACCGACGCGGACGGAACGATCGACAACGATTCGAACTCCAACGAAGCTCGCTTCCGCACACGACCGCTCGCACGCAGCAGCTCGCGATGGTGGGATACCGGACGTCTTCTGGGTGCCGAGTCTTACCAACAGTTGGCTTTCGAATCGATGCTCAACATCGGTGCGTTTCAGTTGACCGGCGAATACATCAACACCTGGGTTCAGCGTGATCCGCTGGGTGGATTCAATGGCGAAGACTTGCACTTCCAAGGTGCTTACCTGTTTGCCAACTACTTCCTAACCGGCGAACACGTCCCACTAAAACGAACCTCGGGAACCATCGATCGGGTCAAGCCATTCGAAAACTTCTTCTTGGTTGATCGTTGCTGTGGCGGAACCGGAACGGGTTGGGGTGCGATGTCGGTCGGTATCCGTGCTGACTACCTGGACCTGTCCGATGGAGACATTCGTGGTGGTGATGGCTATGCGATCACACTTAGCAACAACTGGTACTGGACTGCGTATTCGAAACTGCAAACCAACCTTGTCATGGGCGAAATTGATGACGCAGGGCAAGGCCGTTCGAACGTCCCGTTGGCTCAAGGAGTCTCGGGTGACTTCACGATCCTTGGCTTCCGTTACATGATCGACTTTTAATGCGTCTTATCGATGCGGTAACACCTGCCGCTCGTACGGATGACACCCAACAAAACAAACTCCGATAGAGACCAATAAACATGATCAAGACAATCATCAACCACGGTTGCTGGATGCTGATGTTGGCCGCAAGCCTGATTTGCATGCCGACAAGCAACAGCAACGCCGGTGACGTGTTCAGTCAAACCGGCCTGAAATGCAGCTGCCCGGTTTGCGACCACACCTGCCAATTGAAAGCAGAACAAGTCGAAGAAGAGAAGACTTGTTTCAAAGTCGAATCCAAAGTGATCTGCATTCCACGCGTCGTCTTCCCATGGCAAAAGTCGAAGCAAGCCGCTTGTGCATCTTGCGATAGCTGCGATGGTCTTGGCTGCACCAACTGCGTTCACAACGGTGCTCGACTGCGAAAGATCTGTGTCCTGAAAAAAGAGAAGTACACCTGCCCTGCATGCAAGTACTCTTGGACTCCGGTTGAAAAAGACTCTTGCTGCGATTCGACCTGTGCGGCGATTCCAGTCGAGATGATCGAATCACACAACCAGCCGACGATCGCGACACCACCTGCGATCCAGGAAGCAGCTCCAGCAAGCAGCGCAGTGACACCAGATGTCACCGAGCCTATCTCGGCGGCGGACTACTACCGCATCCCAGCCCCCATTGTCGCCGGACGACCGGTCACCCCGATTCGGTAAACGTTGAGGAATGCCCCTCAAAACATGAACTGAAGCAGAGGCGAGAACCCGCCTGCAAGTAGACTTTCAACGCCGAGATTGAAGGTTACGAGAACCTCACGCCAGTTTTTGGCGTGAGGTTTTTTTGTCGATTACCCTTATTTCTCTACGTCGACAAATGTTTCCATTGTGCGATGGGAAGCCCGCAGTTTTAATTTGTTCAGCCTTGTACGACTTTGGGTTCCAGGCGACCGAGATGAACAACCAAGATATAGAATCACTACTTCGAAAAGCTGTCGAGGGGTGCGAGGATTCGACGACTCGTTTCGTCAAAGAGTTCGAGTCCCAAATCCGCTTGGAGATCCGCACCCGGATCGCGAGCTCACAAGTTCGCCGTATGCTCGATTCAGTCGACATCGCTCAGAGCGTTTTCACGGACTTCTTGATCGCGTCGCGAACCGGCTCCATCGCACAACTATCCCCGAACGAGGCGATAGCAAAACTGTTCCGTGCTTCACGTGAAAAAGTGCAGCAGAAAATCCGTTTCCACACCGCGCGAAAACGGGACATCCGTCGTGATAGCGGCACCGTCGAACAGTACCAAGACCTCACCAGCGCGATTCCCGAACCGACCGACAAAGCCAGCGAAGGTGACCTGAAAGAGTTCCTTCATTCACGCTTCGGAAGTGTCGACTACCGACTGGTCGAAATGAGAATGCAAGGTTGCTCATGGAGCGACATCGCTGAAGAACTCGGCTTGTCACCGGATGCATGCCGAATGCGTTTACAACGTTTACGTGCCCACTGGCCGCAGGACCTGGCTGAGCTATTGCCCCAACCGCGTGACTAGGGTTGGCGCCAAACGTTTATGGTCAACTCTTTCAGCCAAACACCAAACGACTTGGACGAACTCGAATTGCTCCTTGACCAAGCGTTGGCTTACCAAGCCGACATGGCAATGCGCGGCAGGGACTTTTCACTCGATTCAGTCCTCGCCCAATTCGGTCAACTGGCCGAACGTGGCGAAGCAGTTCTTGCAGTTCTCTACAACGACTATCGTCTCACGCCGGTCAAACAACGGCCCAGCCGACAGCGTGAGCTTTGCGAAAAGTTCCCCAGTCACGCCGCAGCGCTCGATCGTCAAATCGGGTTCGGACAGATCGTCGATTCATGCCTCGGCGATGAGGGCGAATCACAGGACACCGAAGACACCTTGCTAGAGGTGGACGATGCGGTCAAACCTCAGCGCGAGCGATTCAACCCGCTGGCATCCATCGATCAGCTAGGGCGATTCCAGATCGAGCGTCTGATCGGACACGGAGGAATGAGCAGTGTTTATCTAGCGCTCGACACGATGATTGATCGACTCGTCGCGATCAAGATTCCTCGCCCCCGTAAAGGCGGCAAAGCACATTTTGATGAACGCTGCTTTCAAGAAGCTCGTATCGCGGCCAAGTGTGACCATCCCGGTCTAATCGACATCCTCGAAGTCGGTCGTTGGAACGATTGGTTCTATCTTGTCAGTCGCTATGCCGATCGAGGTGACTTGGCGACTTGGATCGAAGATCATCCGGGCCCGCAACCGGTTGAGCAAGTCTCGCGTTTGATGACAGCGGTCGCCGAAGCCGTCGCCCACTGCCATAGCCGTGGTGTTCTTCACCTCGACTTAAAGCCCGCCAATCTACTTTTCACCACCGACGATGAGGGTCCCCAATCCGATGGAATCTTTCCCGGCAAAGTCCAGGTAGCCGACTTTGGACTGGCAAGGTTATCGGAATTTGATACCAGCGATGCCTCGACAACAAAGCAGTTCGGGACCTTGCTGTATATGGCCCCCGAACAAATCGAAGGCGACCAAACCCGGATTAATCAAACGACCGATGTCTTCGCCCTCGGTATTATCTTCTATCAGCTGCTAGTCGGGCACCATCCCTTCGAGGCGCCAACGCCTTTCGGTTTGATGCAGCGGATCTACCAAGGACAATTCATCGGATTCGAAAAGGGAAGCACAATCCCAATCGAACTTCAGAAGATCTGCCAAACATGCTTGGCGGTTGATCCACAATGTCGATATCAATCGGCAGAAGAATTGGCCGAAGACCTGAAACGCTATCAAGACGGACACGCGATCGCTGGTCTTCACGAATCGGCTTTTAAGAAAGCGTTACGCTGGTGCCGAAAGGAGTCTCGCATCAAAGAAGCCGCGATTGTCGCAATCTTTAGCCATGCCTCGATCGTCCTCGGACTCGCCTTCGGATTGGCAATCTTCCTATTCGTCGAATTTCCATTCGATGTCTCTCGAAAAGAAATCGCCATCGACCTGGGTAAGCTCGCTCTGTTCCCGCACATTCCGGCAATGCTAACGGGACTAGCGGTCTTGTCGGGACGACGCAATTGGCAGTGGCTTAGCACGATCATTGGAGCCTGCACCGTCGTGATGGTGCTACAGGCCTTCGTTTCGTTCGAAAGTCCGATCCGACGATACTCCG
Organism: Stieleria sp. JC731; assembly: GCF_020966635.1. NCBI lineage: Bacteria > Pseudomonadati > Planctomycetota > Planctomycetia > Pirellulales > Pirellulaceae > Stieleria > Stieleria sp. JC731. The sequence continues at coordinate 1,434,157 of NZ_JAJKFQ010000001.1, read as the reverse complement.
GTGAAACCTTCGCGTTTATCATCACCCATGTCTTGGTCGCGGGCATCGTGATTGTCACGTTTATCCCACAAGTCATCGCGATCCCAGCCTTAATTTCCTTCAATCGGCGTTCAAAGCGATAACGTTTTTCAGAATCTATGTCGCGACGAATCGCATTCGCTTATCGGCGCCCGACGAGCCAGCCACAGAAGGCGTTTCACTAAACGAAATTCTGTCGTACCGCGCGTACCGCAACATCGGTTCGATCACTCGCACCTGTTTTGCGCAGGATGTTCTGCACGTGCTCTTTGACGGTTTCGACACTGATCGAAAGCGACTTTGCGATCTCTCGGTTGCTTAGTCCAAACGCGACGTGACGCAGCACCTGAGCTTCACGCCCCGTCAATGGAAATTCCTCTGGCAGGTCTTTCGCTTTGACGGACGCGGTCAGCTTCTTTCGCAGGACATCCAACCGTCCCCCAGGAAAGCTACTTTGATGCTCTGCCGCGTATCGGATGACCTGTTCGATCATCTCGGCGCTGTCACACTTCAATAGATAGTCCTGCGCCCCGTTGGCAAGCGACCGGGCCATGTAAACCGGATAGTCATAAGCACTGAAGATCACGACTGGTAAATCGGGATGATCAGCGCGAAGTTCTTCCAGCAACGCAATGCCATCGCCCTTCCGCATTTGCACATCGATCAACAGAACATCAAAGTCCTCTTCACGGATCAAGTCTAACGCGTACTCGCCATCCGCAACCGCGACCTCGATGCTGATAGAAGTTCCATGCATCAATTGCGATATGCCTACTCGAGCGGCTTCGTGATCATCCACGACCAACGTTTTCACTGACATCTGCTTTCCAGTTCAAGCTTACCTAGTTGTCCAAACCTGCCATTCAATGCTGCTTGTGGACAGCCCTAGTTCCATCCGGACTTGCCCTGACGGTGCACACCTATTCATGGCGTACATTCGCCGCACCGGAAGTATGGCTCCCCGGTATGCTGAACCCCAGCCTTACCCCCCAAAAAAGTAGGCATTTGAACAGGGTTTCTTCTTTTCCCGTCCAGCCGATCGGCACTGCGGCCGAAGCGGGCGGCTTGGCGACGTCAATCAGCCGAATCGGAATCACTTTTTTGCGTGTTTCTTAACAGTGACCTAGACATTGATGAGGATTTCCATCCCTGCGTTGGCCCTTTTGACTTCGACGACGAACGAACAACATGACCTCACCGGCCTCAATCCTGCTTGTTGACGATGACTGGCACTTGGTTCAGTCCATGGCAGATTGGTTGCGCGAATTGGGTCACAGTGTTGATGTTGCGGACTGTATTGATGGTGCCAAAGTAACGCTCGACCAACGTCCGTACGATTTGCTGATCACCGACCTACGGCTTCGCGACGAGGACGGATTCCAGCTGATCGGCTACACGAAAAAGCGTCACCCCGACACGGTCGTTCTAGTGATGACCGGGTATGCGACGCCAGACACGGCGATCGAAGCGATCAAAGCAGGTGCGTTTGACCTGCTGACCAAACCGATGATCGATGACGAACTGAACTTGGCGATTAGCCGAGCCGTTTCGCAGCGAGAAATCGAACAAGAGAACGAAAAGCTACGCGAGCGACTTGACCGTCGATCCGGACTCGAAGGCATCATCAGCCATGACTACCGGATGATGAAGATCTTCGATGTGATCGATAGCGTCGCGGATGCCCGAGCATCGATCTTGATTACCGGTGAAAACGGAACCGGTAAAAGCATGATCGCACGTGCAATTCATGAACGCAGCGCTCGACGCGGAAAGCCATTTGTCGAAGTCGCATGCGGTGCTTTGCCAGATAATTTGCTCGAAAGCGAACTGTTCGGGCATGTCAAAGGCGCTTTTACCGGAGCGGCCACCGACAAGGTTGGTAAATTCCAACTGGCAGACCAAGGCACGTTATTCCTAGACGAAATTGGAACCGCTACCGCGGCGATGCAAGTCAAATTGCTACGCGTTTTGCAAGAGTTTCAATTCGAACAGCTCGGTGGCACCAAGACACAGTCGGTCGATACCCGAGTCATCCTGGCGACCAACGAAGATTTATCGAAAGCCGTGAGCGACGGTTCGTTTCGACAAGACTTGTACTATCGAATTAACGTCGTCAATATCGTGCTGCCTTCGCTTCGAGAACGCGTCGGTGACATCCCATTGCTGATCGATTATTTCTTGCGTGAAGCAGCAGAAACCTGCGGTCGCGATGTTGACTGTTTCGATTCCGAAGCGATCACTCAAATGCAATCGTATCGCTGGCCAGGAAACGTTCGACAGCTACAAAACGTTGTAGAACGTGCAGTCCTGCTTTCGCGAGGACGTCAGTTAACACTCAACGATTTACCTCCGGAAGTTCTTGGCCAGATTGCTGACCCGATGGGACCAGCAATCCCTGATTTGCGACCGGCAGGCCCCAACCTAGCTGTTGCTCCTGCGGACCTTCAAAACAAGAGCTTGCGTGAAGCACTTGAAGGCCCCGAACGCGAAATCATTCTGCACTCGCTGCGAAAAAACAATTGGAATCGCGCGGCAACCGCTGACGCATTGGACATCAACCGAACCACGCTATACAAGAAAATGAAGCGTTTGGGTTTAGACGATCCACGCCTACAATTCGCTCAGTAGATCTGAACGTGGCGAGAGTTGTTTTCTACACAACGCCGAATCTTGGCGAACCTCACCACCAAGCCGACAGTGCTTTTTACTTTGCATCCGCGTTCACTTCACGAACGATGCGAAACCCAGTGTAGACGCTGCTATCTGCCTTCTCGGCAAACGTCCTGATCGAAGCCCTGGTTGCCGCTGGCGTGCAAGTCCATGCGCCGCCACGCATGACTCGCCAATCTCCGTATTGATGCAAGTCCGTCGCCTCATCAAACACGGGATCCTTGAGGACGAATTGCTCTCTTTCTCGGCGCGAAATTCCGCTTAGATAACGGTCGTAAGCGTCTTCGGCCCAGCGATCCTGGCACCACTCCCAGACGTTGCCATGCAAATCGTGCAGCCCCCAGGCGTTGGCTTTGAAGGACCGAACCGGCGCGGTAAATACATGGCCATCGCCTTCACCCGCCGTCAATCGAACTGCTCGCGTGTACCGAGCCGTGTTTGGAAAACGTGCCTCTAACGCACCATCAGCAACATTGCCATGCGCATAGGCAAGGTCTGGATCGTTGCCGAATGAATACCAAGTTGTCGTTCCCGAACGGCAAGCGTATTCCCACTCTGCCTCGCTCGGCAATCGATGATTTCGGCCATCTTGTTCTGATAGCCAGCGGCAGAACGCTTGTGCGTCGTTCCAACTGACCGCGACAACGGGATGACGATCGCTCTGTTCGAATCCTGGCGACTGCCAAGTCACTGCGGGATCGGCATGGAAACGATCCACATAGTTATCCTCATCTGGAAACCATCCTAGCGCTCCGCCGTTCTTCTCTGCGTCGGTTCGATAGCCTGTCGCTTCGACAAATTCTCGAAACTGGCCGACGGTCACTTCACAGTCAGCTATCTCGAACGCCTTTGTCAGTTCGACCCGATGAGAGGGCCGTTCAAATTTAAAGTCTTGGTGATTGCTATAGGGATGGTCCAGGTGGAACCGCTGTTCGTTGCGATCGGAATTGTCAAATCCACGCATGAACGTCCCTGCGGGTATCCGCACGAAGCGAATGGCCAGCGGGCTTGCGTCGTCGGATTTGTCGACTTGTTGTGGATCAGTTTGTGCGACAGCCGATTTCGGAAACAGCATCGAACCACAAAGGATCGTCGCCATCATCAGGGCAAGTGGCAGCGTCTTCAAGCGACCAACTCCTCAATGACACCGGGGCTATCCTGAAACGACTCACTGGCTTTGACCCCCATTTTTTCGGCCATCGTTTGCCAAAGCGCCGACAGAGGTGTGTTTTCGGGCAATTGTAAATGGGTTTGATGCTTGATCCCCAAAGCCTCGCCGCCAGACAACACTGTTGGCAAAATCGCTTTGCTATGTCCGATCCCCATTCCACTGGAAAAGCCCAGCATGGAATGGTCAAGCAGCGTGCCGTTGCCTTCACGGATCGAATCCAAACGATCCAGGAAGTACGACCAATGTTTCATGTAGATCGTGTCAACTTTGGCAAGCTGTTCCAAGTTCGAGGGATCGTTTCCGTGGTGGGTCAATTCGTGATAGCCCTTACTGACACCGAATTCCGGATAAACACCGCCGGCCAATTCGGTACGTACAACGTAAGAAATCACACGCGTCGAATCCGTTTGAAAGGCCAGCGTGATTAGGTCATACATCAACTTGGCATAGTCGTCGTAGAGAAACTTCCCATTGCCTTCTGGAGTGACCGCGTTTTCGTAGTCACCTAATTCATTCAGGCCGGGCTTGGGTTTTGGTTTATCAGCCCAGTCAATCTCGCGAGCCAAGCTCTGTTCAACTTCGCGAATGGAATGGAAGTACTGATCCAATTGCCGACGATCATCTTGACTGATCTGCTTTTGGATTTGGCGTGCGTCATCGAGCACCGCATCAAGTACACTTCGGCGCTGACGAAACCCGATGTCCATTTCGGCTCGATCGGATTGGCTATCGGCGCGAAACAAGCGATTGAAAATTAGCTTTGGATCATTCTCGGCCGCCAATGGCACGCCTTGCTCGTTCCATGAAATCGTCGCGAGAGCTTGGCTGCCAAACCCGGTGCCTCGCTTGACAGAAAGCTGAAGCGATGGAAAACGAGTCTTCGCCCCATGGATTCTTGCAGCCAATTGGTCTGGCGATGCCACCTGCTTTTCGCCACGAGCAATCGAAGTTGCAAAGGGATAAGCACCGTCATGACCTCCACCGTGTTCTAAGTAGGTGCCGCTCAAAACGGTCAGATTCTCACGATGCTTTTCCAGCGGTTTCAATATCCGGGAAAACGATGCATCCTTGCCGAAGCCTTCCGGATAGAACTGCCGCATGTTCATTCCGGTACCGAAATAAAACATACCCATCCTTGGCACGATCTCTCCGGCCAATTCCGCGGCAGAAGCTTTTGATTCCAACCATGGCAAAGCAATCGTTGTCCCCAACCCGTGTAGGAAAGTACGACGGCGGAGCTTGTTTGCAATTCGCATCCCTATTTCTCTCCAAATACTTGGCTGGTCACCAGTCCGTGCAGTAGCGTCCGCATCGAATCGCCGCCACGAATCATCGTATCGATCATGTGTTGCAAATCATCGTCATCGGAAGGACTGACCGGACGCCCCAACGCATAAACCAACAAACGTTCTGCAACCCCGCGTCGGAAACGTTGTTTTTGCTGCACTAACAGCGACTTGAATTCGTCGTAACTATTGAAGGAAGTCCCATCAGGCAATCGTCCGCTGGGATCAATCGGCGGAACATTTCGACCACGAAAGTCCTCGCCGTCTTGTTCTGTCCGCCAAAGACCGATCACGTTGAAGTTTTCCAACGCCAACCCATAAGGGTCCAAATTGCGATGGCACGCGGCACAAGCATCAATTTGCTGGTGGGCAATCAATCGTTGACGCACCGTTAAACGTTCACCTTCGATGTTCGGTTCGATTTCGCCGGCATTGGGCGGCGGAGGGTCCGGCGGATCGTTGAAGAGCACTTCGCGGACAAAGACGGCACGAGAAACAGGTTTGGTTCGCACGCCATCGGATCCTGCTTGATGCACCCCGGCCATCCCCAGCAACCCGCCACGTGGTGAACCGTCGGGCAATTCCACTCGGCGAAATTGCTCGCCGCGCACACCTTCGATCTGGTAATGTTCGGCCAACCGCTCGTTGATGATCAGGAAGTCCGAATCGACTAGACAATCCAAAGCGAGCCCCTGCCGGACGAGATACCGAAAGAACTCCAATGGTTCTCGCACAACGGCTTCGGAAAGTTTGTCGTCGTATTGGCGATACAGAAATCGGTCCGGAGTAAACACCGTATAAGTCTCGGTCCGGAACCATTGCCGAGCGAAGCTATCCAAAAATCGATCTGACCTGGGGTCATCCAACATTCGATCGATCTGACGAACCAATTCGCCGGGCTCAGCGAGCTTGTGTTCGCTTGCCAATCGAAACAAACTCTCATCAGGCATCGAGTTCCAAATCAGATACGAAAGCCGTGACGCCAGCCGATACTCTTCTAGGTCGTCACTTTCGTCGCTGGCCTGATTGGGCTCCACCAGATACAGAAATTTCGGTGAGCACAATGCGGCAACGATCCCGACACGGATGGCTTCGTTAAAAGTCTCGCCCGCATCGAGTTCGGTTTGCACAACCGACAGGATGGGAACAAGTTCATTTTCCGTTATGGGACGACGCCAAGCTTTCGGCAAGAAACGAGCAAAGATTTCTCGCGCCGTATCGGGCTGCTGCTGATCAGCATTGCCGCCGAACAGAATCGAGGTATGGCTGACCGGTGGCCAAGCGTCATAAAGAGGTCCTTCGACTTCGATGTAGTCTAAGAAGACATGCGGAAACTGCTTCCAATCCAGCTTATCAGGATTTGGTGTTGAACGATCGCCACCCCAACCTTCGGCAATCTTGCGTCCGGATAGCCGAATCGTTTCGGTGAAATTGCCTTGCTTTCCAAGTTCATCGTTGCGACGCATGAAGTCCTCACCGGGGCGCTGCCCCATGTAAAGCTTTGCTTCATCAATCAACTGCACATGAACTTCACCGCCAAGCGTATCGCGAGGCACCACAACGGAGTATTCCTGCGGATCATCCCAGGAAGCTGTGACTTCGAATTCCATGATCTTCCGCATGGTTTCATCAGGATGATCATGCGTCACCAACAACCGCGGCACTCGACCGTCACTTCCTTTCACACCGCCGGCTTTCAATGTAAATCGATAAAAACCGTTCTCTGGGGCAACGTTGTTGTCGCGTCGACCTGGGTATCGCAACATTCCGAAGGACCGTGTTCCTCCTTCGACCAGACGTAGTCCGCCGGGAACCACTTCCATTCCCAACCGGGTCAACAGATAGCTAATCGCATGGCTGTCCGCGATCTCCTCAAATTCCAATCGCATCCTTTCGGTCGGATGCTTCGGTGGTCCATCCACGATCGCTCGATCGGCGATCCGCCGGGCTATCTTGTAGTAGGATTCCATTAGCGAAGGATCCAACTGCAACGCCGCGCTGACTTTGTCGAACCCTTCGGCTGTCCCGTCGGGCGGAAGCACATCGATCGGGCTTTCCCCGGTCGGGAACTTCATCGACAAAAGGTCCATTACCGTGTTGGTGTATTCGTGCCGATTCATCCTCCGCATTAATACGTTCTCGCCGGATCGCAAACCCGACTTTTCGGCCGCACGTACCTGCGATGTGACCCAGCTTGTCAGCAATGAAATTTCTTCAGCCGACAAGCGTTCTCGATCCTCTGGCGGCATTTGCCCTAGATTGATCTGTGTACGTACTTCGAGCCAAGTTGCCGCCGTGGCGTGATCGCTAAAGTCACTGCCGAGTTGATCGAGTCTTAATTCAGAGTCTTGCGAATCCGCACCATGGCAATCCAAGCAGGCTCGCTTCAGGATTTCACGAGCAACGGTGGCCGTTCGGTCATCAGAACCTGACGAAGCATCGGGCTGCTGTGCGAACAGGACTGACTCCGCAGCTGACGTCGCTAGTAAAGCCACAGCCAACAGCAAAGTCCGTAGAGTCGAGCTTTTAGAAACGCGTTTAGTATTCGCGTGAGGAAACATGCGGGCGGTGCAGGGCAGGGGAGTCGCAAAAGGCAGGATCGCGTCTCATTATACCCTCGCAACTGGTCTGATTTCCGCAGGGACAGATCAAAACTTTGCTCGATTCACTGTCGTCATAACGTCATCGACACTCATTCGCTTTCAACGATCAAATCCGTCAACGCATCGCGAAGAGGATCGTCGTCGGGACCGCAAAAGCCCCAGTGCAAGTGCTTTCGCCAACCTTCGGCGAATTCGAACTTGCCGCTCATTTTGCCCGTTTCGGCGTTCACGTCACGCAACGCTTGCAGATAACTGTCCATCCCTTGGCTCTGGTCAAGCCACTGTTTTTGGCTCTCATGACAGGCAAGCAGATCGACTTTCTTTTCCACGACATCGCTAACGTCGACATAGAAATGCGGCGTAACGATTTCACAGAGCTGTGTCCGATTGCCCACCGGCTGACAGTGATACACCGTGACCGGTTCGTAATAAGGATCAACCGGCGGATCACTGATCAGATTCGGCATCCCGTGAGAAAACGCCGCGCTGACAGCCAATCGACAGGAGTTTTGATGATCTTCCATGTAGTCGATCGGCGGCTGTGTCAGGACGATCGACGCCTTGGACTTGCGAACGATCGCGGTCACCTTGGCGACGTTTTCGATGTTGTACGCCGCTTCCATGTCCGGAAAGATGGGGCCGTAAAACGTCGCCCCCATCAGCTCACATGCCCTCTTTGCTTCTTCCAATCGAGTCGCTGCACATTCTTCGCGTGACATCGTTGTGCTGCCACGTGAACCGTCACAAAGATTGACGTAGTGCAAGTCCCAACCGAGTCGCCCTAGGTGCAACATCGTACCGGCCATCATGTATTCGATATCATCAGGATGCGCCGCGATGGCAAGGACCGAAGGCATGGGAGCGTTCTCCAATGAAGATACGTAGGGAATGAAACGGTCAACCGGAATCGAAATGGTTCAGGTTGATGCCGTGAACAGGGTAGCCAGCGATCGATCGAACTGACCTCGCGTCATCACTTTCTGAACGCCGATCTGCTTTGCCAGTTCCAATGGCTTTTCCTGAACATGGGGACCGTACGCAACCGTGATTGCATTCGGACAAACACGATCGCGATAGTCCATCAGTTGTTCCAACAGTCCACTGCGTGTGGACAGATCGACGATGACGAACTTGATCGATTCGATTTCAGGAAGCGCACCTGATAGCTTGAATGCGTAACCGGCATTCTGTGCAGCAGCGCGGACACGTGATGCGAAAATTAGATCGCCGGACAACAAGACAACGGTCTCTGCATTGTCCGACGAATCTTGGGGATCGCTTTCTTTCAAATCACTCACTGGCGTTTTTCCACTTCGCCCTTCATGAACTCAAACCCTTCCTTGGCCAGTTTGATTTCGGTATCAAACATCTTCCGCCAGATCTTGGTTGCCGCAGCGATTTCAGGAAGCGCCAGACCGAAGGCTTCGATCACAAGCCAGCCGTCATAACCGCTGTTGGTGATCGCATCAAAGTTCTCTTGCCAATTGACGCCGCCCTTACCAGGTGTGCTGCGGTCGTTCTCGCTGATATGGATGTGGATCAGCTTGTCACCACCAACATTGATCGCATCGGTGATGCTTTTCTCTTCGATGTTGGAATGGAACGTGTCGTACATCATTCCGCATGCCGGATGATCGACTTCGCGAACGAATCGCGCCGAATCCGCATGGGCATTCAGCAAGTAGCATTCGAAGCGATTCAGAGCTTCGACACCGATCCGTACCCCAACGTTTCCAGCATGTTCGGCACACTCTCGCATGCCTTCGACGCCCCATTTCCATTCGTCTTCGGTTGGGCCGGCACCGCTGAAAAGACCGATCGCGGAGTGATAGGGGCCGACAAGCGTTTCGATTCCCGCTTCGGCTGCCAGATCAAGTGTTTTCTTGGTCAGCTCGATTCCCTTCTTTCGTACTGCGGGGTCCGGCGAAATCGGGTTGTCTTCTTCGATTCGGATCGTGACGCCGGTTCGTTTCAATTCCATCGAATCGAGTTGCTTCCCGATCGCTCCGTAATCCAAATCCAGATTGAACATCGGCAACTCGACACCGTCGAACCCGATTTCCTTCAGCTGCTCGCAAACCGGATACATTTCCTCGGTCACTTCGCCGGTCCACAGCAGCAAGTTCATTCCGTATTTCATCGATCGTCAAATCCTAGCGGGGGGAGGGAAGGGAAGGGCGTCGAGCCGTCGGGACGAGTCAGCAAACTCGTTCGACGAGATTCTACCAATTCACGTGCATCGTGCAGCCATGGGAGGATCGATTGCGGCAATTCCACCAATCGAACTCGCCGCATCACTTGATTAAGCCGCATCAACAACCGATCTTCATCCAAATAGTCGTACAGAAACCGTGCTTCGCAGTACCGCTGGATCGTGGATACCATCCGATCGGTGGGATGCCCTGTGATTTCGTTGACACAGTTCTGAATCAACTCAGCAGAAGCCTGCTCAATCGTGGCGTAATACCGATCGGCAACTTCGGAATCATCACGGATCCAAAAGGCATCCAAGAAGATTTCGATCAAGATATGCCCAACAAACATCGGGCGAAAACCACGATCGCCGGGAAGTTGATCGCGAAGCTGAACCGCCAACTGAAGGTTCAGTTCCGCGAACGCCGCGGTCTGATGAAACCAACGATCGTCTTCGATGTGATGCAGAATCCCCTGGGCGATCAGCCGAATCGACGCATCGTTTGATCCCATCGCGGCGCTGGCGAGCTTTTCGCGTGCACGTATTTTCCGATTGATCACGCTTAACCAATCCGGGACCGCTGTCGCGATCGCAACGAGTGGTTCGTCCAGGTAGGGAATCGCGTGCGAAAGAAAATTCATTCGGAAAGTCTAGTCTGAAGGTGCTTCGCTATTCACCCTACCAATTGGTCAAATGCGAGGCATCATCAAACGCATTCAATACCAAGGCTTCGTTTTCCCAAACTTTCACGAAATTTGCGAATCGGTGCCGCAGGGAACCTTGGTATGCGACCAAATAATGCTTCCGCAAAACAGGTCGCCAAAGACAAACCGCTATAGATAGCTTGCCAAACGCGAATCCGGATAACCTTCGTAAAATCGTTTGATCCAATGTCGACCGGAGTGCTGCTGCAGATGCCGTTGCCATCCGAGCCGCTGCAGTAGACGGTCGGAAATCGCAGACGTCGAAACATGAGCCACGATCGCACAAACGTTTTTGAGTCGTGCGATTTCATCAAGAATGTGACAAGCACCGACGAAAGTCTTGTAACCCGCTTTGCGCCCACTGCGGATATAGTCCAGCGTTAAAAACGATGGCATGCCCAGTGGTGTGTGATAGTCCAGCCAACAGAAATCATCGTCTGGACGACCATAGCGGGTTTGCCACCAGACCTGGGCAACAGAAACACTGCCAACGAACCATCGTCGCTGCACCTCGACCAACTTTCCCTGCCGCATGATGATCCGGCCACATCGCCAACGTCGGATCAGGTCGGCTTGTTCACAGGGATTTTGGACGGAGCGATTTCGGAAGGCTTGGCCAAACACGGTCGTGATTCAAACGGGAGTATTCTTCGATCATACAATCGAAAAAATGTCCCTTAGAAAGAACCACGACGCAGAAGCTGACGCCTAAATTGGCCGAAATCTTGACCGTCGACATCACCATCACCGTCAAAATCCAACTCCGACCGATAACCGGTTGCCCCTGTTGATGTATCTAACGCCGCGCCGAAGATTCGCATATCGGCAGCGTCAACCTTGCGATCCCCGGTAGCATCACCGAGTAGCCGGAAGAAGTTATCCAGTGGGTCGCTGCCGAACTCGAAATCACTTGTCATCCCGAGCCCACTGGAAAGCGACGTGACTTGAGAACTGTCGATGTCTAGCCGGTAATTACCGCGTGAGAGACTGTTGCCAAGTCCGGTGCCGCCGAGCAAGTCGCGATCATCAACCGATGTTCCGCTGCCAAACGTCAGCTCGACAAAAGTCTTGCCAAGTTCATATCGCAAATCGACTTGAACAGTCGTCAAGGCTTCACCCGTTGTCGTGTTGGTCAACTGGATCGCCGTGGATGGCACGTCAACGGGACCGTCGAAGACCACGGTGATCAAGTCAACCACAGATCGTTGTGGCTGATGGACCGGTGCACCAGGCTCGCCGCCAATGATGACTTCGGCAACCGAGACAGACTCCTCACGAAGCACAAACAACTCACGACCGTTCACGCCGTTGTCAGCTGACAGATAGAACAACCCGTTGACTTCAACAACTTCAGACGGATAGCTACCGAACTGATCCGTCGGATTCAGATCGTCAACCTGCACCGTGGTCGTGGTTCCGTTGGTTGACCATAACTCTTGGTCAGCCGTGGTTGTTCCGGCAGCGCTAAACAGCATCCGCGACGGGGTTGCCAACAATGGAATCGGGCTGCTGCCTTCAGGGCCCGCAAGAATATCAGCCACCAAGTTCAAGTTATCCACCGCCCCGTTGGTGCGATACAACTCGCGACCGCTCGTCCCATCATCGGCGGAAAAATAAACCTCGCCCAATGCACTGAAGAAACCGTCAGGATCCGAACCGGACGATCCGGGATTTACATCGGCGATTCGGTAAGTGTTTGCGGCGACACCGTTGGAACGCCAGGGTTCAAACCCACTGGTTCCATCGTCAGCGCTGAAGTAAAGCACCCCACCGGCATCAATCAAATGATTGGGGTTCGAATCGCCGCTGGGATTGATGTCCTCAACAATAAAGTTGGACGTAAACGTTCGACGAAATAATTCGCGTCCCGCGGTGCCGTCATCAGCCACGTAGTACATGCTGCTACCGACGACGGTGAACTGGTCGGGGTTGGATGAACCGGTACCAACATTGATATCGTTGACCAACGCGACCGACTGATCACCGGGATTAAGCGTGAACAGTTCACGTCCGACATCACCGGTGACCGACGTCGCATCGGTGTCGGCACCAAAGAACAGACTGCCTTGGAATTCGACCAATCCCGTAGGATTACTACCTGTCGGCCCGGGAATTATGTCGTTTACTAATGTCGCGAAACTTGCCCCGTCGCTGGACCACAGTTCGTTCCCTGTGTTCCCATCATCCGCAACGAAATAGACACGCGAACCGCTGACCACGAAGAGCGTCCCGTCCTCGTCAAGCGGTTGTGGTGTACGATCAAACAACTGGATCGGGTCGTTCGTACCGTCGGTAATGTAGACGCCGCCGTCGATCCCACCGCTATTGTTATAGAAAACGATCTCTTGATTTTCGCCGGTAAACAACGTCAGCCCGGCAATACGATCAGCACTGCTTGGCGAAACGTCCGCGACCATCTCCACCGTCTCTAGCACGGTATCGGCTCGCCACACCGCTTCACCGTTGATCCCATCATCGGCGGCAAAGTAGATGTCATTGCCGACGACAAGCAATTCCTTAACACCGGCATCACCGGTCGCGGGATTGATGTTTTTCAACAAGCCAGACCCGAGTTCGGTTCCGTCACTTATCCATAGTTCACGATCTTCGTTGGCATCGAAGCTGGTAAACAGCATTTGACCATCAAGTTCGCCCAAGATTCGCGGCAGACCGTCCAGTGGAGCACCATATAGATCATTGCCTGGGCGCGTGTCGATCACGCGAAGGGTGCCGGATTCGGTACCGTCGCTGACCCACAATTCCTCACCATCTCCGGTAACATCATCAGCAACGAACAACAGTTGGTTGCCAAGCTTTGTTAGCTGACTTGGTCCCGAACTGCCCGTCGGAACGATGTCTTTGACCATCGTGGTCCCTGGTCCGGTTCCATCGGTCTTGTGCAACTCACGTCCGGCGCTGTTCAGCAGCGTTGTCGAAGGGCTTAGGTCTGCCGTCAGTGTCGCGTTCACTAAAAACGCTTCGGTTCCGCCATCAGGAAGACTTGGGAACGTTGCGTTACCGATCGACAAGCGAACGGTGGCGGATGTTACGGAGGCTCCACCGGGATCGGTAATTGAAACGTTGTTCGCGTCCCGATTGGTCACCCAGTTATCCAGTTCGTTGCCAGAAACCGTATCCGTCGCGGCTAGAGATCCGTTAAGGAACAATTCGAACAACAGACCTTCGCCAGCCTGTTCAAACTCATTTCCCGAAGCAAACCCCGAGAACGAGATGTTGCTCAATCCGGCAGGATCGCTGATGGTCCATTCCCAAAAATCATCAACCAAATCGCCGCTATCGATGTCCTCCACGTAAAGATCACCCGGGGCGATAGTAGTTAAGCCAACTCCGGCGGTACCGATGCGTGCGGAACTGCTGACCCATCCCGGTGGTTCACCGCTGGAGTCTTCCGACCCTTGAACCGAAGTGCTGATGTTTAGCACATTTCCAAAGATCGTCAGTTGCCCGTTGAAGGCCGAATTCGCGGCCGCGAATACGCCGGCATACGTCCCACCCGATGCGATCGAATTGTCTGCCGTCAACGTTGGTGAAGTCGCCGATACGCTCGTTGCGGGGATCGCACCTTGGGCACTAAAGAACAACTCGCTTCCGACGACTTCTAAATCCAGCGGATCGCTCGACCCTAACCCTTCGGTTGTATCGGCGACCATGCTGATCGTGGTCCCATCGGTCTTGAAAAGATGACGCCCACCGCTGGGCGCGATCGCCGAAAAGAACAGCTCGGTACCAAAGGGTGTCAACTCTTCTGGGCTTGTCGAACTACCGATGGTCAGATCGTCAACGATCATCGTACCGGCTTGAGTCCCGTCGCTACGAAATAGCTCGTAGCCTTCTTGCGCATCTTCGGCGACGAAGTAGAGCACGCCGTTTAGTTCGGTCAGTTCGGTCGGATACGATGAAAACGATTCGTCGTCGTCAGCAGTTCCAAGCGTACCGTCGAATCCCGCGTCGACACCCAAGTCGGCGACCATCATCGTGCCACCGGACGTCCCGTCACTTTTCCAAAGCTCAGTTCCGGAATCAGTTGACTGGTGACTGTCGTAAGCGGCAAAAAAGAGAGTCCCGTTGACGTCGGTCAATTCGTGGGGAATGCCATAACCGAAATCATGAACCAACTGTGTACCGGCTTGGCTACCGTCGCTGACCCAGAGTTCGTAGTTGAATGACGAATCGTAGCCGACGAAAAACAGCTTGTCGCCAGAGGCTGTCAGTTTCGGTTGGATATCAAGAAAGACGTCACTGGCGAGTTGTGCATCAAAGGCAACAACGGTCCCAGCTTCGGTTCCGTCAGACTTCCAAATATCCAGTTCGCCTGTTTCATCTTCGGCGACAAAAAACAGCTCGCCATTTTTGACGGTCAAGTCAAACGGGGCCGCACCATCAGGACCAGGCAAGATGTCCTTGACCAGCACGGTGCCAGCAGCGGTGCCATCGGTCTTCCACAGTTCGGCGCCGTGCAGGCCATCGTCAGCGGTGAAGAACATCTCGCTACCGAGCACAGCTACATCGACGCTTTCGTCGGCTCGGGAATCGACGCCAATGTCCGATGACTTGCCAAGCTGGTTGATGTCCGCGAACAGGTCGATCGCAAAGGTCAACAGATGACGCGATTCAAGTGTTTCGATCGAAGCGGCAAGATTACGACGAAGCTTTCCCGTTCGTCGTTTTTGCAGTGACTTCGTTTCACGTTTCCTAGTACGAACCGAACCATTGGAAACTACTTTCGCAAATCGCGATCGCGAACCGTCCATTGGGAATCTCAAAAGTTGTCGGGCAACGAATAGGTCAGACATCCGGACAGTTGTCGGTCACCGGTTCCCAATAGATAAGACTCATGCGCTGGACCTGCACAGCCGTTCGCCTCTACCGAGCCAGGGGTTCCAGTTTCCGCACCAGAAGCGGACAAGGTCCGTAGTATAGCCAAACCACCACCGCACAACCGACAAAATCATGCAAATCCAACCTGCGGAGCGCAAATCCGACGCTGGCTGCTTCATCGGTGGCACAAGATCGCCAAGCCCTCGCTTTTTTACTGCGTTTGGACCAACAGTACAGTGTGATAGGGCTGACCGATTCCTCAGAGACGATCGAGGAACGTCAAGCTTACGGTGCGATGGGTAGTCTGTGCGGGGCGTTCTCATCCACGCACAGACTTAGGAGCCATGCGCACAACTACCCCTGCGGTCACCTTAATCGTTGGCAGAATGGTTTGCGTGATTACCGACCGTTGCTGGCCCAGAGAGAGAACCGCAGGCTGGCGCCAAGCGGCTGATGGGAGAGTCAGTTGCCAATCAGCTGGTCAGGCACAAGACTGTTCGGCACGTTTTAGAACTGTAACCGCAAATGGCGGCCTGATCGCTCCAACCAAATACTCTGTGTCCTCCGTTGCTCTGTGTTTCACCTTCCCGGTTTTCCGGCATCCGATCCTACTGTTTGCCGAATGGTGCCACACACCAACAAGAGAGAGAACCGCAGGCTGGCGCCAGGCGACTGATGGGAGAGTCAGTTGCCAATCAGCTGGTCAGGCACAAGACTGTTCGGCACGTTTTAGAACTGTAATCGCAAATGGCGGCCTGACCGCTCCAACCAAATACTCTGTGTCCTCCGTTGCTCTGTGTTTCACCTTCCCGGTTTTCCGGCATTCGATCCTACTGTTTGCCGAATGGTGCCACACACCAACACGACGGTGGCTGTTTCGAGCCTGTTGTCGCTCTAGCTTGAAACTCGAAATAGCGGCTTCGCCGTAAGCGACTTTGGGTGCGGGCAGTCATGATATCGACAACTTCGATGGATGCCGAAGTCCGAACTCTGGGCTACATTGTCTCCCTCCGCCTGTTTTCCCGCCCGCAATGGATCGCAAAGTAATGGTCATCGAAGAATCGACCGTCGAGAAATTGCTGGATAAAAGCCAGGAAGAATTGTTGGCGATGGAGGAGCATTTGAAGCATCAGCTTCGCGACCGTGGCTGAATTTGAATTACGTCGGCTCCAAGACGCCCACCGTACTACCATCGCAACCACAAATAGCATCGACTTCCTGGGCACAGCAGAGCCTGATCGCCAGATTAAGAGTCGCCTCGGTTCCTAACGACGGCCGCTCGTCTGAATCTCTGGCGGAACAACCCAAACGGGAACCTGTTGGTCTTCTTGTGGGTAAGGACCACACAAAACGGTGCGCCGTGAATGTTCAATGACCTGCACATCGAACAGCTCTTCGATCCCCGATTCGAATTCCAAGAACGCAACATTGCGACCGCTGGCCAAGTCGATCACAACGATGCCACAGCGAAGTCGACTGGTGTCATCACAAATCGGGACGCCACCAAACACCGATGTCTCGCGCGCGCGGCTCATCCCGACAAATGCGAATTGCCCGGCAAAGGCCAAGCCACGACCGTATCCCGGATAATCAGAAACAACATCGACCTTTCCGGAATCCAAGTCAACCGCAACTAATTGCCCACGCCCACTGTCCAACAAGAACAACTTGCCTTGATGCCAACGTGGTGAATGAGGCATGCAGAAACCTTTTGTGATGACTTCGCCGGAGTCAACATCGACTAGCGCACCACCGCCAACTTTGCCTTCACGCCATCCACGTGCTTCGTTGGACGTGCCTAGACAAGTCACATACCGTGGCCTGCCGTCAATCATCGCCATCCCGTTTAGGTGACATCGATCCTGTGGGGCTAAGCCATCGATAAAAGGCGGCTGCCACCTCGGTACGAAGTTGTAATCGGGATGCAGTGTTGCCAAACAGGAGAACAGCGTATTGACCATCCAAAGCTCTTGCCCGTGCCCCCAAGCCATCTCATGAATGCTGATGTTTCCAGTTACAAACGACTCACGTGCCAAAAACGCTCGGTCATACGTTCCCGCCGGTTCTACTTGCCTTGCAAGAGACCCGGCATCTCGCATGAACCAAACGAGGTTTGGACCACCGACGGCAAGCGTCCTTGCCGAAATCGACTTGCCGATTTCTGCATCCCTCGCCTCCACGTTCGCCGCCCCTGCATCCACTGACGCAAGTGCATCCGGTATCGCAATTCCCATCGCTTGCTGAAAGTTTGAAAACCGCAAGTGCAACTCACCATCGGCCGCACCAATACTCGCGACCTTGCCAGCGGCATAGGTAGAGACCAACAGGGAACACCCAAGGTGCTCTAGGATCGGCACGAATTTTGAGCTATGCCGATAGTTAATTTTTCGTGCGGCAAAGGCTCGCTGCCCAGAGTTCTGTTTCGTCTGACTTGTGTTTCCGTTTGGCGAAACGGATTGGCCCGAATCGAAACCCTGGGACTCGGATGACGCAGGATCGTTTTGCTGGGGATCGGTCATACGAGCAGACAGTCAGGAAGTGCGAAGGAGAAGTTCTGTGACCCAGTTTGATAGGTCGTCAGAACAATGTATCGCATCTTGAAACATGCTGCCTTCGACATCGATGACTCAATACCGAAGGCAACTGAGATGAGCCTTTATTCAATTCGAGGTTCGAACAGCCAGATTCAAGCTCGACTTGGAAGGCTTCAAATCCCCAGCAACAAATGCAGCAATGAGGCACCGTTGCGGAGCATCGGATCACTTTCTCGCGCGGCAAAATCTATTGCCGGACGGGTCGGAACGATCGGTGATGAACCACGGTCGGGACGTTTCCCAGGAGCCTGGATTATCGCGGCCAATTCCCAGTGGTCCAGCCATGCGACACCGCACCCTTCACAGCTGTTGATGACCACAGTTCCCGGGCCATAGTAAGGATGCGTTTCCATCACTTCTAAACAAGCCGGACAATCCAGTTCTGACTTTAGCTCTTGATGATCCATCGGCGTTGGTGTCAGGTCCTCGCCCTGAAACGACATTCGCTTCTGATGGATGATCGTTGCCAAGCATCCTTTCTCGATCACAAAGCCACGACATTGCGGGCAAAGACAGACACGCCAGTTTCCATGCAAAGTCGCAAACTCGAGTGGCACTCTGCACTTCGAACACGCCACGCCCGGAGACTCTCCCAGCAGCACCAGTGGCTCGGCCGGGTCATCTAGCGGTGACGCAAACTCGTACTTCCCGCACGACAGACAGCGATGATGGTTGCGATTGGCAATCCATCGCATTTCTTCCTGACAGTCCTTGCACTGCATCGAAATGTGACCTAGCGATTGGCGTTTTGTTTCATCGATGAGTCGATTCGAAGACCGAACCGATCGTCTGAAACTTAGCACGCCAAACGGAATCACCTACAACGATTTTACGATGCGACTGATCGCTTTAAATTCGGGATGATCTGCAGTTTCGAGCCACTGATAGATCACCGATTCGAGCGTCGTGATGCTGACTCCCAAATCACGCAACTGCTCGATCGCCGTTTCATGTTCCCAACCGCCTCGTGCGGCAACCGCCTCACTGATCACGACCGGAGTTAAACCTTCTTGCTGCAGATCCAACACGGTTTGCAAAACACAAATATGCGTCTCGACGCCACAGATCAAAATTTGATCTCGCCCATCGGATATCCACTGATCTAACTCACGCCTGCAAACTGCGGCCGAGAAATCGAGCTTCTCCTCCGGTTCGTCGAACCAATCGTCAAGCGGCGACACCAAACCACCAAGCCCTTTCGGGTATTGCACCGTCGCGGCCGACGGGACTTGCAAACGCTCCGCGACACGTAGCAGTGCATCGGTAAAATGCACCACGTCCTCAGCCGAAGGGATCGCCGGAACCAGCTTTTCCTGCAGGTCGATGACCAAGACCGCCGAACGGTCGGCCGTTAATCGCTTGCTAGATCGCTGGTAGGGCATCTTGATCGTACCGGTGGTCGGTCAGTCTTTTGACTTTGGCTTCTTGGCAGCTTTGGTTTCTTTCTTACCTGAGTCCGACTTTGACTCCGAAGGTTTGCTGTCCGCTTTGGCGCCTTTCTTGTAGCTATCGCTGCGGTAGTCCGTTTGATAGAAGCCACTACCTTTGAACACGATCGCGGCACCGCTGCCGAACAATCGACGAAGCTTTAGCTTGCCGCACTCGGGGCACTTCTTTTTTACCGGATCGTTGATGCCCTGAAAGAGCTCCATTTCGTGCCCACAGGCATCGCATTGATAGTCATACGTTGGCATGGACAATCATCACCGCAAAAAGTGTTTGTTTAAAAGAGTCTATTCGATAGACGGTCTGACGATCAGCAGAAGATCAGACCGGACTGTAGGTTCTTACGATTGCCTTCATGCCCGCCACTGATGCGAGCGTAGGCTTTGAATTTTGTTCGGCCCTCCGACCGAATCGCTCCTGATGGGTCACCCGATCGATTGATCAAGGGTGCCCTCATCGCAGGCAGCTCGCCAGCGTTAGGCAGGGCCTTTGCTGACAACGACTTGGCTAGGCCGGATCACACGTTCGTGCAGCTTGAAGCCGGATTGCGCCACGTGCGCGATCTTGCCGCTTTCGACATCGTTGCTTGGCATTTGCGAGATCGCTTCATGCAAGTTCGGATCGAACTCTTCGCCTTCGGTCGGAATAGGCGTGACGCCATGCTTTCCAAAGACATCGTCCATTTGCTTTACAACCATCGCGACGCCTTCTTGAAGACCATCGGTCTGGCCGCTGTTGGCCGCTTCGATCGCGCGATAAAGATTGTCACGGACCTGCAGCAAGTCGACTACCAAATCGGTCGACGCGAAACGGATCTGGTCTTCGAAATCACGTCGCATCCGTTTGCGGAAGTTCTCCGCTTCGGCCTGGGCTTGCAAGACACGCTTGTCCGCCTCGGTAGCCGCACGTCGCAGACGCTCCATTTCTTCATCGCGAGTTTCCGGCTGCTCAAGCGTCTCGGCGTCATTGAACGCCTCGTCGACAACTTGCTCGTCAGCGGATTCCGATTCGACAGCGTTGCCGTCTTCTAATTCAGGATCGATTGGTTCACTCATGGTTCTTATTTAAAGATCACGTTGATCGTTGATGTACTAGAACAGGTCAGCGACCTTTTCGAGAAACGTTTTGCGGTGCGGAAGCACAGACTCGTGGTCCAATTCTGCAAGCTTCCGAAGTAGTTCTTCTTGTTCGCCGGACAGCTTCTTGGGGACTTCGATGAAAACCTGCACCAACAAGTCGCCAGCGCGTCCGCCACGTGGATCGACAACGCCTTTACCTCCAAGGGTGAAGACTTCGCCGTTTTGGGTTCCCGCGTCGATACGCAAGACTTCCGGACCGTCCAATGTCGGGACTTCCAATTCCGCTCCAAGTGCAGCTTGGCTGTAGGAGATCGGCAATTGGAGGATAAGGTTACTTCCGTCACGCCGGAACAGTTCGTGTGGCTTCACGGTGATGAAGCAATAACAGTCGCCCGGAGGTCCGCCGTTGGAACTTGCTTCGCCTTCGCCTTGGACACGAACACGCATGCCGTCGTCGACACCCGCGGGGATCTCGACAGTCAGTTCAGCCTTTTCGGTTTGCAGGCCACTTCCGCGACAGTCCGTACAGGGCTGGCTGATCTTTTGCCCGGCCCCACCGCAATGCGGACAAGCGGTCTGAACGCGTAGGATTCCTGCCGACTGAACAACCTGTCCCCGGCCACCGCATGTCGAACAGACCTCCGGCTGGCTGCCTGGGGCCGCACCACTGCCATCGCAGGTGCCACATCCGACGTGACGTCGGAAAGTGATCTCTTTGCTAACCCCCTTGGCCGCTTCTTCCAAGGTCAGCGTGACGTCGCAGCGGATATCGGCACCGCGTCGTGCGCGTCGTGACCGGCCGCCGCTTCGTCCGCCGAACAGGTCACCGAACATTCCGCCGCCACCGAACATCTCTCCGAAGGCTTCGAAGATGTCCTCGACGTCATTGAACTGGCTTGACGCGCCTTCGACACCGGAATGCCCATAGCGGTCATAACGCGATCGCTTGTCGGCATCACTGAGGACTTCGTAAGCCTCCGATGCTTCTTTGAATCGCTCGACGGCGTCTTCGGCCTTGCTACTGTCGGGGTGATACTTGATCGCAAGCTTGCGATAGGCGCGATCGATTTGCACCTTTGTCGCACTGCGTTCGACAGCTAGGACTTCGTAGTAATCTCGCTTATTACTCATCGACACAGACAGTCGTCGTGTATGTGTTTTGATTAATGGCAAATCGCATCCGATCGGGACACCATTTACCGCCTGGGTTGTCGCACACAAAAACGGGCCGCATGCCGTTCAATAGGCAGCGGCCCGTCGATGTGATTACGACTCAATCATCGCATCCTGCTTAAGAAACGACGCCTTCAGCGCGGACGCGTTCTTTGTCTTCCTTCTCAAAGTTGGTGACCATCGCTTCGGTTGTCAGCAACAAACCTGCGATGCTGCCTGCGTTGGTCAGTGCGGTACGCACAACTTTGACAGGGTCGATAACACCAACTTTGAACATGTCGGCATATTCGCCACTGTGGGCGTTGTAACCGATGCTGGCGTCTTTCTGACGAACTTCGTCAACGACAACGCTTCCGTCGATTCCGCCGTTGTCAGCGATCTGCTTCATCGGAGCCGAAAGGGCACCCAAGACGATATCGACGCCGATCTTTTCGTCGCCACGAGCCGACTTCTTGGCGGCTTCGACAGCTTCGATGCAGCGAACGAGTGCAACACCGCCACCTGGCAGGATGCCTTCTTCGACTGCAGCACGTGTGGCGTGCAAAGCGTCTTCCAAGCGTGCTTTGGTTTGCTTCATCTCAGCTTCGGTTTCTGCACCGACGCTGATCACGGCAACACCACCGGCCAACTTGGCCAAGCGTTCTTGGTACTTCTCTTTGTCGTAGTCGCTGTCGGTCTGCTCGATCTGAGCACGGATTTGGGCAACGCGTTGATCGATATCTTCGCGTTTTCCGCCACCTTCAACGATCGTGGTGCTGTTCTTGTCAACGGTGACGTTCTTCGCACGTCCCAGTTGTTCCAGCGTGACGTTTTCCAGTTGGATGCCCAAGTCTTCGCTGATCAGCGTTCCGCCGGTCAGGGTTGCGATGTCTCCCAACATTGCTTTGCGGCGATCGCCGAAGCCTGGTGCTTTAACGGCACAGACATTCAGCGTTCCACGCAGCTTGTTGACGACCAACAGGGTCAACGCTTCGGCGTCGACGTCTTCGGCGATGATCAACAATGGTTGGCCGGTTTGAGCCGACTTTTCCAACAACGGAACGAGGTCACGAATGTTGCTGATCTTCTTTTCGTACAGCAACACCAATGCGTTCTCGAGGCTGGCTTCCATCGTGCCCGCATCAGTGATGAAGTAGGGCGAGATGTAACCTTTGTCGAACTGCATTCCGTCGACGTATTCGACCGAAGTTTCGCGAGTTTTGCCTTCTTCGACGGTGATCACACCGTCTTTGCCAACACGCTCTAGTGCTTCGGCCAACAACTCACCAATCTTAGGATCGTTGTTTGCACTGATCGCACCGACGTGCTCGACTTCTTTCTTGTCTTCGACGGGACGTCCCATTTCCAACAAGTGATTGCAAGCAGCGTTGACAGCTTTGTCGATACCACGACGAACTGCCGTTGGGTTGCTACCGGCGACGATGTTTCGCAGACCTTCTTTGAAGATCGCACGAGCCAACACGGTCGCGGTGGTCGTTCCGTCACCTGCCAAGTCGCTAGTCTTTTGCGCGACTTCGATGACCAACTTTGCACCCATGTTTTCGAATCGGTCTTCCAATTCGACTTCTTTGGCAACGGTGACACCGTCTTTGGTCACGGTCGGACCACCAAAGGATTTGTCAATGATGACGTTGCGGCCGGTCGGTCCCATCGTCACAGCGACGGCGTTGGCCAACTTGTCGATCCCAGCAAGCATTCGAGCGCGAGCGTGATCGTCAAAAAGGAGTTGTTTTGCCACGAGAGGATTCCTCTATCAGTGAAAACGCGTACTGAATCGACTACAGAACCTTTGCCAAGATGTCACTCTCGCGAAGGATCTTCATTTCTTGGCCGTCGACTTCGATGTCGCTTCCGCCGTACTTTCCATAAATCACGGTGTCACCAATAGCGACGCTTAGTTCGCCACGGTTTCCGCTTTCGAGAAGCTTGCCAGGTCCGACAGCGACGATCGTTCCGCGTTGTGGTTTTTCGCGTGCCGCGTCGGGAAGAACGATACCGCCAGCGGTGGTGGTTTCCGCTTCGACAGGTTGAACAACGACGCGGTCATCCAGTGGACGCAGTTTTACTTTAGCCATGATGCGATGTATTCCGTTTGGTAGTGTTTGTTTATTTGTTTCAGTTGACGATCGCTCGCGTGAAAACGAGCGATCGATTCAAAGACCTGCGCAAGGTGCAGGGCAGGGGAGTGCAGAGCAGGGCACGATGAATTACATCATGCCGGGCATGCCCATGCCGCCCATACCACCCATGCCGCCCATGCCTGGCATGCCGCCCATTCCACCCATGCCGTGGTCATGGTGGTGGTCGCCGCCAGCTTCGTCTTCTTCGACTGGGATTTCGGTCACCAAAGATTCGGTGGTCAACAACAGCGTCGCGACGCTCGCAGCGTTGGTCAGCGAGGTTCTGACAACCTTTGCGGGGTCAACGATACCGGCAGCCAACAGATCGCAATACTTATCAGCATTGGCGTCGTAACCTTCGGTCTTGCCTTTCAGTTGGCTGACGCGGTTGACGACAACAGCACCGTCCATGCCGGCGTTGCTGGCGATGGTACGAAGCGGTTGGTCAAGAACGTTGCGGATGATGTGTGCACCGAGTTGCTCGTCGCCGGCCAGATCCTTGGCAAGCTTTTCGACAGCGGGTCGGCAACGAAGCAGAGTTGTGCCACCGCCAGGAACGATGCCTTCTTCCAAAGCCGCCTGAGTTGCCGCACGAGCGTCGTCGATCAACGCCTTGCGTTCTTTCATTTCGGTTTCGGTTGCAGCACCGACGTTGATCTGTGCAACACCGCCGGCCAGCTTGGCCAAACGCTCTTGCAGCTTTTCGCGATCGTAGTCGCTGTCAGTTTGATCGATTTCGCGACGGATTTGCTCGACGCGTCCGTCGATCGCAGCTTTCTTGCCAGCACCACCGACGATAGTGGTCGAATCGCTGGTGATACGAACCTTCTTGGCTCGGCCCAAGTCTTTCAGCTTGACGCTTTCCAGATCGATGCCCAAGTCTTTGAAGATCGCTTCGCCACCGGTCAAAGCAGCGATGTCGCCCAAGATTGCTTTACGGCGATCGCCATAGCCAGGAGCTTTCACAGCTGCGGCCGAGATGATGCCACGCATCTTGTTAACAACCAAGGTTGCCAACGCTTCGCCTTCGACGTCTTCGGCGATAACCAACAGAGGCTTCTTTTCCTTGCTGATCGCTTCCAGCAAAGGAATCATCTTCTTGTTGTTGCTGATCTTTTCTTCGAACAGCAGGATGTGGCAGTCGTCCAGTTCAACCGTCACGTTGTCTTGATCGGTGACAAAGTGTGGCGAAAGGAAACCACGATCGAATTGCATCCCTTCAACAACGTCAACATAAGTTTCGTTGGAGCGACCTTCTTCGACAGTGATCACGCCGTTCTTTCCGACGGTCGTGAAGGCGTTTGCCAGGACGTCGCCGATCGATGGGTCGTTGTTACCAGCGATGGTCGCGACTTGCTTGATCTCAGACTTGCTCTTTTCGTTGACAGGCTTCGCCAACTTTTGGATTTGAGCTGCGACCGCATCAACCGCTTTGTTAACGCCACGGGTCAGCGCCATTGGGTCAGCACCGGAGGCGACCATCTTCAGGCCTTCGCGATAAATCGCTTCGGCGAGCAAGGTTGCCGAGGTGGTGCCGTCGCCAGCGACTTCGTTGGTCTTGCTGGCTGCTTCTTTGACGAGCTGGGCACCCAGATTTTCAAAGGGGTCATCCAGTTCGATATCTTCAGCAACGGTGACACCGTCTTTGGTGACTTTGGGTGAGCCCCAGCCCTTGTCCAGCACGGCGTTGCGGCCGCGTGGGCCAAGCGTGCTCTTGACGGCTCGCGCCAATTTGCTGACGCCGGCCAGCAGTGGCGCTCGTGCGTCGTCGTCGAAAACGATTTGCTTTGCCACGACGTTGTCTCTCCTGTGAGGGTTCATATGCACCCCGGGTGTTCGAAACCGCCGGGAAAATCCGACAGCCCGTCTGAGGGGGTGCAGTTTGTTAGGGGAAATTCTTGATAGGGACTCGCCGACCGATCGCACCTACGTCTTCGCGATCTAGCCACGTCCGACCAACGGTCTACCTGCGGGAATCTGGCAGCCATCTTGGAATGACCGGGAAGTCATCCAACTCATGCCGTCAACGGCGACGTATGACGCTCGTTGGCAGCCGGCTCGGGACCAGCCTGTCGACTAAAGTGACAGTCCCGCTGATCGACCCCGCCTCAAAGCAACCGCCGTGCCAACCGGCCTCGTCAAAAAAATTTTCGTATAGCAGAGCGCAGCTTTCGCG
Source organism: Stieleria sp. JC731 (assembly GCF_020966635.1). Lineage (NCBI taxonomy): Bacteria > Pseudomonadati > Planctomycetota > Planctomycetia > Pirellulales > Pirellulaceae > Stieleria > Stieleria sp. JC731. Next base: position 1,408,084 of record NZ_JAJKFQ010000001.1, on the reverse strand, counting down.
GGATTTGACCGCGCAATTCGTGCACCGCCAAGGTGACATCGACTCACCGTTTTTTTCCCCGATTTTTCAACGATCTGACGCGCCACGAGACGTGCCACGATGGCAGACCTAACGACCTTGCTCCCGCACCAGACTCAACTGTCTGCCATCTCGGCGGCAGACTCGAAAATATCGACATGATCGGAAACTCTGGGTCCAAAACGCTTCCCAACTCCAAAGTCCGGCTGGCGAAATGATTGACCAAACCCTATCTGCAGCGTCCACTTCTGCAGGAGATCTGTGGACTTTCCACAACCACAGCCCCCCCGATAGCAACTCCAACAAGTAATCGACCGCTGCGACGGAAAGCTTCCATGACCATTTGCCGGCTCACCACCAAAATCGCTGCCACCTTCATCGCGGCATCCGCCCTCGGATGCGCCAGTGAAGCCAAGGCCGGTTGCCTGGACTGGCTCTTCGGACGCTCAAACGCCTACAGCAGTCCGGCTTACACCGCCAACTATCCGGTGGCTGGCTACACAGCCAACTATCCGTATACACCCGTCACCTCGCCAATGGGCATTGTCCCAGGAACGACTCCCGTTGCTGGAGTACCCGTTAGCGGCTATTCCTCCGTGAACACGTTCCCAAACGCAAGCGCAGGCGTCGTCGCTGCACAACGTCCCGCGATCACGGTGCAAGGTGACCCGGCATACCCAAATGGATATGCCTATCCCGGATACACGAATGTTCAGACATTCAATAACCCCTCGGTTTACACAGGCCTTCCGGTCACGACGCCTGCCAATGTGACGCCCTATCAGTCTTCGCGGATTCCACTGTCTTCGGGGGTTCCTCTGGCGACTGCGCTTCGCGGGTCTGCCAACCCGGTCTTTCCCTCGGCAACCTACACATCCAACTACGCCACTCCTGGCTACAACAACGCTGTCGCACCGACCAGCTACGCAGCTCCTGTTGGAACAACCGCTTTGCCTCTGGCATACGAACAGCCGCGATGGCGACTCGGTTCTGGCCTTGCACGATTTTTCAATTCGCTGCTCGGACGCAACACCGACTACGTCACAACGTACAATCAAGTCCCAATCACCTATTACCGACCGGTCACGACGCTCGATCCTGTCACCGGCACGAGCGTGACAACGCAGCAAGGCTGCAGTTCCTATGTGCAACAGCTACAGCGTGTTCCGTACAACACGTTGATGCCGACAACGATTACCCCAAGTCAGACAATTGCTCCAGCAGCGATCGATCCCTGCACGATTCCCTACGGGGCCGCCCCAACGACAAACACGTACGGTCAAACACAAGTCCTGCCACAAACATCCATCCCAGGCACCTTCTCGACACCGTCTGCGATCGGTCAAGTTGGCGGTGAGTTTTCTCAGGGAAGCTCCGGCGTGACAACGATCCCATCGACCGTGCCAGGCGCGACAATGCCTGGCAGCGGTTACCCGAACCAAGCTCCATTGACTGGCGCCGATCCTGCCGACCAGCGAGATACAGGCATGCCTGAGCTGCAGTACCAACAACGTCCTTCATTCGGCAGCTCAACCGAACAAGGTACGGGCACGGCTAACGGCTCGACCAACAACACACAGACACAAACGCCTGACAACAGCAGCCAGTCATACGGCACCGACCTCAATCCGTACGACGACTATTACCGATTCAAGGAACAGTCAGACGGATCCCAGCCGCAGTCTCAACCTGAATCCTCAGGCGATGCCGCTGAACCTGGTATTCAGCTTGATCCTCCGGTAACCGGACGCATGCGAGGCTCAAACCCGAATGGTCTGTTTCGCAACGACGAGCGTTTGACAACCCAAACACCTCCTTCGCTTAGCCTTCAGTCAAACGCGAATCAGACGATCAACAATCAAACGCCAGCTCCTATTGCGCCTACGTACAGCTCTGTTCGTCCTGTCGGTGTCCCACCGGTAAAACCGACAATCGCACAGCCGGCAAACGGATCAAGCCAAACGCAACCGACAGGTCTTTCACAACGAACGATCCCACAAGCTCGAGACCGCAGCGAAGTGCCTTCGTTCACAAGCCAACCTTCGGGATTGCAGAACCAATCGAGCGATCTGGAACCGCCCCCGCTACCGCCGGCATCCAACCGATCTGTGGAAGGATTTCAAACCAACTCCCGCCAAATTGGTGTCGAGGTTAAGGAAGTTAAACTTCGCGAGAACCCGATCCAGCAAGTCTCTTCTTGGGACTCGCTCGATCCCTTGCCTGCACCGACGGTAGTTCGTGCTAACTTGGCTCAGCCTCACCCGGTATCGAAACCTGTCGTGCAACCGGCACCTCGAAAACAGCGTAGCAGTGCCGGTTGGGTACCGGTTCAGTAGACGGCCATCGCGAAAGTACATCGGCTTTTAATCGACGAACATCGCTCGCCAGAAACGCTTTTTGATGACCGGTGCTGACCGTCGTGTTTTCGTTGGTCATTCAAGGTCTTTCGTCCGATAAAGCGATGCCTTGCTTCAGAGTGAGGATGCAACTCTTCACCGTGCAGGTTCGTGATTTCGAATTTGTCTGACGACGAATTTGATGTGATTCGCTAACATGCGTTTGTTAACAAACAACATTCGCTTAGAACGATCATATCGATGGACAACACGGGAATCGCGGCCGTTTTTGAAGAGCTTGCGGAGCTTCTGGAATTCAAGGGCGAAAACCCATTCCGCATTCGCGCGTACAAGCAGGGTGCCAAAGCGATTCGCGATCTTGACGAATCACTCGCTGACATCGTTTCAGATCCTGACCGCAAACTTTCGGACCTCTCCGGCATCGGCAAAACGCTCGCCGACAAAACGAAGGTCTTGTTGGAAACGGGTAGCTTGCCACAACTGGAAAAGCTGCGTGAAGAGATCCCCGATGTGATGATCCAGATTTCCCGCATCCCTGGGCTTGGCGCAAAGAAGGCGGCGACGTTGCAAAAGGAATTGCACATCGAATCTCTCGCCGATCTACGCAAGGCATGCGAAGACGGATCGGTCGCCAAGCTTAAAGGCTTTGGCAAGAAAACGGCCGAGTCGATTTTGGAAGGGCTTTCGATCGCCGAACAAGCTGCCGAACGGATCTATTGGTCCGCGGGCGATGACTTGGCACGATCAATCGGCAAGCACATGCAGTCCTGCAAGGCAATCAAGAAAATGGAATGGGCAGGATCCTATCGACGTGGCCGAGAAACGGTAGGCGATTTGGACCTGTTGGTCGTCGCCGATGACCGGGCAGCCGCAATGGACCACCTCGAAGCCTACCCAGAAAAGTCACAGACGATCGGCCGAGGCGAAACGAAGATCTCCATTCGAGTCGGCAAAGCTTTTCAAGTTGACATGCGATGTGTCGACGAAGACCAATTCGGTGCGGCACTGCAATACTTTACCGGTTCACAAGCACACAACATTCACACACGGCGCATCGCTAAGGACAAAGGGCTGAAGATCAACGAGTACGGTGTCTTCAAGCTTGATGATGATCAACAGGTTGCCGGCGCGACTGAACAAGACGTCTACGAAGCCATCGGACTGCCATGGATCCCACCGGAACTCCGCGAAGACCGGCTTGAATTCAAAGCCATCGACAACGGGGCTCTGCCAGAGTTGATCGAAACATCCGATGTTCGCGGTGACTTGCACATGCATACGACCGCGACGGACGGACAAAACACCATCCGTGAGATGGCGGATGCCGCGATTGAAAAGGGCTTGAAATACATCGCGATCACAGACCATAGCCAACGTGTTTCGATGGCGATGGGCCTCAATCCTGAACGGCTCCGCGAACAATGGGCCATGATCGATGAGATCCGCCCCGAATACGAAGATCAACTGATGATCCTCAAAGGCATCGAGTGCGACATCCTGGAAGCCGGCGACATGGACCTGCCCGAGGACGTCCTGGCCGAAGCCGATTGGGTGCTCGCGAGCGTCCACTATGGGCAGCGACAATCACGCGATCAGATCACAGATCGAATCCTCGGTGCGATCGAAAATCCACACGTCGATTGCATCGCTCACCCCACCGGCCGTTTGATCAATCGACGCCCGCCCTACGAAGTCGACATGGATGCGGTGCTTAAAGCGACAGCCAAGGCAGGTAAGCTGATGGAGCTGAACGCGAATCCCGCTCGGCTGGACCTAAACGAGATTCATCTGGCAGCCGCAAAGAAACTGGGCATCCCCATCGTTATCAGCACCGACGCCCACAGCATTCATGGGTTGGATGTGATGCAATACGGTATCAAGCAAGCACGCCGTGGCGGTTTGACCAAAGCAGACGTAGCGAACACGAAAACGTTCAAGCAGTTTCAGAAACTGGTCAAATAAACCATCGCGGTCAGCCAATCGCGGTGACCCTTCAACCGTCACGCCGGCTTTCACCAAGCGATCATCTGATATTGATCGCCGAATCCTATACAGCGGTCTTTAGAACAGCACACAAATTGACTGTGGGACGAAAACGGCATCGCGTGTGAATTGCAATTCGCCCGTCGTTTGATCGATGGTGAAAATCGAAATCGAATTCGTGTTCTTTCCTGCCGCCAGCAGAAAACGACCGCTCGGGTCGATATTGAAATTACGCGGCCACGCGCCATGGATCGGTTCAACTTCGATCAAGCTCAATCGCCCGGTTGCTTCTTCAACGCTATAAGCCGTGATCGAATCGTTTCCACGGTTTGCCGAGTAGACAAATTTCCCAGAAGCATGAACGCGGATTTCGGATGCACTGTTGAAGTCTTCCTTTGCCTTCACGCTTTCAGGCAAAGTTTCGATCGTCTGGATAGGCTTCATCGCACCCGCTTCCGCGTCATAGTCGAACACCGTCACCGAGAGCGCCAATTCATTCAGCACATAGACTTTGGTTCCGTCTGGGCTGAATTTCATATGGCGTGGACCGCCTCCTGCAGGACACTCTCCATAGCCATGAGGCGTCAACGTGCCTGCGGACGAATCGAGTTTATAGATCACCACTTTGTCCATTCCCAAATCGGGAACGAAAACAAAACGGTCATCGGGTGATGTTCCCGTCCAGTGCGCGTGCGCGGTCTCTTGGCGACCGGGTACGACACCCGATCCCGGTGGGTGTTCTTGAAGATCGGATCGTTCGACGAGGCTGCCAGATTCATCCAGCCGAAAACATGCGGTCGATCCGCCACCGTACTGGGCAGTCAAAACAACCTTACCGTCACGGCTGACCGAAACATGTGCCGCACCACCGTCACCGATCGGTAGCGAGCTATCTTCGACGAGCGACTGTTTACCGCTTTCTCCATCGATCTGATAAGCGACAACCGATGGTGTGCCGCTCTTGGTGGCAACGGCGTAAAGCATCTTGCCGTTGGGGTGTTTTGCCAAAAAGCCAGGCCCGCTGATCTCAGCGGCAAGTTCGATGTCACGTAGCTTGCCTGATTCTGTATCAAACGCACCGTGGTAGATCCCTTTGCTCAATCCGCCTCGTGGTGTCGATGTCCCAAACCAAACATCAACGACATCGGCGGCCGCTTCTCGACAAGCCGCTGTCATCATCAAAACTCCAACGATCAAGCAGACAGTAAAACGCATCAAAAGAATCCCCACCTTGGTGACTCGGCAAAACAGGAACGAAAGCGGGGACGCACCCCGAAACTGTGAAACATGGAACACGGGAAACAGGCTCGGATCGCCCGACAATCCGAACAACCGGCAAATTCTACTCAACTGTACCCGCGATGGTTCCGATATCGAGAGTGACAGAATGTATTTACGCACAATATGAGATGGACGCATGCTTCGCGGACGCTTCAAAAATTTCGCTATCTACTCGCTGATCGGGATCATGACAGGCGGCCCCGCTTGGTCAGCCACTCCCGGCAACGCATCGCGCAGCCTCCATCGGAAATCGGGTTCCGCTTCGTCGACTGGCGCCGTTCAAAGTGCCTTTGGCGTTCGCGAACCCGGACAGCAGGACAACGTTCGTCAGGTGGTCGGAAAGCAGCCTGCCGCACCGACAAAGGACACCGATCGAACGCTTTCGTTCATTCCACGGCTGCTGAGCGGGACGTCTAGCGATAGCACATCGCCCACGACAACCAGTCAAAACCACCAAGCCCAGCCGGGGGGGCGCACCAATGCTCCCAAACCGCGTGGAATTTTGAACGATCTGTTCGGTGTCAACAACAACAGCCATCAAGACGTAGCTGCCGAACAAACGGTTCGTGCCAGCAACGATCCACCGCCCCCAGTCAACTGGGACGGCATCCCCTACCACCAAGCGAAGTCGCAATCGCGGTCATCGAATCCAACTCCGATTCGAGATCCGAGACCAGGTGAAGCACGCATGTCTAATTCAGGACGCGTTGCCTCGTCGAACTCGGCCCGTCTGACACGTCAACCTGAAACACCTCAGCTTGATGCACCGACGTTGCCCAAAGCTCCTTCGTTGGAGACCGCGGCAACCAGCAGCCGACGAACCTCGACGCCTCCCGCAAAAGTTGTGTCGTCCAAGATCGAAGCCGAACGGCCTTCCACACTGTCACCATTATCTAGCAGTCGGCGAAGTGACCGACGAAGCCTACCTACGTTGGACGCATCGGAAATCGCCGCAGCACGCAACGCGAAACTCGATGAAGAAGATTTGGTTCCCAAGATTTCGCGACGGCGCATCAAACCCGATGCGAACGAAACAGCAAAATCAACCAAGCTTTCCGAAAACGCCGTTTCAGGTTCTCTGACAGATCAATCTGACGCCCCCAAAGCAAGTCCAACACCGGTCGCCGATAAAGTGGCCGCCGCGGACAAGCCAAAGGTCGATGCGCCCTCGGCACCGAAGGTTCAATCTAAACCGGTTCCGGCAAAGACCCCTTCGGCTGAAATCGCGACCAAGGCAGCACCGCAACCGGCGACAAATCCGGCCGAAACCAACAGTCCGGCCGAAACCAACCGAATTGCTGGTAGCGCCGCATCGTCCAATCCATCGGTGGAAACAGCTGAACCGAGTGCACCAACACAGTTCAACACAGCAAACTTGACCACACCCGCGCCGGCCGTCGCAACCAACGATGCGGCGACAAACAACATCGCTGGTGTGGACGACAATCAATCGCCACGCTTTGTCAAACCAACGATGTCAGCACCGGCAGCACCGAAATTCGGACCGCGAACCAATGTCGTCTCTGGACGGGTCGGCCCTCCGGCTAGTGAATTTCATACGGGTAATGCAAACAACACGATGCCCAATAGCGTCCACAACTTTGCACAACAACCCAATAGTGGCGTTGCACAGCCAAAGCATGATGCGGCACTGAAACCATCACACGTTCCATTGCACCCGGCAACCGGCTCGGTTGCTGGAACACCGATCGGTTCCGGTATCGCTGTCGGCGAGCCACATCCGGCAACCAGTTCGTTGTCGCTGCCCGCCGCGACTGCTCCACAACCCCAGGCTTCGATCGCACGGGCTCCCCAAATGCATCGCCCGTTGCCAGAGACAGCTCCGGGGTCGTCAGCTCTAGGAACGCCTGAGCAAAGCCCTCAGCCTTACGTCAACTCGGTTTCGAACTTGCCATCGGCGTCGACTCCCGAGCACCGTGTTGCTGCCAACCAAAGCCCCAGCGCGCCTTACGTCAACGCACCATTTACCGAAAACCAAGCCCGCAGCAGTGCAGCACCGAATGCTCAGAGCGAACTTTCGCCCGACGAGACGGCTGTCGCTTCCGAGCTACCTGGGATTCGCGTCGTCACCCAAGGCCCACGTCGACTGATCATTCGCCAGACAGAGGTCTTCGAGATCCGCGTTGAGAACCGCGGTTCGATCGATGCCGAAGGCGTCATGGTTCGTACCTCGGTTCCAGATTGGGCAGACCTCAAAGGCCAATCCGCTTCACGCGGTCAGCTTGATCCGCCAAATCATTTGAACAATCGACGACTGGTATGGGCCCTCGATCGCTTGCCTGCCGGAAGCAATGAAACGATGTATGTTCGACTGCAAGCTCTCCAAAGCGGCAGCCACGAACTGGATGTCGACTGGACGCTGGTACCGCAAAAGAGTGTCGCCAAGGTCGAAGTTCGTGAGCCGAAACTGGACCTCGTTATCGAAGGCCCAGAAGATGTCGTCTACGGCGAATCACAGACCTACAAAGTTCGTGTGCTGAACCCAGGTGACGGAATCGCCCCGAACGTCGTCTTTACTTTGTCGCCGAATTCGCCAACTCCACAAACGCAACGGATCGGCAATATTCCCAGTGGCAAGGAAGCACAGTTCGAAGTCGAACTTACCGCTCAAGATCTTGGTGACCTAAAGATCCATGGATTCGCTGCGGGAGATTTGGGACTGAAGTCCGAAGCCGAAAAGACCATCAAGGTACTCGCCGCAGAACTGGAAGCCGTTTTGGTCGGACCAGAACTGAAGTACCAAAACACCGATGCGATCTACCAGCTGCAACTGACCAACAAAGGTACGGCTACTAGCAAGAACGTCCAAGCCAGCTTGGGATTGCCACCGGGAACTCGCTACGTCGACGGGATCAACGAAGCCGTCAAGCGTGGTAATAAACTCACCTGGCAAATCGAATCGCTGCCACCAGGTGCAACGCGTGAATACGAATTCACTTGCAACATGACGGCAACAGGCAACCATACGTTTGACTTCATGGCCACCGGCTCTGCCGCAGGTCAAACAGCGGTCGCGTTGGAAACCCAAGTCGAATCGATTGCCGACCTTGTGCTCAGCATCAACGACCCTGCCGCACCGGCACCGGTCGGATCAGAAGTCACCTATGAAATCGTGATCAAAAACCGTGGTAGCCGAGCGGCGACGGATGTCCGAGCTGTTGCACAGTTCAGCAAAGGTATCGAACCACGCAGGATCGACGGCCACAGCGGCCAAGTCCTGACCGGTCAGGTGCTGATCGATCCGATTAGCAGCATTCGCCCCGGTGAAGAAGTTCGTATCCATGTGATTGCCGAAGCTGAGTCGGACGGACATCACCGCTTCCGCACCGAAATCCGCTCTGGCGAAACGGTACTCGTTTCCGAAGAAGCGACTCACTACATGAGCCGCAGAAGTGAGCGGGTAAGCCGACGCAGCACAACCAGCCGCTAAGAATTGGCACTGTCTCACCGCATGCACGTGCGGTGCACACAGGCTAATAAAACAACAGCAAACAGCCCGGTTCTAAGAATCGGGCTGTTTTTTTGCATCGCACTCTGAAATTTCCTCGAAGCAACGCCTCCGATCGGGGCTCGTTTAATCGTAGACCAAGACACATTCCGCCCCTCTTTCTACCGACCGTCACGAACTTCATCGCTCGTTTTGCCACGCCTCGCAAACGGAACACCATCGGATGTCAAAATCATTGCTGCTTTGTTTTGCCTTGTTCCTAGGCCTTCAAGCCAACCGAGATCAGGTAAACTCCGAGGATAACGCAACATCGGAAAAGACAGAGACTCAAACAATGTCGGAGCGTCACAACTTTAATCTGCCACTGAAAACGGCCGGCGGCACTCAACTTTGGACTGACCACCTGTGGCGATGTGGGTTCCGTGTTCAGCAAAATGCGTTGACCGGTCACTGGCGATTGCTTGATGAGGCAAACGTTCGTCGTGCTTGGGGCAACCGTTCACAGTGCGAAAATATGCTGGAACTACTTTGCCCATCCAAAGATCAGCCCCAGGGCCAGCACTATGTGGTTTTGCTTCACGGTTTGATGCGAACCTCAGGAAGCATGAAACCACTCGAACCTGTTCTGACAAAAGCCGGAATGCCTAACTGCCTTCGGTTTTCTTACGCCAGTACCCGATGCTCGATCGGTCAACATGCCGCGGCACTGCGAGAGTTGCTCGAAGCGTTGCCTGCCGATTCGACGTTCAGCTTTGTCGGCCACAGCATGGGCAATATTGTCGTTCGACATTTGGTAGGTGACTTGCAAAGTGACGGAGATCAACACGCTCTACTTCCACGATGCAAGTCCATGGTCATGCTTGGCCCACCGAACCAAGGTGCGGCGATCGCACGTCGTCTGGGAAAAACCAAGTTGTTCGAATGGGTTACCGGCCAAGGTGGCATTGAACTTGGACCGCAATGGGACGAATTCAACGCCCGTTTGGCGACGCCACCATTTCCGTTTCATATCGTTGCCGGCGATATTGATCCCCCCATTGCGAATCCACTGGTCGACGGCAGTGGCGATTATGTAGTCAGCGTTGAAGAGGCCAAGCTAGACGGGTCAACCAGTTTCCAAACCGTTCCGGTGCTGCATAGCTTTCTAATGAGCAACCCAGACGTGATGCAAAAGACAGCGGATCTGCTTGGACAGCCCGAAGTCGAACAGGACTGATCTTCTTTGCTTTACACTGATGCGTTGGGATGGATCAGCGGGAAACCGTGACACCAATCAATGCCTTTGCAATAGGAGTTCTATCGATGACAACCATCGCGTCGACGCGGCCTTTTCCAAATTCGATTCGACGATTGCCTCCTGCCACGCTGCGTTTATCACCTGCTACGCTGCGATTGGCGACTTTGCTACAAACTGTTGCTTTGGCGACCTGGCTAGGCACCTGCGTTTCGAAAGCCGCCGAACCCGATGCGGTCAAATCACAACACCGATATGAAATCGTCGTCGGGAACGCTGACCTACAAGCGAGGCAGCCCCAACTGGCGATTGGACATACCGGCCGAACCTATCTCGCGTTTGGCTCCCAAAGCGACATCTATGTTTGTCACGAGGAAGGGACACAAAGCGAGTTCTCCGCCCCTGTCAAAGTCGGTCACCTGGAAAAGCTTGCCCTCGGCATGAGACGAGGGCCGCGAATCGCTATTTGTGGCGACGCGATCGTGGTCACCGCGATCAGCCACAAAACAGGAAACCTAGTTGCCTATCAATCGAAAGATCATGGCGCGACTTGGTCGGATACTGTCATTGTAAATGACGTCGACGAAAGTGCTCGCGAAGGACTCCATTCGATGGCAAGCGATCGAAATGGAAATGCATACGTTGTGTGGTTGGATCTACGCAACGGGCACACCGAAATTTTCATCTCCAAGTCCGTCGACGCTGGGATAACCTGGTCTAAAAACTCACTCGTTTATCGCTCTCCTTCTGAAACCGTGTGCGAGTGCTGCCATCCATCGATCCAGATCGGCAACGATGGCACAATCTATGTGATGTGGAGAAACTTGATTGACGGAGACCGCGACATGTACCTGTCTAGCTCCCTCGATGGCATGACATTTAGCGCGGCGAAAAAACTAGGCACTGGAACGTGGTCACTCGATGCCTGTCCGATGGATGGCGGTGACCTAACTGTCAGTGACAAAGGACTGGTCACAACCGTTTGGCGACGCAAAGACACGGTCTACCAAGCGGTTCCGAACAATGCCTTTGAAATCGTGATTGGCAAAGGTGAACAGCCGAGTGTGACAGCCAGCAAGCGAGGCGTCTGGATCGCTTGGCTTTCAAGACGCAATGGCCCATTGCTGCATCGCTCACCAGATAGCGACCAAACTGCGAAGCTTGCAGACCAAGCAAACGATCCCGTAATCGCTAGCGACAGCAAAGGCGAAATTGTTGTTGCCGCTTGGGAAGAAAAGACCAAACAAGGTTCAACCATTGTTGTCAAACAACTGGCTAAGTAGCTGCGGGCAACACTCAGCGACAAACGCCATCATCACCTTATCCTGGTTGTGCCTATGAAAACAGCCGACTGCACCTTAGTGCGGCCGGCTGTTCATTTCGATATGTGTTCCTGAATCGAATTGCGATTCAGGTTGACGAATCACTCATCGTGAATCGGTCGGATCAGTCGCGACGCGAACGTCCGCCACCACCACCGCTGCCGCCACGGCGACGACCGCTTCCGCCGCGTCGGCGAGGACGATCACCGTCTTCACCGCCACCGTTGCCGCGATCTTCATCGTCATCGCCAACCATTGCAGCGATCTCGTCTTCTTCACCGAGTTCTTCGAGTGCCTGACGGCGGCTCAATTTCACTCGATCGTGCTCATCGACATCGATGACAAGGACTTTCATCGCATCACCAACACGCACGACCTTGTCGATGCTGCTGATGTAGCCGCTGCTCAATTCGCTGATGTGGCACAAGCCATCACGACCTGGCAGGATTTCAACGAACGCGCCAAAGTCTTTGATGCTGCTGACGATACCGTCGTAGATCTTGCCGATCTGAACGGTCGCGGTGCAAGCTTCGACTTGCTTCATCGCTTCGGCAGCCGATTCTTTGTTGTTACCAGCAACCAAAACGGTTCCGTCATCTTCGACTTCGATGACACAGCCGGTGGATTCCTGGATACCACGGATATTCTTTCCGCCAGGACCGATCAACGCACCGATCTTGTCGGGCGAAATTCGGGTACGCAACAAACGAGGAGCCGTTGGTGCGATTTCGCGGCGTGGACGTGGGATCGTGGTCAACATCTTGCGAAGGATCTCGATCCGTGCTTCACGAGACTGCTTCAAGGTCGCCCGAATGATATCGTCGCTGATGCCGGTGACCTTCAGATCCAACTGGATACCGGTGATACCGTTTTGGGTACCAGCGATTTTGAAGTCCATGTCGCCGAAGTGATCTTCCGACCCCAAGATGTCAGTCAACAGCACGAAGTCGTCTTCTGACTTGCGAACCAAACCGACTGAGATACCGGCAACTGGGTTGCTGATCGGAACCCCTGACGCCATCAGTGCTAGAGTTGCACCACAAACCGATGCCATCGAGCTACTGCCGTTCGACTCGGTGATGTCACTGATGACACGCACGGTGTAAGGGAAGTCTTCTGCCGAAGGCAAAACGGGCGCGACGCTTCGCTCAGCCAAGCAGCCGTGACCGATTTCGCGGCGTCCAGGGCCACGAATTGGGCGGCACTCACCGACCGAGAATGGTGGGAAGTTGTAGTCCAGCATGAACTTTTTGCTGAACTCGTCATGCAAGCCGTCAACGCGTTGTTCGTCACGGGCGGTCCCCAATGTGACGGTGATCAACGCTTGAGTTTCACCACGTTGGAAAACAGCGGATCCGTGGACACGTGGCAGGACGTCGGTTTCGCAGTGAATCTGACGCAGGCTTGTGGTGTCACGACCGTCGGGGCGAGTTCCCGAGACGATCAGGTCACGAGCAACGTTGCCTTCAAGGTCATGCCAGACTGATTTGAAGCGTTTGATGCAGATCGCACCTTCGGCTTCTGGATCAGGAATCATTTCCGCGATCGCTTTGTCACGCAGTTCCGAGCAAGCCGCAGCACGATCGTGCTTGCCAGAGGTCTGCATGGCGGCTTTGAAACTGTCGTAGTAAGCGCTGCTCAGCTTTTCCAGCAATCCGTCGTCTTCAGGTGCGACGTACTCGTCCTTAACCGGATTGACTTTTGCAACCAGTTCATCCAGCAGATCGAGAATGTCACGGATGATGCCGTGTGCGAAGCTGATCGCTTCGATCATCTGATCTTCGGGCATTTCGTTTGCGAAGCCTTCGATCATGGCGACTTGCTCGCGCGAGCCACTGACGATCATGTCCAATTCGCTTTCTTCCAACTCGGAATTGGTTGGGAAGGCGACCAATTGACCGTCGACCTTACCGACACGGACCGAAGCAATAGGTCCGAGGAATGGCAGCGAGCTGATCGCCAGTGCCGCAGAAGCACCGTTCATCGCCAACACGTCGCCGTCATTTTCTTGATCGCTAGCGACAACCATCGCTTGGACTTGGACTTCGTCCATAAAACCTTGTGGCCACAGCGGACGGATGGGGCGGTCCATCAGTCGCGAGCTCAAGATTTCCTTCGTGGACGGACGACCTTCACGCTTCAAGAAGCCGCCGGGAAACTTTCCGGCCGCCGCAAATCGCTCGCGGTAATCGCAAGTCAGTGGGAAAAAGTCGATACCTGGGCGAGGGCTGCTGCTCGTTGCGGCAACCAAAACGACCGTTTCGCCGTACTGCACGAGAACCGAACCGGACGCTTGTTTCGCCAACTGACCGGTCTCGAACGACAGCACTTGGCTGCCGATCTTCTTCTCAACGCGAATTTTATTGACAGTCACTTTTCTTTCCTTAACTACTACACTCAACAACAAAGGATTTTGCCTGACCGTCCCGGCCCCATTGCCGGCCGCCAAAGCAAAATCAGAAATTAGCGCCGGATCACAACAATCAAGATCCGAGCGGCGCACCGATGACAAACACACCCAAGGCTAGCGAGCCTTGATCGGGCAGGTCAGAAATAAGGTGCACGCCCAGCATCAAACCACGACGCCTTGATGATCCGACAAATCATGGCGTCACGACGAAACCAACGCTGGTCAAACTTGGCTGCTGACAACCGCGTGGCAGAGAATGCCACAGAAAGACCAAGTGGAAGCGGCTCCTACGGGGTCGATGGTCAATCGCTTATATCAGCCAAAGCAGCGGCAGGCGACTGTGCCCGCGCGAACCCCGCCCGGCGATATTTACAATGACCGCCGGGTCAGCATGAATAGAAAAGATCGCGAAAAGACTCTTCGATCGCCGCCACCATGGCGACTTTTGGCCGAAGCCTTGTCACGCCGAATGGCGGCCGATACGTGGGCTACTTTCGGATGCCCAGCTTTCCGATGATATCGAGGTATCGCTGTGGATCCTCTCCGCGGACATAGTCCAACAGGCGACGGCGTTTGCTGACCAAGCCAAGCAAACCACGCCGTGAAGCGTAATCTTTGTGGTGAGTTCGCATGTGCTCAGTCAGGCCATTGATACGCTCGGTCAAGATGGCAATCTGAACTTCTGGCGAACCCGAGTCACCATCAGCTGAACCGTGTTCTTTGATGACCTCTGCTTTACGTTCTTTCGAAATCGTCATTCGACTCTACTTCTTATTTCCTACGATTAACTTCGCTAACTCATCTCTCTTGCGTACAGAGGCGGTAGTTTACCGGCCTCGCGCAATACCGCAACGGCAAAAAATGTCAGATCCCGGCCCGCTGTGTCAAGTGTTCGCACACCTCAGCCGCTAAATCGGACACACTCCGCCCCCCCCCCCCATCAAGACGGATTTCGGGAGCCAAAGGCGCTTCATAAGGGTCGCTGATCCCGGTGAAATTCTTGATCTCGCCCGCGCGGGCCTTTTTGTACAGCCCTTTGGGATCCCGCGATTCGCAAATTTCCAGCGGAGTATCGACAAACACCTCAATGAAATCGTCGACTCCCGACGCATTGACGATGCTGCGGACCCGATCGCGATCCTTCCGATAAGGACTCACAAAGGCTGTTAACGTAATCAACCCAGCCCCGGCCATCAGGGACGCAACGCTGCCGATCCGCCGAATATTTTCTTCCCTATCGACCGCTCCGAACCCCAACCCAAATCGATTGGCAAATTCTTCGCCATGTTCCTCTGCCAAGACCGCCGGGGGGGCACACAAACCATGCCGCACATTGTCTCCATCCAGCAAAGTCGTCGCTCGCCCCTGCTGGTTCAACATGACGTCCAACGCATTGGCAACGGTGCTTTTTCCGCAGCCGCTTAGGCCGGTAAACCAAACCACACAGCCGCGTTGGCCCAACACTTGTTCCCGCATCGCGCGATCGACGCTGTGGTCATGCCAGACAATATCCTTGGAAACGTCATTACTTGGATCAGTCATGTTGCTGTGGTATGCGAGACTTGAGATGCACGAAATTGCGACTTTCACAACTTACGGCATCCAGACACGAAAACGGCGGCGCTAGCCAGTTTAACGTCAACCAGGAAAAGCCAAAGGAGACTCGCCAGCAAAGACCAAGGATAGGTGTCGCAATGATGATCGGCTAGCTGCTCGCACTACGATAGCTCAGCAAACTGCGACGAAACATCCAGCGGCTTGCCAACACGCTCAGCACCGTCGCCACTGCCGCCCAAACGACAAACCACTGCCCGCCAGACCGATCGGACACAGGTTGAGCCAAAATCCGAGCCGGTACATTGACGACCAACAGGATCGGGATCACGAAGGTAAACAAACCATAAAGCGGCTTGCCCCACGAACGATCATAGATCTCCATCGGATAGCGGCTGAAGTTGGTAATGTAAAACCAGAAATTATAGAGCGACTGATTCCTGCCCAGCCAAACACTGGTGGCACTCAGTGCGACCATCAAGCTGTACATCATCATCACACCACAGGCGACAAAGATCACGTACAGCAAAACCGTCAACGGCGAAGGTATCATCGGGTCGACTTCGCGTGTCGCGAGGTTGTAAAGCGATACCGCGGCAATCAAACCGCCCGCAAAAAAGTTGGAAAGCTGGCTCCAATCGATCCGCCGAAACGAGATCAAAAACTGCGTATCGATCGGCTTTAACAATGCAAAGTCCAACCCTCCGGTTCGAATCATTTCGCTGAACTCCTGCGCGTTCGGCATAAAGAACGCCTGCACTAGCGAATTGATAAACCAAGTCGTCGCGATAAACAGAAAGAACCGGTCTTGATCCCAACCGGTGCCTTCACCGATCGATCCGGTGTGCTCGAAGATGATCAAGTAAAACCCGACGTTCATCGCCGTCCAACCGAGACTGCTAACGCATTGCAGCAGAAAGTTTGTTCGGAACGTCATGTCACGAACCAAACTGTTGCGGGCGAAAGTCATAAAGACGCGAAGGTATCTACCTAGTTCGGACATCGCGTTAACCTCCGAATCCGCTATAGCGTCGTACGCCGCGTGCAAAAGCAACCCGACAAAGCACGATGAAGAAAACTAGCCACGCGGCTTCGATTCCGATTTCGATCCACAATTGATCTTCAGGGATCTTGCCTAGAAACACCGCTGCGGGGAAATAAGCCAAATACTTAAACGGCAGAAACTGCACCACGCTTTCGATACCGTCGGGCAGCATCGTCAGTGGGAACATGTGTCCCGACAGAAAGAAGCTAAACAGCATCACGACGAACAATAACGAGGTGACTTCTAAAAACCAGAATCCGATCATTCCGATCGCAGCTTCAAGAAAAAAGCCGATCAGGAATCCCATCACCAATGACATGCAAAACGCCACAAAGACCGAGACGCTTGGCCACCCGTCAACAAAGTAGTCGCGAGCCAAATAAAACACTAAAGCAAAGGGCGCCACCGCGATCGCATAGTACGCCAGCTTATGCGCAACCCGGGTCGCCAATAAAAAGCCGATGAAATCGATCGGCTGTATCAAGTAACGCTTGATCTCCCCATCTCGAATCTGCTGCGCGATGCCTGATGCCAAGCCTGGCATGCTGGAAAACGCCCGTGCGATCATCGTCAACAGGTAGTACGCCACCATGTCGCGGAATCGAAACCCGCCAATCGTGGTCGCATCGTCACCTTCGGCTGCACCAATCGAATCGAAGACGGCATACCACAAAAAGATCTGCGTGATGATCGGCAGAAAACGCATCAGCGTCCCGAGTGCAAAGTCGCCTCGGTAAACCAATCGCTCTCCCAGCGAAGTCCGCAAAATCATTCCCCAAACCGAAAACCGGTGCCAGGCGTTCGGCGGTGGAAGCGTTGATGATTCGCCGGTGGTTGGGGCAGCGACAGACAATTGCTTGCTCTATTGGATCGGACAAAGTGCGTTTCAAATCATTGACAGGAGAATATCGGACACGATTGCCCGCGAACAGGCATCACTCCGCCGCCACGACGTTCCGCTCGGACAAACGATTCCAGCGTCTTCCCAACATGATCAGCCCCAGCAAAACGAGACCGATTGCCAGTGTCGGCCACCAGATCGACACCCGTTCCAAAACCAACAAGGGAAGGGCGATGGTTAAAATCCCGCCACCGACAAACGGGGCCGAGATCGGAACCGCTAAGGCATAATCATTCGCCGCTGTCGTCTTTAAATCGGGATCGACGACACGCAGTAAGACGAATCCCGTCGCCGTCGTGCCCGTCGACATTCCATAGTTGATCAACCCCAGCGGAAACCAATTCTCACGTGGCAATACCCAGCGTGAGATCACCATCAAACAGACCGCGGTCCAAATAGCACCAAAAATAAACAGAACGCTAAAAGCACCTGCATAGGAAACCAATGTCTCGATCCTCAGTGATGCGATCGCCGCCACCACCAAGACTTCCATTGCGGTTGCCGACAGCCGCTGCAGCGTGATGTTGTCGAGCAGATTCCCTGCCCCAAATCTGCACATCAATTTTCGCAAGACCAGCCCGGCCAGCATTGTGTAGATAAACAATGGGAACCCAAGCAGGGTCGACGCGCTCATCCGCTGACTCAGTTCTGCCTGGGCACCCTCCGCACCCGCGTGGGCCCCCCAGCCGAATCGAAAATCCATCCAGTCGGCCGCTTGCTGAACACAGAACTGCGCCGCCATTCCCAATCCGACAGCGATCGCGATCCAAACCGCCTGCAATAACAACGGATCGATCGCCTCGGCCGGCATCACTTGATACCCAATCGCTGTGCGCTGCTGAGCTCGCTGCGGATCAGTCTTTTGATCTTCAGCAACATTTTGACCATCGGATCGCTTTTTAAACCAGCCACGGCGTGACCCCAGATTGATCCAAACGATCCCACTGATCACGCCGTAGACCAGCCCGCAAGTCGCCATCAGCATTCCCAAGTCCAACCCGGCTGCTAGCCCAACAGCGTCGCTTGCGAAGACGACTCCCATCGCGCCCGCAGTGCCATGCCCACCAGCGAAGCCGGCTTCAATCAGCATGCCAAACGAATTGGGGACCTGCATCATCGGTTGAATGACTGCCGCCGTTGCCAACAGGCCGACGAATGTTTCGCCCAGGACGATGATCCAGACCATCAATCCTTGGCGAGCGACTCGCGATGACGTCGACTGATCGATCGGACCACCAGATGTGTCCGGTGACTGGAGCATCATCGCCGCGAAGACAAACGCGACCAGCGGACCCGGCCACGAACTGAGTATTTGCGTTTGCTGCTGGATCCATGCGAGCGCCGGACCATCGACGGCCCCGGTTCGCAGAACCAACTGGACTAAGAACAGTCCGATAAAACCGGCAATAACGGACCCAGGTATAAACAGCCATCGCAATGGCTTGATCAGCTGGCGCAACACCACGCCCAGCAACAACAAGAAAGCGACAAAGACAACCGAAACGATCATCCAGCCGCCACGTTGGACCGGCGAATCGGTGCCCCGGGTCGAGATTGACTCGCTTGACGGTCATCGTATCGCGAGGCATCGCCGGCATGACGCGTTTGCGATCGACGCCCGATGATCTCAGGCCTGCCCAAACAACGTCCGACAATACGTTCGACTTCGTTGGGGTCGTCGATTTCAGCCAGTGTTGTTGGCTGGCCATTTTGCGATTGTCCCATGACGACAACCTTGTTGCCAACATGTAGATAAGTCACGCGAGTTCCGGACTCGATTGTCGAATTCCCCAGAACGCGGAAGACGTCTTCGGGAAGAGTGCCTGCGGTCTGTTGAGCATTCCCGTACTTTCGCGCCACCCAGACGACAACGCCAAACAGAGCAAGCACCAAAGTCAGCGCGCTGACAGTCGTCACCAATGGGCCAGTACTGCTAGCATTTACGGTGTTGTCGCTCGATGCGACATCATCGGGCAGGACAAAGTCCGGAAACTCCGCCATCACAGGCGTACTTCCGATAAAGCCGATGACCAATAAGCCGCAAATCGACAGGAGCAGGGATTTTGACATAGCCCACTATCTCGCCGAATTGAGCAGAAAAATCAAGGTCATTGCACCGTATGGGTTGGTCGATCAGCCACGCACGGGTCGGTACAAATCCAAATCAGACCGACCACCCAACGATGCATAGATCGCGACGATTTCCTTTAGCCCGGTCCAGAAATTCAGTTCCGTATCCTCTTGGGCGGCATGCCCACCGACGCGGAAATAGTAGTCCTGAGGCAATTCAAACCGGTGGTCGATCTGAACGTCACCGCCCCCGACAGCGACAATGATCGCTTCGAAGTCTTCTCCAGAAACCTCCTCGAAATCGGTATGAAGACGAAAATCAGGCGGCAATGCTTCACCGGTTTCGTCATCGGTCAGTTCAACCTGCTCAATACTCTGAACTTTCACGCCTTCGCGAATCCTTCCTCGCAACAGATCAGTCTGAGTCAGCGGCAACCACACCTGCCCCAACCATTGGCCGATTGTCAGCGGACCGGTTTGCGGATCGAGGCTGCCAGCTTGCGCATAGATCGCTGATCTTGTCAGCGGTGACATGCAACGATCAGGACTCATAGGAATCGGTTCGTCATCGCGACCAGCCAAAGCATTCGCCGCGTTTCCCGCTTCGAAAACCGTAACCTTGTACCCCAAGTATCGACCATAAAGAGCGGCTTCCAAACCCAAAGGCCCGGCTCCGATCACAGCGATCGTTCCGGGTGGATCCAAGGTTGCCATGTCGTCAAAAGCGTCTGTGTTCTGTTGTTCGTTTTCCATGGCGGGGATTGTAGGCATCGACAGCCGCAACGAAAGACCTTTCAACAGCGATCACAAGCACGGCAAGCAAGTCAATCAAATGTGCTGTTGTTGCTTGCCAACCGAAAATGGCTGAACCTCCAAAGGCGGCTGTTGGTCGAACATTAAATCGGCGAGACATACGGCAGTCCCCGGAGATAGGTGAATCCCGCTGCGATAGTGTCCGGCAGCGACGTAGATCGACTGGCTGTCGGGCAACTTGCCGAACATCGGAAACCCGTCAAAAGTCATCGGTCTTAGCCCGGACCAAGCGGTCACCTGGACAGCGTGCGAAAGTGCAGGGCAGATGTCTGCGACAAACTTTCGAAGGTCATGAAGGACGGCGGGCGTCGTTCCGTGCTGAAGCCCAACCTCTTCTTCGCAAGAACCGACAAGCACCAAACCGTCTTTGCGCGGTACCAAGTAGCGATTGCCAAAGTTGACAACACTCGATAAGTCCCTTTTGCCACCATTGAGCAACAAGATCTGTCCGCGGACCGGGATAATGCTCTGGGCCAGCTTCAGCCGCGGGGAAACCAATCCCGTCCATGAACCGCCACACACAACGACCTGGTCGCCTTCCCATGAAACCGTCTCTCCGGATCGAGTCGCGACAACGTTGACGGTTCCGGCCTGATGATGTTCAACAACATCAACTACCTTGGCGTCGTCAATCAGGGTTGCCCCGTTCGCTTCGCATGCCGACGCGAGCGCATTCAAGTACCGAGTGGTACGGATTTGATATTCATCGGGGACCCACCAAGCTTTCGCGTTTGCAGCCCGTTCGGTCCAGTGCTTCAGCGAAGGCTGCACGGCAGCCAATTGTTCTAGCGACCGCGGTTCACAGTCGATCGCCAAATCTTGCCAGTAATGAACCATTCCCATCATGGAAGCGATCTCGCCTGGGGTATCGGCGAGATACCAACCGCCACAACGCTCCAACTCGCAATCGATGCCGGTCTGATCGATCAGTTGGCTTGCCCACTTCGGAAACAATCGATGACTGAGCCCACGGAGTTGATCGATCGGATCCGTTGCGGAATCGAAGTTTGCCGGTGGCAGGATTCCAGATGCAGCCCAGGCTGAAGCTGAACGCCGCACCGACGACTTCCGCGACTGAAAGACTGGATCACGTTCGACAACGGTGACCTCGGCACCACGAGTTGTCAGTTCATATGCGATCGACATCCCGATCGCGCCGGCACCAACAACGATGACTTTCTTTTTCACTGTCCCGCCTCCTTCGCGAGAACACCGTCGATCTGTTCGAGCAATCGATGCCACGGCACCCGATTTGATTCCAATAACTGCCTTCGCAAATTGATCAGATCCGACTCGTTATCGACATCGCTAAGCTTCGCTGTTGTCCCGACCGATAGACCGGCAAGCTCGGCAACACGGATCGTTTCATCGAAAACTGATTCGGTACCCCAGCTGATATCTTCAAACAAAGAGTCGAAACATGGATCCCAACCACGAAGACCGATCAGATAGTACCCGCCATCGGCAGCGGGCCCCAGTACCACGTCATGACACGATAATAATGACTCGGCATCACTGATCACCGCCGAATCAATCAATGGGCAATCAGCACCGATCAGGATGCGTTTCGCATCTTCATTGACAGATATCGATGTCGACAATGGCCCTGATACATCACCATCGGCAAGTGGCTGCCGGAACCAATGTCGCATTCGCACACCCAAGTCCCCTGCGGATTGGGTAACGACGCCCCAGAGGTTTTCATCCTGTTGGCCAGCTTTCGAGGAGCCACTGCCGGACAGTTCCTTCAGCCAATCATCGAACGCTTCGCGACTTTCTGCAGGAGCAACGACGAAGACT
Source organism: Stieleria sp. JC731 (assembly GCF_020966635.1). NCBI lineage: Bacteria > Pseudomonadati > Planctomycetota > Planctomycetia > Pirellulales > Pirellulaceae > Stieleria > Stieleria sp. JC731. Next base: position 1,385,827 of record NZ_JAJKFQ010000001.1, on the reverse strand, counting down.
TGCCGATAGGCAACCGCAGACATCGATTTCACAATGTGCTGACAAAACAAACGGTGAATTTCAGCGGCATTCGACAGGCCGATCGACTTTCCCAAACGAGTTTTAACGCGGCCGGGTTCCCAGTACTTGGCCATCACGCCAAAGACCGTTCCGGATGCATTGGGCCGATCAATCTGCTTTGATTCCATACCCGTCATCGCGATGCTCTGATGTCAGTCCGACTAACCGGTCTACGTGATTCTACCCAGAACAAGTGTTTCACTCGGTGGTTCGGGTCATGCCTCTACACGGCAAGCCCGCAAGGCACTTCAGCGTGGCTTGATAGACGCCAGGGGGGAACCGCTACCAGCAATCGCAAGAATGAATTGCAGGGCAACGATCGCAAAAGCGTTCAACCGTCCCATGCCGGTTGAATCCCATTTTTAACGCCGCGCCGCTGCAACGATCGGGGGGCAAATCGCCAAGCAACTGCTGCAATCACACCTGGATTGCACGATCACGCCACAATATCGGAAAGTTCATTGTATTGTTCCCACGCGATCCGGTTACGATAGGGGGCGTGGCGAGTGCGAAGCCGCATTGAGTGTTATTGAATCGACTGTTTTTTCCGGAAAAAGTTTTCTGTTGGTGGCGTTACTCGCTGATCGACGCAACTTTGTCGCTTAGACTTCGCATCGCTTGCAATTCCGACTTGGAAAACTACTCCTCTCGCGGTACACAACGCTTTTTCCAACTGACGCAGTGGTTGTTGACGCGTCGGATGAAAGCGACAGCCCCCATCGCCGGAAGGATTTGTTACCCTGACCGCCTATGTCCACTTTATCTCCTGAAAAGTTCCTGGAACTGATCGAGAAGAGCCGCTTGGTCGAGCCGACCAAACAGCAGCGGTTGGTGGAAAAGATTCGTGAACAGCTCGGCGGGAACCTGCCATCGGATGCAAAAACGCTCGCTCGCCTCTTCGAAAAGAAAGGCTTGCTGACCGCGTGGCACAACGAAAAGCTGCTCGCCGGAAAATACAAGGGCTTCTTTCTAGGCAAGTATAAGCTGCTCGGGCACATCGGCACCGGCGGCATGAGCAGTGTGTACTTGGCCGAACACATGGGACTGCACGATCGCCGGGCGATCAAGGTGCTACCTAAGAAACGAGTTGCGGACTCGTCCTATCTGGCACGCTTCCAACTGGAAGCCAAAGCGATCGCGTCGCTAAACCACCCCAACATCGTTTTGGCACACGACATCGACAACGAAGGCGATGTGCACTACATCGTGATGGAATACGTCGACGGTTTAGACCTGCAAGCCTTGGTCAAACGCGACGGGCCGCTGGATCCATCAACCGCTGCGGATGTGATCGGACAGGCCGCCCGTGGACTCGCCCACGCCCATTCCAAAGGCATCATCCATCGTGATGTCAAACCGGCGAACCTGCTGCTCGATTCCAAAAACGTCGTTCGCCTACTGGACATGGGTCTGGCTTTGATGGGAGCCGAAGACGAGGAATCGTTAACGGTCGCGAACAACGAAAACGTCCTCGGGACTGCCGATTACCTCGCCCCCGAACAAGCCCTCAACAGCCACTCGGTTGACCACCGCGCAGACATTTACGGACTTGGCTGCACAATGTATTACGTGCTGACCGGCCAACCCCCGTTCAACCAAGGCACCTTGGCGCAGCGCATCGCGATGCACCAAAAGGAAATGCCTAAACCGATCCGGCAGATTCGTCCCGATATCCCGGGGGAACTTGAAGGCATCTGTGTCAAGATGATCCAAAAGGAGCCCCAGTATCGCTACCAAACCGCAACTGACGTTGCCGAAGTCCTGGAGCGATTTGTCGCCAAAGTTCCTCGCGGACAAAAGGTCTCCATCGGCCTCGGCGACAAGCCTCAATACGTCGATGACGGTTCGTCTTCGATTTCACTCGACGATGCCGATCTGAGGCCCAACACTGGCGGCGACACCGTTTCCAATAAGAACAACGAAACCTTGGCAAGCAGCCGCAGCCGCTTGATCCAGGGCGAAGGCTTGAGCGCCAGCGATAGCGGCAAAATGGTCAACGTCGCTCGCCGAGATATCGACTTCAACGAAGGCAGCTTCTTAGATTTGCAAGTCGAATCGGGTTACACCGGTGGTCGTCCTCATCCCGCTTCACAATCTCGCGCCGGACGATCCAGCGTTCATGCGGGTGACGATTCGGGAATAAATCGGCAAAAAAGCCGTAAACCTCAACGCCAGCAGGGCACCGACAAGTGGCTGATCGGATCGCTTCTGCTTGCCTTCTTCATCGTCGCAGTCGGACTGGGGTTTATTCTGGCCAAAGCGACGGCACAATAGCCCTTTTGCGTAAACGCATTTGTCGGCTGTCGCAGTCAGTTCTTTTCGCGGAACGGTTTCGGGAACCGAACACCCTGAGTCTCCAAAGAGGTTTATCGGTTTTCATTCCCACAACTTTTTCGCCGGTCTGACGCCACCAGTACCGCTCGACAACGCACGCGGCTTTCCGTTTCGTACTTCTGCCAAGACCGTTTAGCATGACCGTCGTTTTCGACAGGCCCTACGAATTCGTTCCCCCGATTCGCTCCACCGCTTGGCCTTGGCTGATCCAGCGTTTGCGTCTGTACGATTTTTATTTGCGTCGCAAAGAAGGTGTCGTCGATTACGAACTGCGAAAGGTTGAACGTTTTAAACAGGCGATCGATGCCGGACATTCGGTGCTGCTTGCCCCAAACCACTGTCGTTATGCCGATCCGCTGGTCATGGGCTGGCCCGGACGCGAAATCGGTGTCCACGTCCATGCGATGGCATCCTGGCACCTATTTAATGAAGGCGCACTGGATGCATTTGCGATCCGCAGAATGGGCGGCTTTAGTATCTTTCGCGAAGGCAATGACCGCAAAGCTTTGGAAGCCGCGATCGACATCCTATCTGAAGGTCGTCGACCATTGATCGTTTTCCCCGAAGGCACCACCAATCGCACCAACGACGAACTAAAACCGCTCCTTGACGGTGTCGCATTCATGGCACGGACGGCCGCTAAACGACGACGCAAACGAAAAGACGATCCTGAAACCGCGGCGGTTTCTGGCAGCGGAGAAGTGGTCATCCAGCCGGTCGCGATTAAATACCTGTGCGTTGAAAAAATCGATCGCTGGGCAACCGAACAACTCGACCGTTTCGAAATGCAAATCGGCTGGAACCGAATGCCCTCGCGCTGCCTCCGCACGCGAACCATTCAACTTGCCGAAGCCATGCTCGCCTTGAAAGAAACACAATATTACGGCCGTTCTTGCGGAGGCCCGCTGCCACAGCGACGCGATGATTTGATCGAACACATCCTGACCGTGACCGAACAAGAAATGTCGATCGACAAGTCCACCGACATCGTTCGAGAACGTGTTCGAAACATTCGTTCGGTCGCCTCAACCCGGTTTTTCAGCGACGCCCATTCAGCCAAAGAGAAACAGCAATTGCGCCGACATGTCGATTCGGCGGATCTTGCGCAAGACCTCTCTTCTTATCCCGACAGTTATCTGATGGAAGACCAGGTAACGGACACTCGAATTGTCGAAACGATCCAGCGAATGCAGGAAACGATCAACGGCAAAGCCGATCACTCGATCCCGCTTAAAGCAGTGATCCAGTTCGATGATCCCATTAAGGTTGACACCGGGCGGCCTCCCAAAGGCCAACGCGACCCGCTGATGCAATCGGTCGAAGACTCGTTGAAATCGATGCTCGGCGAATTGTCCGGCGAAGCTCGAAAACTATAGTCCGGCTGCGCATTCGTCCGACAATACCAAGTCGGCTATGATGCAATGGACCTTCTCCCATCAACCATTTCTGTTCGCCCAAAACCGATGCCGCTGATTCGTGACATCTCGCCACTACTGCTGATTCACGCGGCGGTACTGGCACTCACGGTCATTCTTGGCGATGGCAACAGTGCCGATGCGGTGGTGCAAACCTGCTGGCTGGGTTTCTTGCTGCCTGGATGGTGCATCGCGCCGCTTTGGCAAGGAAAAACATCCTCCATGCTATCGCGTTACAGCGGCGGCATGATCACGGCGATGGCCGTGTATGCTGCTGCGATCGCGACCTTTTGTGCCTTGCAACTAAGCATGGCGTCCATGATCCGTTTCTGGATCGTGTTGTTGATCGCCTCGCTCGCAATCCGAGGCTTCACGCTGCACGGCGTAGAGCATGCTCCATGGCGAATCCCAAAGTCGCACTTGATAGTGATTGCCACATTGGTCGTCGTTTCGATCTGCATTTACGAAGCCCCCCGATCCAACGACATCCACCAATTCATCCTGCAGCAGCAGGACATGACCCGCTGGGAAACGCTACAGGTTTCCCCGATTGGCATGTCTGCAATGGAAGTCGACCAACCGATGCCGCGTTGGCGTGCGCATTACTTTCACTTGCTTCCATGCTTGATCAGCCAGTCCAGTGGTGTTGCTGTCGACTTAGTGCTACAGCGATACCTGACGATCCCGATCGCATTTAGCGTGCTTTTGTGTTTGGTTCATTTCATTCGCACGCTGTCGCTGCGAAGGGCAAGCTACCCGGTGTGCATGTTGGCAAGCCTTTCGCCAGTGCTATTTGGTTTCCGCAATTTCAATGCGTTCAACTATTCATTTCGGATCACGAACAACTTTCTTCTCGATAAAGACTTTGCGCTATTTTGGCTGATTCCGGCTATCGCGACGCTGACCGTTCAATGGGCCCGCGGAAGATCCAGATCGATCATCCCGCTATTGTTGTTAGCGCCCGCCGTCGTGCGTTTCCATCCACTGACGGCTGTTTACCTACTGATGTTGGTCCCGCCGTGCCTGCTCGCTTTCTATCGAAGCAAACGATTCCATATGTCTCGATCGATCATCGCATATGGCTATTTGGGAATTCTTTTCATCACGGTGCTCTTGCTAGGTGATGCGCAAGGCAATCATGACCAGATCCGTGAAGTCATCGTGATGGATTTCCAGCAGTCACTCTCAGGTCGACCGCTCCATTATTGGGTCGGGTTCTATAACACGATTAAAGATTCGGGCCTGCCGTCGGACACGTTGGCTTATCGTGGACAGACACTTTCACTTCAATCGAGTGTCATCACGGGATGTGGGTTGCTGCTTTTCATGCACGCCGGGTTCCTGATGATCGCTGCTCGGGATCTAGCTCGGCGCTATCTTTTGCGGAAAGGTCCAGCGAAACCACAAATTAGCCCTGCATTGATTCTGGCAGCGTCAAGCCTATCGATCCTTTGGCTAATCTGGTTTGCCAGCCCCTTCGTTCTCAGTCGGGTTCCCCACATCAGCGGCGGATACGAACGACTGCATTGGTTCATCTATCCTGCCGCGATCACCACATTGGCGATCGCGATCCAATCGATCATCCCGCCGTGGTTGCGTCGACGAAGCGAATGGCTGCTTGCCGCTCTATTGGTCACACCATGTTTGCTCTACCGATACGATATTGAATCACCAACATCGCAAATTCGTGGTATCAATAGCTTGCTTGATTTCGAACTCGCTGCAGCGACTGAACGTCGCGATCGATGGCAAGCGGTTGATCCCGCACGCAGTCTTTCGGACTTAAGACCAGCCGAACTGGCAGAAGACGACCAAGTACTTTTGCTGGAACTGTCAGCGACCTTGCATTACTGGCTGGTGGAATCAGGCTCGTACTGGCCTGACTGCTATGTTGAAGCCTTTGCTTGGGACCGTCGCGGAGAATCGTTCCTTGTTGACCGCCAGATATTTTATCACTTGCTGGACCGTCAACCGCTGGATGTCCAACCGTCTGCAACTCAGACGCTGACCATTCCAACGGTTTCAAAGTGGTTGGCGGAGAAGGGGATTACACTAATTGTCGATCGACGCCGCGGTGCGGCTGAATACTTAAATCAACTTGGGTTTGCCCCAATCGATTCCGATGGAACGATGTTTCGCAAAACACTGCTTGGAAAAACACTGACGGATCCAACAGAGCACGCTGATTGAATCCTCCGACATGGCCTCCAATCCCTACCAACCTCCGACGCAGTCGACTGAAGACAAGGCTGAGCAACCCGAAAATGGGTCAATCGAACCGCCACGGTACCTAGGGAACCTAAAAACGATCGAAGGTGACATCGGCGAACAGAAAGCGATTCGGCTTGCCAAAGTTTGTAAACAAGAACCAATCTTAGCCGAGCGCGCGAATCCCCCAACACGCAAGACATCGTGGTGGGGAATCACTTTTGGGCTGTTGATCGTCATCCCAATGATCGTGGTGTTTGAGCTTAACCCAGCGAATCAGACGTTCGTCTCGCTGATCACTCCGTCGATGATCTTTTCGTTCGTCATCATCACATCGCTGTTCGTCGTCATCCTACTGATCCTGACCTCGATCAACTCGCGTCGGTTCTTATTGGCTGACCCGCCGCTTGGTGGCCCGACAAAAGTTCATTTGGCAGAACTGGGACTCTCGCTAGAGAAACAAACGCGTGACGGCAGGGTCGTTGAAGTGTTCTGCGGCTGGCGACAAATACAAGCCTTTGTCAGCGAAGACGCCTGGCTGCTGAACCTGGCTTACTCCAGCCCTGTGCTGATACCTCGCGATTGGATCGACAATCAGGATCAACGGGTGGTGTTCGACGCACTGGTTGGCAGCATCGCCCGATGGCAGATCGAACAACCGATGGGATTTGATCTCGCTGCTATCCCGGATGAATCATCGGAATCGTTCCCGGACTACACCGATGGAAGCATCCAACTGAACATTTCGACCAAAGCGGAGCTGAAGGCACGGCATCGAATCCGTCGAAAAATCAAAACCGAGCTACCGGACTACCAAGCCGACGCCGCCAACACACCGCTACTAGGCTGGGCAGTCGTTCTTTGGAAACTGTTTCTATTCGCCCTATTCGTTTCGGCCAGCTGGATCGGCTTTGATCATTTCAATAATCATGCCGACAAAGGGCCATGGCGTCTGGTCGCTTTGATCCTACCACAACTCGTTTTTCTCTCAGTCGGACTTTGGTTTACGTTTAAAGTCAGTCGAGACATAACGCTCAGCGGTGCCATATCGGCGACCGATCTTTGGCTCGACCAACGCAGCCTTTTGATTCGTTTTCCTCTGGATACACTGCCCAAACGACTGCGGGTGAAGAACACGCTAGTTTTGGCAACCGAGACCGGTACGACCGCAGTCGTCTTGCCTCGGTCGTATTTCCAATCCGAATCCGCATTTCGGGAGGCAGAACAAGTGCTACTCGGCTCTACTACGGACGCCGATCCGGAACGTTGATTCAGTCGCCAGAGCTGCATCGGTTGTCAACGTAGAATTCTCGGATCGAGACACGTCTTAAAGAAATCAACAGCTTGCCAATGCTGGCTAACGTTCCTACCAATACTGCATGACCATTCAACCAAGCCGAAACCGATTCCGCGATTACCGCCAAACCGTACGCGAGCGAAACGCGACTAAACAGCCGCGGTCGGCCCGGGGCGGCAGCTTTCATGGACACGGTCGACCGGCCAAAAAGTTAGGCGACCGTGAACGCGGCTTCTGGGAACTGATCAAAGAATTCTGGGGACTGGTGCGACCTCACCGGCGTCAGATCTTTGTGGCCTTGGCTTTCCTTACCGTTGCCATCGGTCTACGACTGATCCCACCACTTGGAACCAAATTGGCAATCGATTGTGTGTTGACCGATCCGCCAAAACCATTGCCGGTTTACCTTTCCGGTTTCGATTTCCCAGACGAAAAGATGCAACGTCTGATTTGGATATCGGCTGCGGTTGTGATCACAACGGGAATCGCAACAGTCGTTCACCTTTTCAGCCGCTGGACGGCCACCAAAGCGGTCAACCAATCGCAGATCACGATCCGAAAGAATGTTTTCGAACACGCGATCCGACTGCCACTGGACAAAGTCTATGACCTGAAAAGTGGCGGCGTTGCCAGCTTGATCCGTGAAGATGCGGGAGGTGTCGCCGAACTGATCTTTTCGATGCTGTACAACCCGTGGCGCGCCGTCGTGCAGTTCATCGGAAGCCTCGTCATCCTGGTTTTCGTGGACTGGAAATTGATGGTCGGTGGTTTGCTGCTATTACCAATCGTGTGGGTGACGCATCGCACATACATCAACCGCATCCGCCCGCTATATCGCGACATCCGCAAACAGCGTCAACTGATCGATTCGAACGCCACCGAAACGTTTGGTGGGATTCGAGTGGTCCGCACGTTCTCTCGGTCGCGAAACGAATCCAACAAGTTCGTCCATGAAGGCGGCTTCCTCGTTCGCCAGCAATTGTTCACCTGGTGGTGGACTCGCATCATCGAAACGATTTGGGAAGTCTTAATCCCGATCGCATCAACAGGGCTGCTGCTCTATGGCGGATACCAAATCATTCACAGCGAACTGACACTTGGTGACATGATGATGTTTCTGGTGTACCTCACGATGCTGCTTGATCCCTTAGCAACAATCGCCGCAAGTGCGGTCGGATTTCAAAACAACCTCGCCGGGCTCGATCGAATCCTTGATGTCTTGGAAAATGAAAACGAACTGCCAAGCAATCCCAACGCGATCCATCTCACCAAAGCAAACGTTGCTGGCAAGATCGAAATACGCGATCTGACGTTCCGCTATCCGGACACCGAAACAGAAGTCCTAAAGAACATCTCGCTTGAGGTAAACGCTGGCGAAACGATCGCACTGGTCGGCCGTAGTGGAGCGGGTAAGACGACGCTGACGAACTTGATCGCCAGGTTCTATGACCCGAGCGACGGCAGCTTGGCTTTGGACGGTCGCGACCTTCGCGAGATCAACCTGGAATCCTACCGCAACCTTTTGGGGATCGTCGAGCAAGATGTGTTCTTGTTCGATGGCACAATCGCTGACAACATCACCTACGCGCGACGGCACTGCAGCCATGAAGAATTGCTGGCTGCCGCCAATGCTGCTGCGGCACACGAATTCATCGAAAAACTGCCCAATGGCTACGACAGTGTCATCGGCGAAAGGGGGGTCAAACTCTCCGGTGGACAACGTCAGCGTCTGGCAATCGCGCGGGCAATCCTGGCTGATCCCAAGATCCTGATTCTTGATGAAGCGACCAGCAATCTGGACAGTGAAAGCGAACGGCTGATTCAGCGTTCGTTAGAAACTCTGCTTCAAGATCGAACCGCCTTTGTCATCGCGCACCGCCTGAGCACCATTCGCAATGCCGATAAGATTGTTGTTCTCGAAGACGGCCGGATCATTGAAACCGGTACGCACACAGAACTGCTTTCACGCGGCGGACGGTACCAAGAAATGGTTCAGCTACAAATGACGGAGAGCCAAACGGCGGGATGACCCACCGTCCATCAGTGCGATGGTAGTACTTCAAGTGTCCCGATTCGATTGGCCAAGGAGGGTAAACGGCAGCAGCGATCGATCGGTGGCCAGTTCACTTTATGAGTGGCCTGCTCACTTTATCGGAGGCCCCTCGCTCGATCCGGTGGTATCCGAGCGACAGTCTTGATCGCGATTCATGCCCCCACGGCACTGAAAGCGGATACTCCGAATCGAATTTTCTTTCGGCGAGCATCTGAATTCAAAAACGGGGCCGTTCCACTAAAAGCAATCTCTTTTGGCTATGATGTGCGAATTGGCTATGATAAATGACTTCCCGATGTGCCTACCCTTTTCGCCGCAACCAAACACACCCATGAAATCTATTCAACTGCTTAGCATCATCGCGATCGCCAGTGTTTGCACGATCGTGAATGCTCAGGATGCAAACTGGCCTCAGTGGCGTGGCATCCACCGTGATGGGCATGCGGCCGAGCAACGTTTGCTGAGCTCATGGCCCGAAGGCGGTCCAAAGCTGGCTTGGTCGATCGAAGGTTTGGGCACCGGATATTCGGCCGTTTCGATCGTCGGCGACTCGCTTTACACGATGGGTTCCAAAGATGACCAAGCACTTGTGTATTGCTTGTCGATGGTTGATGGTGCAACCCAGTGGACAGCACCAATTGGGCCAGCCGGACAGGACGGTGACTACAACACCGGTTGGGGTGCCGGGCAACGGTCCACCCCCACCGTCGATGGCAATCAGGTGTTCGCATTGTCCGACAAAGGCGTCATCGCGGCCCTCGATAAAAATAGCGGTGAAGTGCAGTGGAGTGTCGACCTGGTTGCCGAATACGGCGGAAAGATTCCTGCCTGGGGCTACAGTGCGTCACCACTTGTCGACGGCGATCGAGTGATTGTCTGTCCTGGCGAAAAGAACTTCCTGGTCGGACTGGACCGCCAAACCGGCAAAAAGGTTTGGGGCAGCGAAGGTGTTGAAGCCTCAGCCGAATACGTTTCTCCGATCAAAGCCACCGTTGGCAACGTTACCTTTTATGTCACAGCCAGCAAGCCCGGCTTGTTTGGCTTCGACGCGAAGACCGGAAAGAAACTGTTCGAAGACACCGCCACGGGTAACAACATCGCAGTCATTCCGACTCCCATCGTCAAAGACGACTTGGTGTACCACACCAGTGCTTACGGTGCAGGTAACACATTGCTGCGTCTTGTCCCATCGAGCGATGGACTGCAAATGATTCCCCTGTATGCCTTGAACAGCAAGACGATGGAAAACCATCACGGGGGCGTGGTTCTGGTTGACGATGTGATTTATGGATTTACTAAACAGAGCGGCGGTGCGTGGATGGCACAGGACCTTGTTTCTGGCGAAGCATTGTGGACCGAACGTGCACGTCCTAATCGTAGCGGATCGATCTGCTACGCCGATGGCCGCTTGTATTGCTATGGTGACAAAGACGGCAGCGTCCTGTTGGTCGAACCGTCACGCGACCGTTACATCGAACATGGCAAACTGGTTCTTCCAAAGGAAACCAGCGTTGCACGTAAGCAAGGTGCAATCTGGGCTCACCCAATCGTTGGCAACGGCAAGTTGATCATTCGCGATCAAGACCTGCTGTATGCTTATGACATCTTGGCCGAATAAGCTTCAAAGACGATCATCATAGAGCGGCTCGAGTCTTAAACACGGTCGCTCGTCATCGGTCGCCGATCCGATTTCAAAACGGGTCGGCGACTGACAAAGGGGCAAGCTCTTAACGCTGATAGATAGGCAGATACCCGTAGTCCAGCTGCATCATGATCAGGTTGCATGCGGTGACATACACGGGATGAATTTGCCCTTGGTCCCAATAGCCGTCGGAGCGTTGTTCACTGGCGATTCGATCATAAAGCCGCGATCGGAACGGTTTCCAAAGTTCTTCACCTTGGCGATAAACAACCTGGCTGTAATACAGATAGGTGTAATGCCAATGCCCAAAACTGCGTGCACCATCGCTGATGCCATGCAGTTCCTTCTTGGTGTACTGCCACATCTCCGGTACATGCTCGCTGTCGTAATCGCCGGCATTGTAAAGGGCCGCTAGTGCCGCTGCGGTGATCGCAGGACGGCTGCTTCCGCGTTGCCGACTGCTATAGCTGATCCCGCCGTCTTTGTTTTTACACTCATAAATGTATTGCTTGGCCCGATCAATGACTTCGCCGCTGACCGGGATACCTGCGTTTCGACAACCACGTAACCCTTGCACCTGAGTGATGGTGGTTGACCCCTCGTCAAAATCGTTTCCCTCGGCGGCCGATACATAGCCCCATCCACCGGCAGCGGTTTGTGCGTAACCACTGAATTGAACCGCTCGGGTTAAGACATCGACGATTTCTTTACGGCGATCCAGCAGGCCTTCTTCGCCTAAGACCTGAGACAGGAACAGCATCGCGAAGCCGTGCCCATAGGTGTAGCGTTGATCGGTTTGGGGATCACCGATCAATCCGTTGCTACGACTTTTGCTAATCAAGAAATCAGCGGTCCGAGCAATCTCGTTTGCGTAGGGGCCCTGTGTGGTCGTCGAACCGCTTCCGATCATCGCGGTACCAGCCAAAGCGGCAATCGCGGTCGGGTAGACTTGAGTGTTCCAGTGGCCGCGTGAAGACTGCGTGCGGCTGAGCCAAGCCAAGCCCTTTTGAGTCGAGGTATCCCAGTTGGCGTTGCGTTCGCCATACGCCGGAGATGAATCTGAAACCAGCAAGCTGGACGCAACCATCGACGACGCAGCTAGGGAAGCTGTGCCTCGCAACCAGTTTCGCCGGCAAATGTTTTGAGTCATCGAAAATCAACTCCCTGATCGGGACTAACTGGCAAACCAAACCGACGTCGCAGACAAGATTGTCACCTGAAAACACGGTTCCAACCCGAAAACGCGATCGCGGTTCCTCGCATTTTAACCGAAGGCCTTCGACTGCGAACGACCACCAAGTCTAACCATTAACCGCCCCCCGACGACACTTCGATTTTTTCGACCGTCGGGTGCAGGCCGCTTTTCTTCTGACAAACGGGGCAGAAAAACGTGCTGCGTTGGGCTTGAACGATACGGCGGATGGTACCCAGCTGACATCGCGAACAGGGCTGATCGGCTCGGTCGTACACGCGGTGATAGTTTTGATAGCCACCGGATTGGTTCAGCGCGTTGCGGTAGGTGCCATCCGATAGCGTACTGCCTTCGTGCGCGATCGCTTCGTGCAACACCAGGCCCGTGGCAACGACGATGCGTTGCCATTGCGGCATTGAAAGTTGATCACATCGCGTTCTCGGATCGACACCCGCCACAAACAAAATCTCTGCGGCGTACAAATTCCCAATGCCGGCAACAGCTCGTTGGTCAAGCAATGCGACTTTGATGACGCGTCGACTAGATTTCAATTGGTCGCGAAGCGATTCTGCATCGATCTGAAGCGCATCCTGACCGAGCTTGGCCCGAACCTGCTGTTCCAGTTGCCCTGGCTGAAGCAACCTGAGCGTGCCAAGTCCGCGACGATCCCAAAACAGTAGCTCGGGATGAATTTCGCCGGTCAGCTTCATTCGAAACCGCAAATGGTCGGTTGTCGGCGGATCGGCCAACAAGACCAAACCTGTCATCCGAGGCTCGATCACAATCGATTGCCCATCATCAAGCACAATGATCACACGCTTTCCGAGCCGCTCGATACCGCAGATTTCACGATCACGTAGCCGGCGATTGATGGTACCGATGCCCGGTTCCATCAAGATCGGACGTCGCTGGCAGGGCGGACACTCTGCCGCCACGATTCGTTGCCCCACAATCGGCATAACGCCGCGGCGCATCGTTTCGACTTCGGGAAGCTCCGGCATGAACTCGCTTTAATATCCTTCGATTAGTAAGTGGTTCGGTCTGAATCGACCTGGGAAAATGCCTGCGTAGATTTTGCCTCGCATTCGCAATAAACAATCAATCGCCACTAACAATACACGTAACCCTCTTTGTGATAGCGAGGGTGGTTCGCAATTTCCCGATGATCCGCATTCACAAAGGCCGTCCAAACACCGACTCCGGCAAGCACCGCATCCAGGGCATCGCCGCCGGGATCATTCATGATCACCTTGCGGCGATGCGGTGAGATTTCAACAAGATGTTTTATCCCTGCCAAGATTGCTCGGCGAACGTGTTTTTGATCATCCGTCGGTGCCTGGCCTCCGGACTGTTTGTATCGCCGAAAAGGTAATTGCAATTTTTTCAACGTGGACGATGGACATGCTTCGGCAATGATCGAGCGGAGCGGTGTTTTTGACTCGCGTCTGTATTGAAATGGCAAGATCGCAACGGCAGGTTCAGCGATCAGGTTTGCCAAGATGTCGCGCATTCCGTGGAAAGTCTGGTAGATGATTCTGTAGTGATAACAATCAAATGGCGTTTTGGTTTCCTGATCGGTTGTCCGCCGCACATGCAGGGAACCCGTTTCCTGAAGTGAGAGCTCCACAAGTGTTCTGCCGAATTCTTTGGCATTTCCATTGAACTTGCCAATCAGATCGAGCTGGTTCCTCCACCCCCCAAGCGATAGCTCGATCGGCAATCCGAACGGAAAATCGCATCCCCAGAGCGTTTCCTTCTGGATTCGAATTCGGTCTGTAAGATACTCGTTGACCCGTTCGCGATCATCGCTGGCGGCAAGCCTGCCGAGCGGCTGCAGTGACACGAGCCGCAAAACAGGGGGGCCGTCGACTGATTTGTCCAGAATCAACTCAGCCGCCCAAGCGGTCCGGCCACTTTTCGCGGACCCGCTGTAATCGATTCCCATCACGGTATTGATCGGCAGCGAAGGGATTTGTTCCAAGACACGACTGGCTTTGGAAAGCGACAGCGAATCAGATTTCGCCTGGTTCGAACTAGCTGCGTTGACCACGGGACTTCAGCGGGGGAAGATGTGCTTTCAGTGACGCACCGGGCGGATCCATGCGGCGGATCCTTGCCGGCGCGTCCAATACATAACAACACCAAACAATAGCAGTATGAGTACCGTCCCTACGACTGGGGCCGCTTCGGCGTCAGTTCCAGATGAACGCGGCCGATTTGGCGATTTCGGTGGCCGTTTCGTTCCAGAAACGCTGACTCGCGCGCTCGAGCAGCTTTCCGAGGAATACGAGGTTGCCAAGAAAGACCCTGAATTCCAGCGTGAACTTGCCGGTCTTCTCAAAACTTTTGTCGGCCGACCGAGTCCGTTTTATCACGCAAAACGGCTTAGCGAAGCCTGCGGCGGGGCACAAATTTGGCTTAAACGCGAAGATTTGAACCACACCGGTGCTCACAAAATCAACAACACGCTTGGCCAGGCCTTGCTGACACTGCGGATGGGAAAAACGCGTGTCATCGCTGAAACAGGAGCCGGACAGCACGGCGTTGCCACCGCGACGGCATGCGCCCACTTTGGCCTTCCCTGTGTTGTCTACATGGGTGCCGAAGACATCCGCCGGCAAAAGCCCAACGTGTTCAGCATGCGATTGCTGGGCGCAGAAATCAGTCCCGTCGAAAGCGGATCGCGAACATTACGTGACGCGGTCAACGAAGCGATGCGTGATTGGATGTCGTCTGTCGAGGACACGCACTACATCATTGGCAGCGTGATCGGACCACACCCATTTCCGATGATGGTTCGTGATTTTCAATCGGTGATCGGTCGTGAAACGCGTGACCAATCACAAGAAGTCTTCGGCAAACAACCCGAATGTGTGGTCGCCTGTGTCGGCGGCGGAAGCAACGCGGCGGGAATGTTCTATCCGTTCATCGAAGACGACGACGTCCGATTGGTCGGCGTCGAAGCCGGCGGACGCGGCACCAATCCCGGTGACCATGCCGCCCCGATGACATTCGGTTCGCCCGGAGTCCTACATGGCAGTTACAGCTATGTGATGCAGGACGACGATGGCCAAACCTGTGACGTTCACAGCATGAGCGCCGGACTGGACTATCCAGGCGTCGGCCCTGAACACAGTTATTGGAAAGACACCGGTCGAGTCGACTATGTCCAATGCGGTGATGCCGATGCCATGCAAGCGTTTGACAAATTGGCGCGCACCGAAGGCATTATTCCCGCGCTCGAATCCAGCCACGCGCTGGCTCAGGCGATCAAGTTGGCCGGCGAAATGAAACCGGATCAGAACCTGGTCGTTTGCCTTTCGGGCCGAGGAGATAAAGATGCGATGGAGATTGCACGTTTACGCGGCGAAGATTATTGAGCCGAGCTTTGATCGCCGATAAGCAACAACGTTGCATCACTGACGAAGCTAACAAGTCGATGCCTTCATCCACATAGAGCCTTGCCGAAAAGGGGTCTGACCCTCTCCAGCAAGGCCGTGAAACTCAAGAAAAACTGTCTCGCCTCCAAAGGGTCAGACTCCTTTCGGATTGGCACTTAGTTCAGAAAGCAAATGATCAAATTGACATGGCTGTCACACGCAAGTTGGTACATCGAAACCCAGTCAATGCGAATCCTGTTGGATCCGTTTTTTACGGACAATCCAAAAGCCACCGCGAAAGCTGATGACTTCGCCGACTGCACCCATATCCTGGTATCGCATGGCCACTTCGATCATGTTGCCGATGTCGCCGCCGTTGCCGAAAAGTCCGGCGCCCAAGTAATCGCGATTTTCGAAATCGCACAGTGGCTTCAGCAAAAGAGCCAACTGTCTAATGTCATGGGAATGAACATCGGTGGTAAAGTCGACGTTCCCGATGGGTCAGTAAAAATGGTTCCGGCCATTCATAGTAGTGTACTGCCGGACGGTTCCTATGGTGGCATGCCTGCCGGATTCGTCCTGAACTTTGGTGACCGACGAATCTACTTTGCTTGCGACACCGCATACTTCAGCGACATGAAATGGTATGCCGGTGGAGTAGATATTGCCGTTCTTCCGATCGGCGATCTTTACACCATGGGTGTTCACGACAGCATCCAAGCGACGAAGCTGATTGAACCTAAATACGTTCTGCCAACGCACTACGACACTTGGCCACCGATCGAACAGAACGCCGCACACTGGGCTGCTGAAGTTCGTTCGGAGACTGACGCCGAACCGGTCGTGCTACAAGTTGGCGAAACATTCGAAGTCTGATCGCGAGAAGCGATTTCACCCGCTCAGGGTTTGACCTATCCAGAACCGTCGCGGCTTGAAGTCACTTGATCTTCTAGCCATGACGGTCCTAGCCGAAACGGTTCCGGGTCTGCTTTTGATCCCAACTAAACCGCGTTGAAATCGCAACGCCGACGAGTTCTAGCTCTTGGCTTCTAGTTCTTTGTGGGCTGTTCTTTTTCACGCTCGCGAACGAAGACTTCGTCGTCTTCAACCTTGACCTCGAAACAATCAACCTTTACCCGCGGATTGTCTTCCCACGTTCCGTCGGCAACACAGAATCGCCACGCGTGCCAGGGGCAAGTCACCGAATTGCCTTCGACGTACCCCTCAGCGAGTGAAGCCCCCATGTGCGGACAGAGATCGTCAATCGCGTACCAACTGCCGTCTTCCTGCCGAAAAACGGCCACCATACGGCCATTGACGGGAACCGCTCGACCGCGGCCTTTCTCGAAATCACTAACTTTTCCTACAGATTCAAAGTCACTCACCGGTCGGACGCCTGCGTCAAAAAGAGTTTGCCTTGCAAAAATAGCCCCTCAGCAGTCACACTTTAGGCGTTCGCAGTCTCACTGCCCACTCCCGCAAATTCCTGTGCGTTCCGCATGATCAATCAAAAACGTCGAAAACAACTCGAATCTCGAGTCTGGCCCCACGTTCAAACGCCAGCCCAATATGTCGGTGGCGAGCGGAACATCATCGTCAAAGACCACCGAAGTGTGCGAGGAAAACTGGCGATCGGATTCCCCGACGCCTACACCATCGGGATGAGCCACCACGGGCTGCAGGTGCTGTATTCACTTATCAATCGCCGTGACGATTGGTGCGCCGAGCGTGTCTTCACGCCATGGCCGGACATGGAACAGTTGCTGCGAAAGAACGACATCCCGCTATACACCTTGGAAACGTTCACCGCGCTTTCTGAATTTGACGTCGTCGGGCTGAGCTTACAGTACGAAATCAGCTCGCCCAACGTTTTGACGATGATCGATCTGGGCGGCATCCCGCTGAAAGCCTGCGACCGCACCATGGCCGACCCACTGATGGTCGCCGGCGGGCCGTGCTGCCAAAACCCTGAACCGATGGCAGACTACTTCGACGTCATGATCACCGGCGACGGCGAACCGGCACTGCCTGTTATTTGTGACCTTTGGCTGAAGCTAAAAAATCAATGCCGCCAACCCGACGGGTCTTTCGCGACCGGTGAAGCGGGACGCAAACAACGCGAAGATGCCTTGGCCGAAGTCGCCAAAACGCTCGAATACGCATACGTCCCAAGGTTCTACCAGCCTTCCTACGACAACGGCCGCATCGCCGATCTAAAACGGATTCGTGATGACGTCCCTGCGACCATCGCACCAAGTGTGATTAGTGACTTGGACGGCATACCGCTGCCCACCAAGCCGATCGTGCCCTACATCGATTGTGTACACGATCGAATCGCGATCGAGATCATGCGTGGTTGCCCACACCTGTGTCGCTTCTGTCAAAGCACTGTGATCAAGCGACCGCTGCGAATCCGCGAAGTCGAAACCATCGTTGATGCCGCTTGGGAAAGCTATCTCAACACCGGACACAATGAGATCAGCATCCTATCGCTTTCCAGTAGCGACTACCCGCACTTCGAACCGCTCGTCAAACGACTGCACGAAGTTTTCAAACCGCTGGGCGTCAACATCAGCGTCCCCAGCCTGCGGGTGAACGACCAGCTCCGATCGCTGCCACAATTGATCGGCACCGATCGCCGAAGCTCTCTGACGCTGGCACCAGAAGTCGCTCGCGATGATATGCGAGAGCAAATTCGCAAGAAGATTAAGAATAGTGACTTGATCGAAGGCTGCCGCAACGCGTTTCAAAACGGTTTCGATAGCGTCAAGCTGTACTTCATGTGTGGCTTGCCGGGTGAGCGAGAAGTCGATTTGGATGGCATCATCGACTTGGCCGAAACGATCGCCACCGTCGGCAAGGAAGTGCGAGGACGATACGCACGGGTCACTGCCAGTGTGTCGAACTTTGTTCCCAAAGCTCACACGCCTTATCAGTGGAACGGGATGCAGCGACGCGAGTACTTCAAATGGGCTCACAAGTACCTATGGAGTCGTCGTCAGATCCGTAGCGTCAACGTGAAGTGCCACAACATCGAAACCAGCCTACTTGAAGGCGTACTCAGCCGCGGCGACCGCCGCACCGGCGACGCAATCCGTATGGCTTGGGAACGTGGCGCCCGAATGGACGGCTGGACCGAGTACTTGGATCCGGAACGTTGGTGGACCGCGATTCACGACGCCGGGATCGACATCGAACGCCAAGTCCATGAAAGCTACGAAATGATGGACAAGCTCCCCTGGGATCACGTCAACGTTAAATTTGGTCGTGCCTACCTGGAAAAAGAGCAGGGCAGGGCAACCGTCCAATTAGCCGCAATGGCGAACGCCGTTTGATCGCTAGGGATGAGCGTCATCCGCTGCAGATAGGTTAGGCCGAAACATCGACATGATCGTTACACCGTCATCGGTTTCGCCCCTCGACCACCGGATGATCATTTTGTGCTCGCTCAATTGTGTCCACGTCCTAGGGTTGAACAGACGAGTCGGTTCCCCCCATTGTGCGATTGTGACACGATGCCAGTTGCTGAGCTATCATCGCAGAACGATTCTGCCATCGCATCCGAAACGCGGCTACAGGTCCGTTTCTCGCGGTACAACGAACTGTTAACGCTGATCCCGCGTTGGGAAGCGTTGGTGGAGCGTTGTATCTGGACGAATCCCTGCTACGAACCTGAATTCCTGTTGTCGTTGTTACGGACAATCGACATCGGCTCGGTTCGTGTCCTTGTCGCAGAACGCGGGAACGAGTTGGTTGGCTTGATGCCAATTGTTTCGACACGGCTTTATGGGCTGCCGATCCGAGCGGCCGAAGCTTGGCGTCCGGATGAAGCCTTCGATTCGACACCGCTATTAGATTCGCAATTTGCCGACGAAACGCTGCAAGCGTTCTTTGCCTCACTTCGCCAGGCTGGGTATCGACTGCTGAGTCTCAATACAGCGTCTGCCGAAGAGCCATTCGAGGTGGCGATGGCAAATGCGATCACGAAACAATCACTGGCCGCCTTTCGACGCGATCAATTTCAACGCGCTGCGCTACGTCCTCAAGGCGACATCGACGACTACCTTCGCCGCGTCCTTTCGAAGAACCGTCGCAAAAAGATCAATCGAGCACTAAAGAACCTTGAATCGCTTGGGAAAGTCCGATTTGAAACAGCTCAGACGAGGCGACAGTCCCGTGAGTGGATGGAAATTTTTCTGGACCTAGAAGCATCCGGTTGGAAAGGCAACGCTTCGACCGCGTTCGCCTCCGAGGACGATACTCTTGGGTTCTTTGTCGATGTCGTCGGTGAACTGATTGATTCCGAAAAGCTTCAATTGACTCGACTTTCTGTTGACGGTGCCCCGATCGCGATGCTCGTCGATATCCGAACACAAGATCACATCGCGTGCTACAAAACGGCGTTCGACGAGCGATACGCGGAGCACTCGCCAGGAATGTTATTGGAATGGCACAACGTCCAGCGAATGTTTTCGCAAGGGATCTCGCTGTGCGATTCATGTGGTGATCCAGACAACGAATTGCTGAACACCCTGTACGAAGACCGCTTAGCATTTCAGCACCTGGTCGTCAGCTTGCATCCTTGGACGAATCCAGTCCCTCGAACGGTCCTACCAGCACTGCAAAAGTTGGCCCAGACGGTCAAGCGGTTGCGTAAACCTTGATCGCGCAGCGAAAACCAATTGGGGCGAAACAAAGAACACCGGTTCGGCCCAGATATGCGACTTCGATTTGATGGAACGTTTTTTTAAACCTACGTTTCCTCGTCCATTCTGTCTTCAACGAATCGAAACACCTGGAAACAGGGACTGAGACAGACAATCGTTGACTCGCACGTGGGATCTCCACCGTTCATGTCTGCCCCCGAATCGCTTCAGCACGCAACATCGTCAAATCCGGACCAACGTTCTTTAGAACACCTGTCACCCGAATCCGGGATCGTTGATTCGGCCGGCGGACGGTCTCTGCTTTGGTTTGCCGCGGCGACCTTGTTGGGAGCCTTCTTGGTTTTCCAAGTCCAACCGATCATTAGCAAATGTGTGCTCCCATGGTTCGGTGGCACCCCTGCGGTTTGGACAACCTGCATGCTGTTCTTCCAAGTTCTCCTGTTTGCAGGGTATCTCTACGCACACCTGCTGCGAACGTTTTGTGCCCCGTTCGTCCAAGCCATCATTCATCTATCGCTATTGTGTGTGGCCGCATTGATGGTTCCGATCGAACCGACCGATGCTTGGAAGCCAACGGGAACGGAATCGCCGATGTTCTACCTGCTGTGGATGTTGGCCAGGCATGTCGGCTTGCCGTACTTTGTTCTATCCAGCACAGGACCGCTGATCCAAGCTTGGCTAAGTTTGCAAGATAGCAGCGAACGCGTTTACCGCTTGTACGCACTCTCAAATGCCGGATCGTTGTTCGCGCTGCTCAGCTACCCGTTTTTGTTCGAACCGGTTTTGTCCGTTTCGAACCAATCGACGCTTTGGTCTTTGCTGTTCCTTGCCTTTGTCTTGGTTCAGGGTTACGTCGCGACCAGCTTGCTGCGAATGCAGCGTCAAAGTCCATCTCATCCCTCCGAGGGCACAGAAGTTTCGTCGACCGATACGAAGGTTCCAAAGAAACAACTGCTCGCCTGGATAGCTTTACCAGCCCTTGCCAGTGTCATGTTGTTGGTCGTCACCAATCACGTCTGCCAAGACATTGCCGTTGTGCCATTCCTGTGGGTACTTCCGCTAAGCCTTTACCTTGCCAGCTTCATCGTCTGCTTTGATTCACCGCAGTGGTACCGTCCGAAACCGATCGCAGCGGTAACGTTGGCGGCACTGGCTTTGATTCAGGGCAAAACAATGCTACCCGGTAGCGTCCAATTGCTCGCCGAGGCAACTTGCTACATGGTGATGTTGTTCGGCGCGTGCTTGCTATGCCATGGGGAAGTCGCGCGATTAAAACCGGCCACCAACCGTTTGACGCTCTACTACGCCATGCTCTCTGCTGGTGGCGCACTTGGAGGAATCATCGTCGCGATTGTTTGTCCGCTACTGCTGAACAACCACGCCGAATTGCCATTCTTTGTCGCGCTGGTAACCGCGTTGACGTTCCTATTGTTTTTCGCCTGCAAGGGATGGAACCAGCCCAACTATGACTGGGCCGCTGCTGCTCGGCTAAAGTTTGGCGCATTGCTGGTGATGGTCACACCAATCATCACGATGGCCTTTGTTTCAAACCATCGAACGATCGCATCGCAGAGAAACTTCTTTGGTGTTCTGAAAGTCCGTGAAAAGCCTCTGGGGATCTGTTTGGTCCACGGCAGCACATTGCACGGGATGCAGCGATACGAACCTAATCAGGCACAACCGACGACTTACTATGGCCATGAAAGTGGTGTCGGCATCGTCACAAAATCACTGCAACAACAACATGAGTCACTTCGAATCGGAATCGTAGGGCTCGGCTGTGGAGTCTTGACCACATACGGACGTCCTTCGGATCAATACGATCTGATCGAAATCAATCCCGCCGTCATCGACATTGCAGACCGTTACTTCACCTTCATGCGTGATTGTCCAAGCCAATTGAATCGGCACATCGGTGACGGACGTTTGGTGCTCGAACGGATGCATGATAAGAAGTTCGATCTACTAGTTCTTGATGCCTTCAGCAGTGACGCGATCCCGGCGCACCTTTTGACGCGCGAATCCCTTCAGCTTTACAAACAGCGGCTCGCCGAAAATGGTGTGCTCGCCATCCACACCTCCAACAATCACCTCGAATTGTCACCGTTGGTGCATCGACTCAGTAGCGATGCGGGTCTTGAAAGCCGAATGTTGGAAGGCATTGGCAACAACGAGATCGGCACAACGCATTCGACATGGATGATCATTGCCAAGCCTGGACACAAGATCTTTGAAATCGAAGGACTCGCCAAAGCCACGAAGGCAACCGAACAGATGCTACGTGAAGCTCCACTGTGGACTGACCAACATCACGACCTGGTTAGTGTGTTGCGTCTGTGGCAATAATGCATGCTAAAACTCACGCGGTGGTCGGCTACTTCTCAAAGTCGACACCGCATTGCAAGCATTTGAATACGAGATTGAAGAATCTCTTCTGATTCGACTTGAAATCGCCGACCTGAGTTTGCTACCGTCGGATTCGACGTCCTCAGGATGCGCGCCGAAAGTTATCTAAAAAGGCTCAGGTTTAGCCCTCGGTCCTGCCGAGTACTTAAACTGTTTCCGCTTGCTTTGCGCTAGCAAGAGTCTCTTTAAAGCTGAATGGATTGCATCCTGGGACATGGATCGCGGCGCTCTTGGCCGATGCGGAAACGATTGGAGAGCAACAACGGACATTGTTGCGCGTCAATCCGGCCCCGTCGCTCAATCTCGCCATCCGATGCACCTTTGGTTACCGCTTTCGGTCATCGGCATCGGTATAATCCTCCCATCGTCACCGGAGCAAAGCTCAGATGCAAATCTACGGCCCCTTTCGGGTTAGCACTACACAATCAACTTCCAACGTCCAAGCCACCGGCAAGGTCGCTGGAAACGAATCGACTCGCGCAGCCGAGCAAGTCACCAGCCGTGGACCGGTTGATCAGCTTGACTTGAGCTCATCAGCCGCCAGCGCGAGCCGTATTGACGGTCAGAACGCAGTCGCTGGTGAAGGCATTCGCTTTGAGCGAGTGGCTGAGATTCGCCGTCAAATCGCTGATGGTGCATACGACACCCCAGAAAAAATGGACGCGGCCCTGGATCGCTTCCTCGATCTACTCGGCTAAACGCCGTCTGGACCAGTGGGCATTCATGCCCGGGGGGGCAGCGATGATTGCCCCCGTAAGGCTTGGTAATACAAGCACCGGTCGCTGTCTGAAAACCTAGGCAAGTTAGCGCTCACACGGCTGAAGGTGCGGTCATCCGCATCGAACACCGTTCGGCTCTCCGAAATCTCGCGCTACAAGTTTTCAGACGGAAGCAAGGTATGCGCTGCGAATCCGTTGTAGGTATTCGTGGCCAGCCCTAACACGCAAGAGATCTGAACGAGAGTTCCCGCCATTCGATTCGGGGGAATCTCGCCACCTTATCAAAGATCTTGGTCGCCACCGGAGCCGATTCTCGACCGATCGCGTTTCCAGCATCGCAAAATCCCTCTGCCGGGCGACAGCCATTTGATCGCCGTGTAGACTGTGGATGTACTGCCGTCGAGCTTGCTCAATTCTTCTCTGAAAACTGTTTCTAGTTCATTGTCTGAAACGTCAAAGATGCCCGATCAGACCACTGGTGATCCCGTGGCAACCAAGGTCGAACCTCTCAAGGTTTCGCTTTCGCCACAGGAGCGTTTTAGCGAATATCTGCAGTCACGTGGTTTAAGACAAACCAATCAACGCAAGTTCTTGATCGATCAAGTTTTCAGCCAGCACGATCACTTTGACGCCGAAGAGCTCATCGAACGTCTTCCTCGACGTGGTGAACCGAATTACGTCAGCACGGCGACCGTTTATCGTACGCTACGTGAATGCGTCGACGCTGGGCTTCTTAATAGTTTTCAGCTCGATGGCCGAACGGTTTACGACCATGACTACGGCTACCCCCAACACGACCACCTGTACTGCACACGGTGCCGCAAGCTGTTGGAATTTCAGAGCGACGAACTGATCGCGATTCGAGATTCCGTCGCCGCATTGCACGGATTTCGTGTCGAAAGCCATCGAATGATCATTCAAGGCATCTGCCGTGAATGTTCGCGAAGTCGACGTAAAAAGCGAAAGCAAGATCTCGTCTAGCAAGCCATCGTCATGGCAATTGCCTGGATCACATTACGCGATCGAGACCTCAGGGACACGTAAAAACAGTACCTGGTCGGTCGCAGTCCTCGGGTACTATCCCAAAATCTGCTTGAAGATCGCCGCCAAAATGGGCTCGTTCTTATCGAAGTCGCGGCTTTCGGCTTGCAATTGAACGACAAGGACATCCTCTTCGGGCCAGTCCGGAAGGTTGTCCAAAACGACAAGCCGACTGACGATCAGCAGATCCAAATAGTAGAAACGCAAATCGGTTGCTTTCGTATCCTCCGGCAGTACCTCCATCGATGTTTGATCTCGCTCCGGGTGGTCATACTCGGACGTGATCGCACCAACGATGCCTTCGACCAATTCATCCACTCGGTCAGCCTGCGTACGTTCGATAGCTAAAAAGCCGCCACCTGGGATGTCCAATGTGACACCCTGGTCGCCTTCGTCTTCGTCACGCTGGGCGACTTCCCAGTTATCGGGATAGAGAAACCGGATTCCGAAACTGTCAAATTGGGCGGGCATTTCAAACGGAGCAGGGAAGGGGAGTCGGGAAATTACCGATCGGGTGACGAACACGTCAGCCTCGAAAACTACATCTTGCGTTCGATGGCACTTCGCTGGTAGATGTCATCTTTGTCAATCAAGCCTCAACTCGAAAGCGACCATCCGATCCACCACCATTCGGCGGATCTGCCCAAGGGACCGAAATGGTCACTTGGGAAAACCGTCGAAGGCTGCCAACTGGCGGGCTCGATATTGTTTCAGGTCCAGCCGCTTAGACCTAGATCAAACTGGCAACGTGAACCGTTTGCGACCGAAAGGAGTTGGGCGCTGAATTGGCAAACGACTTTTCTGCGACAAACGCCAGCCACCCCAATTACTGCTCGCACAAATAAATGGACGCCCGTGCTTGGCTGAATCTATGCATGATCGCGCTCTGTATCCAGCTTTGTGGATGCCGCACGATCCGTAAGATTGGCAACAGCGGCGAAACCTTGGGTGCCCGACGGCTTTCGCGTAGCGGCATGGAATTCATGCGTCAGGGGCAATGGGACCAAGCCGAGCACCTTTTTGAAGAAGCCTTGGTGCTATGCAAGACTGATGACCGTGCCCATCGGGGGCTTTCCGAAGCGTACTGGAATCGCGATCAGAAGGAAGCCGCCATCCGGCACATGGAAACGGCGGTCAAACTAAGCGAACAAGACCCGCGTCTGGTCGTTCGGCTAGGGCAGATGTACCTGGAAGTCGATCGCCTGGAGGATGCCCAAAAGCAAGCCGAGATCGCTTTGTCATTACAGCGGGATATGGCAGAAACATGGGTGCTGTGCGGTGACTGCCTAAACGCGCATCAAGATCAGGACGAAGCTTTAGCCGCGTACCACCGCGCACTGGCGTTACAACCCGATATTGTCGATGTCAAAATGCGAGTCGCAGAAATCTACCTCAACCACGAGCGTTATGACCGGGTCTTGGCGACCCTCGATCGCGCCGAGGATGAAAGTGCGATCGGATCGCTGCCGACACGCGGACACATGCTGCGTGGCATCGCGATGAAAAATCTCGGTCGTCCCGAGTTGGCAATTAAACATTTTGCCAAAGCAAAGCTGCTGGCCCCGGAGATGGCCGAACCTCGCTTGCAGATCGCGGCGATTCGGCTCGAACAAGGTGACAAGGCTGGGGCAAGCGAAGAAATCGCCGAAGCGATCCGTCTGAATGAACCTCTGGTCGTTGAAAGCGGTTGGTCGGCGTTCCTGTTAACCCCAGAACAACTTGCCGCGACAAAGGCTGCTGAGGAACGAAAACTGAGGTAGAGTTGTTCGATCTCCTCACAGGCCCCATCAAGGCATCATGCAGTGGCCCGGTGATCCTCAACCGAAGTATCAGGATTCGTCTGATTAATCCGGCTATAGCGATTGATCGTTCGTCAATCTGCCCGTGCAGTCGCCCATGACTGTTACACGCGGGTTTTCCTGCGGACGGTCTCGTTAGTTTTCTCCCGCATCATTCCGCCCGGTCCCCAGCGGTAACCTACGCTTGGGTGACGAACTGTGTAGGCCGATGCGGCTCGGACGAATGTTTCTTCCCGTTCGTCAACCGCATCATTGTGGCAGTTGCCCCACACTGGCGTGTTTTATTTGCAGCCGGTGATGCCCATCAGGATTGGTAGGCCGACGGATCGGAACTTGCCCACACAACCACGTTCCTTCACTAAATGAGATCTTTTCATGTCGCTCTCCAATACCGAGTCGCTGCAAGCGTCCGACCTGGTAACTTCTCATCCGATCCCAACGACTTCTCAATCATCTGCGACATCGTCCAATCAGTCTTCCACAATGAATGGCGGATTTGTCGATCGACGAAAACAGGGCGGGTCCCGAACCTCAGGTGAACGACGACAATTCGGAAGTTCACACGATGGGTTGTCACATGCCGGCCGAGAACTCGCATTGGCCATCGACCGATACAAACTGCAACACCACCGACGTTACATCACCTGTGACGAGATGCTGCATGTGATTTCGCAGCTGGGCTATCGCAAAGACTGATCCGCGTTAGCGAACAAATAATTTTTGAAAGCCACGGTCAACAGGCCGTGGCTTTTTTCGTTCGGTCAATGATATCGCATCGATCCGACATCATTTGATCATCGGCTGCAACAATTGACGTCGCGTTACGACGGATTGCGTATTGTCGTGATCATCACACAGAAGCGCGACCTCGCTGGCAGCATCATACAAACGAAGCAGGACTTTCAAGTGACGACCGTGAATCGATTCGCGAATCACCGGTCGCACTTCAGCATCCGCCCCTGCGGTCGCTAGTTCCGAATAACGCACATAGCCAACAATCCGCTTCTTGTTTCGGACCAAGACGATCGGATGGTTCTGACGTCGCGCGCGATTTGCTTCTTCTTCACTGAGCGGCATATCAACCGTTGCCAAGCGATCAAGTGGCACGGCATACGAGATCGCCATCTGACTGCCAGTATCAAATAACTGTTCGACAAGTGACCTTTGACCGGAATGAAGCACGCCTGCTTCTTCGCCCGCCCGAAGGATCTGCATGAACTCACCACGTGCCATCGCTAAACGCAAGCGAAGTGGTGTCTGCCCGGTCACCAAGCTCAATAAAATCGACAAGCCTGCTAACACCATCGAAACAGGCAAGAAGACAACCGTCGCCAGCAAAATCAGCGGGCTGACAAGATTCAACAACCGATAAGGCGCCTGAAAAAACCAATACTTCGGCAGCAATTCGCCAAAGACGAACACGATCGGTGTCATCAACATCGGTCCAATCAATTCAGCAGTCGACGAGGCCCCGAACAACTCCCCGACCAGCATCACAATCGCAAAGCTGGTTAGAAAGTTGGCGATGTTGTTACCCACCAACGTAGTTGCGACAAAGATCGTTGGACGGTTGATCAACCAAATCATCGCCCGTGCCGGTGGCGAACCATCGAGTGCATCGAGCACCAATCGAGTCCGGCTGACCCGATATAGCCCCGTTTCGCTGCCGCTAAAGAATGCGCTGAGGACCAATCCGAAAAGGAAGATCGCGATCGAGAACATGATCATCAGATGCCATCTCCTTCCATTGAGCTTGCATCGTCAGCCTGGATCCGTTGGGCTTCGATCCGTACCCGTTCGTCATCTTGTTCGATGACCGTCAGGCGGAAACCACCGAGGATGGCCTCATCGCCCAATCGCGGTAACCGTTCATTGTGCCGCTGAATAAAACCAGCCACCGTCGCGATCGAACCTTCGGGTGTATCCACGCCGAGCCGCTTGGAAAACTGGCGTAGTGAAACACCGCCCGAAACTCGGTAACGGTCCGGCGCACACACCTCGATCGCGTCTGACACTGTCGCTTCGTCAAACTGATCGTGCTGTGGGGCAAGCATACGTCGGAAAATCCGATCGATCGACAAGGCTCCTATCCCGTCGCCGTATTCGTCGACGACAACTGCGACGCTGATATCTTGTTCGTTCAATTGGCTCAGCACCCGCGCCACCGGTGCGGACCAGGGAACGTAGATCACCGGTTCGACATACTGTTCGAAATGGTCCATTTGGCTCGGACGCAGCAGACGAACCGCGACCGTCCCCACCATTCGATCACCTTCATCATCAGTGACGATCACATAGCCACCAGGAATCGGACCTTCGAACACCGATTCACGAATCAGCGGAGGTTCGACAAGCTTCAGTTTACTACGTGGACGCATCAGCTCGCTGGCACGCATGTCAGCGATCTCAACCAAACTTCGCAGGGCTAAACGCTCACGAGCCAGCAGGGCAGCATCATCGGTACCGAGTTCAACCGCCCGTTCGATGTCCGCCAGATCGATCTCCGTTTCGGGTTGAAACGTCGGCCATAGCAATCGCCCCGCCAACAGATTCGAAGTTCGCACGATCGGCAAAATGGGACCGATCAATCGCACAGCCATTCCCATCGGCGGCGCCAAAAGGATCGAAGCTTTTCCCGGTGCCAGGACGGCGATACTTTTGGGCAACATCTCGCTGAAAAAGATGATCACCAACAGGCTGCTGATCGTAAACGCCGCGGCGACACTCGTCCCCGCATTGGGATCCGCTTCCAACTTACCAGCCACGATCGAGGCGATCGCAAAGTAAGTCATGTTGATCAAGAGATTCCAAAACAAGATCGCCGAAAGCAGCAGCTCGGAATCTTCGAGCAGTCGGTGAGCGATGCGTCCCCCGACGCCCCCACGTCTTAAGCGTCTACGATCGCGGGCGCCCAACGAAAACAGCGCCGCTTCGCTTCCGCTGAACAGCGCACTGAGCACAATCAGAATCGCCATCGGCATCAGCCATCCGGCATGCGGCGCTAGCGTACTCAATCAGCTATTCCCTTCGGCACCGCGGTCGCGTTCCAAAGACACATCAAATTCACTTAGTGCCGGAATCATTAGAGCGGCAATCGTAAATCCGTATCCGACCGCCATTGAAAAGAATACGAACAGGTGATCGGTCTGCAACAGAAACTGTGTAATCGAATAAAAGGTGATCAACGGTAGCGTGAACGATGCCAAGAAAATTGCACTCGAAGGGTTCCGCCATCCCAGGGACGCAAACAGAGCCGCCCCACCACCAAGAATCATCACCAAGAACGGCGCCAACTGCAATTGGAACGCACCACGGAAACTAACCATGATTGTCATGCAAATCGCAACACCGACACACAGAAAGAAAACCGTTCCTAAACTCGCCAAGGTCGCAGTTCGACCGGCAACATAGTTCATCCCCGAATGGATGCCCAACATCGCGACGAACATATACAGCACGATCGCGCCAAGCACCGCGTAAACCATGTTCTCGAATGTCATCACACCTTGGTAAGCAAGAAATCCCAACAAGACGACCGGCAACAGGATCAATTCCTTGCCGACGAAGAAGACGCCCAACAACTTACCAAACACGAATTCACGTGGGCTTAGATCGGTCACCAGCAGCAGATCCAACGCCAACCCGTCACGTTCACCGGTCACCGAATTGACCGCCAGTGCATTGACCAACACCAGACTGATGACTCCGATCGCCGCGACAGGCAGGGTGGCTGCTGGCAACGCGCGACCGATTCTAGCGGCAGGCTCAAACGCCGTTCCGTCACGCATCTGTCCGTAGATAACGGCCGCCCCCAAAAGAAACAGCAAGGCAAACGCAACCCGGATCACGACGACCTTTCGGCCGTACGCCCAAGTTCGCACTTCACGCCACAAAACGGGATTGCTCCACACGTGCCGTGGCTGGCGCACTTTCCAGCTGCTTGGCGATTCCTGCGATTCGGCTTCTTCACTAGTCTCCGGCTCCGGAGCTTTCATGCGGACTTCACGCGACGGATTCCAGATTCTCACCCGCATCACGCCGACAGCCAAAACCAAGACAGTTCCAGCGACAGCAAGACCACAAAAAACCGAAATCCCTAACGAAGTCTCCGCAGACAAGCTCGCCAACGGTGATGCCGCCGCGGCCAATGCCCGAATCGGGCTAATCGCTAAACGAAAAGCCTGCGACATCTCTAAGGTCGCAATCGCGATCTCGCTAATGCCTAGCAACATCAGCAGGATCAAAACGGTCAACGCGATCGCTTGAAATGTTTTCTCGCGCCAAAGACCAACCACCGTTCCGATCGAACCGGCGAAGACCACGGTTGCTGCCGTTACCAGAAACACAGACAAAACCTGGGCCGGCGATACACCACCTAGCAACGGCAAGACAAGGAACAAGGGCAGGGCAGCGAGCAACATCGCCAACGGACCCAGAAGAGTTGCCGTTAGCTTTCCGACAACGACCTCAAAGCCACTTAACCGCGTCATCAGCAACAGGATCAAAGTCCGTCGATCCTTTTCCTGTGCAACGCTGGAAGCCGAACCGACCGCCGCCAGACTGGACAACACCAGCAGCTGCAGGGGTGACAATAGCGAGAACATCCAGCCACCGAACCGAGCGGAATCCGCAACGGTCGACAACGAACGCGAACCGTCCAGCACAAGGTATCCGGTGCAGATCAGCCCGAACATCGCCAAAACGTACAGCCCTCTAGAGAGGTAAGTTTTGGTTCGCTTGGGAAGAACGATCGCTTCGCGGTTAAATACGGGTCCGAACATCAAGCCATCAATGATTTAGGAATGGAGCAATCGCTGGGGGGCGAAGGCAACAGATTATTGTCCGCCGCAGCCACCGGCAATGGTCGTGGTCAAGCGGCGAGTAACATCAACCACCGCCGAGAGGGGAAACGGAGCACGGCATTCGGCAGATTCTAAACAATCCGCACAACCGCGCTGAACTGCCAATTGAATGACTGTTCTTTATTACACCCTTAGGTTGCGTGCCATGATGCACGGATCTACGCAGATTGGTGGGCTATGTTTCGGTGGCTGCGCCCAATTCCCTGCGAAAATCACTCAATAACCATATTCGATATGAAATTCCCACACTTTATCCATTCCGCAATCTCGCTGATGCGAGATGAGGACGGCACGACGGCGGTGGAATACGCCGTGATGCTGGCCCTCATAGTTGCTGTCTGCATCGGATCAGTCATGAGTTTGGCCACAGAAACGCAAAAAAGCTTTGACGACTCAGGAGCGGCAATCGCTGGAGCGATGGCCAACTAGCCCTGGCTTGATCCATTTTAAATCTCAAGAAACCGCCTGGTCCCGCTGCTCGGTCCAGGCGGTTTCTTTTTTTTGGCAGGACCGATACTAGCCGCACTGAAAAATGAACTCTGCGCGAAGACCGCTCGGTCAAGCCGATGCCGAACTAGGTTCCGCCTTGTCGTGCCGATACATTCTAGGGATCAGCTTCGATTGCCCCCTTCAAAACATTCTTATGCGAATCGCATTGACCGGAGCGACCGGTTTTCTCGGCCGTTACTTGATCGACGAGCTAAGCCCCAAGCATGACCTTCAGGCTTGGCATCGCGGAGAAAAACCGCCCGCCAATGAATCTCCAGTCATCTGGATTAGCGGTCAACTCGGTACGCCTTGCACGACCGGTCCGCTTGTCGAAGGCGTCGACGCCGTGATTCACAGTTGCCTTTATCGAACAGGGGAATCGTTCCTGGCAGTTGGCGACGACCCGATCGATTACTGGGAAAAGAACACAACCGGCTCACTGCGTTTGCTCGAAGCGGCGAAGCAGGCCGGGGTGAAACGTTTCGTCTTCATCTCCTCCGGTGCCGTCCATGATGATGTGCTGCCTGGACAACCGCTTGATGAATCACATCCCCATCGTCCCAACACGCTATACGGTGCTTACAAAGCCTCTGTGGAATCTTTGGTCCATCACTATGGCAGTGATTCGAGGATGTGTAGCGTCAGCTTAAGACCGACAGCGATCTACGGTGCAGCCAACCCGATCGACCAATCCAAGTGGTATGAACTGGCTCAAAATGTCGCCGCCGGCAAAAGCGTTTCGGCAACCGGCGGAAGCAAATGCGTGCACGCACAAGATGTCGCAAAAGCTTGCCACCTATTATTGAACGCCGACGCCGAAATTAGCGGGGAAACGTTCAACTGCTGCGATCGCATGATTAGCGACTACGAAGTGGCTACCATCGCGAAAGAACTGACCGGCAGTTCGGCGACGATCGAAGGCCCTCAGAAGACAGCCAAGAATGCGATCGTCACCGATAAACTTGAAAAACTGGGCATGCGGTTCGGCGGTGAATCGCTGCTGCGTTCCACCGTCGAACAGCTGCTAGCCGCTTAGGCTGTGCGACGACGACGCAGCGCGAGTCCAACGAGCGCGACAGACAAACACGCAAACGAAGATGGCTCCGGGATCGCAGTAATGAAACGCAAGTTATCGATCGCTGCGTAGGCAGGTACGTTCAATCCGAACGTTGTGTCAAAGTCACTCGATTCAAGTGAGAAAGCCAATGACTTGGATTGCCCAAAACCGCTCAAGTCAACCGTTTGCCAACCTTCGAGATAGTCATCGGTATCGAAAACCGCACCATCGAAACGGGCAAGGTCGATCGTCTCGCTTCCTGTCTTGACGCCCGAAGCATCGAACCCAGTCATCGTCAATGACAGAAAGTCACCGGGTGAGAATTCTAACCCAGTGCTGAATCCATCGATCCCGTCGCGGAAATAGAGCGCGGTGTAAGTCGCATTCGCAATGTCGATCGACGCCAAGTCAACAAGGTCATCGAAGTACAGCGAAGCCGAACTGAGCGATTGCCCCGTTGGTGTTGTCGCGGTTCCGGTGTTGACCATTGCGTAGTTCTGACCAACGACTGCACCGCCGGCGCCATCGGACCCACCACCGGGCAAGGCTGCGAATTGATTTGTAAACCCTGGGTCGGTCGTGTTGCTATAACGCGAGTAGGAAAAACCTGGGCCGTATTGCTGTGTAGCGAAACTGACACCCTTGCTGGTGAATGCACCGGTGGGCGCGTCTTGCCCATAGCCGTTGTAGACATCGCCGCCGCCAAGCATTTGCATTCCAAAGACTTCAGGAAGCGTCGCGTCGTATGAATTCAGGTCTTCAAAGTCGACCACGGTTTCTGCACTTCCGCTTGCGGCCTGCAACAGGCAAATGGCAATCGTCATCGCAGGCACAATAAATCGTTTCATGGATTCAGTTTCAAATTAAAGGTCAATCAGGTTGCAAAAATGTGTACGCAATTAGTAAGCATCGGCCGCAATCACCTCGCGACCGTCTCGGGTGATCAATTGCCCTAGGACGATTTGATCAAGTGATTCATTAAGCAGATGGACAGAGCCATCTAAGAACAAAACCATGGCACCTGCGGGATGCAAAGACCGGATCTCGTTATCGATCGCCAAAGCACGGTCGTCGTTAATCGGATGAGCCTGCACGAAGACGTTGCCGCCATTAATCCATTCGCTGCTCGGCCCGACCATGTCCTCACCTGTCGCGATCGTGTGTGACAAGCCATCGAAGCAGTCACGAAACGCGATCACACGGTCATACAGGAACAGGCCATCGTCGCTCCGTCGGTCGACCAAACGCTCGCCGTACAGCCCGCCATAGCTGATATCCGCTCGCCCGTTGAAGTCGGGGATTTCGGTGGGGCACAAATAGGTTCCCACTGGCACTGCAGCCGCCTCGGCATTGGCTGGTGAATCGAAAGCCGATTCGAAGTCCACCGCGTCATACAATGTCTGCTCACCAAGACATCCCAGCAGCATCGCGGACCATGCCAGGTTCTTTCTCGTGGCAGGCTGTCCCCAAGCACGCCATTCCAAACAACCGATCGGCAGCGAACGATGAATGGTGTGGTAGTTGTGAAGCGCCACACCGATCTGATGTTGATTGTTTCGACAACTCGCTTGCCGCGCAGCTTCACGCGCGAATTGCACCGCAGGCAACAGCAGTGAAACCAAGATGCCGATAATCGCCATCACCACCAACAGCTCCACCAAGGTGAAGCCACTGACGGCGCGAAACCGACGATAGCGCAGAGGTTTATGAGTCATGTTCATCAATGACCGAACGCTGATCAGGAATCAGCCGATAGGGCCTCCGCAATACCACATCGATTCTGGACCAAGCGATTTCGATCGAAACGGCAGCAACCAATCAGGACCGGTTGCCAGCGAGATCGTTGCCGCGACGTCGAATACAGCTTGTATTCACGGCGCGACATATCGCGTTTGTCAGGACGACTGATGAATCTTGTGAATTGCGAATTGACGCTGACCTCACCCAAGAAGGTCCACGAGCGTCCGGTTGATGGTAGGTCTTCTGACTCCCGATGATGGATGACCTCAAGCCCCGCCTTCTCGTCATTGGCCGATTCGCTTCAATCCGGCGAAACGGGCCATGGACAATGGCGTAAAAGAGTGGAGCGATCACCTGAACAATCATTTGCCTGTACGACTGTGGTCTGCACGACGGCGGCCAGAGACCACTTGTGATTCACTGGCAAGATTGTTCAAACATCAGTTACAGCGGCCGGGCCGTCGTGGATTTACACCACATTCCCTGTTCAAACGGTCGAAACACAAATCGACCGTCTCACCACCAACCGTTGTGCTCGGAAAGTTAAACTGCCTTCAGCGACCTGTCAACTTATTCGGGATCGATCGATCATTCACTTGCCGTCGCCTTCATACGATCCAAACCGTCCATGACCAAGATTCAAATCGTGCTACCGGCCCGACTGGCTTCCTCCCGACTCCCAGAGAAGCTGTTGCAAAAAGTCGCAGGAAAGACGGTCCTGCAGTACACCTATGAAGCTGCCAGCGAAGCCAAATCGGCGTCCGCAGGAGTGATCGTCGCAGTCGATGACGTTCGCTTGGCCGAAGAAGTCAGCTCCTTTGGCGGCCGCTCGATCATGACGCCACCGGACTGCGCCAGTGGAACCGACCGCATCGCATTCGTCGCTGCCCAAATGCCCGATGTCGACCTATTCGTGAATGTGCAAAGCGACGAGCCCGAAATCGATCCCGATTCGATTGATGCCGTTGCCGATGCCTTGATCGGTGATCCGGATGCGGACTTTTCAACCGCGGCGACCCCAATCACGGATCCGAAATCACTTGGCGATCCCGGTATCGTCAAAGTCGTGATGGCGCCGTGGAATTCCGAATCGGCAGACGATTCCCCCACTGGCTCGATCCACGCAAACGGGGCAGAGAAGGGCAGGGCGGTGTACTTCAGCCGTGCCTGCGTGCCCTTTGACCGGGATGGCGACGCCAGCGAACGACTCGGCCAAGCCCCCACCACCTACTGGCATCACCTGGGACTCTACGCGTATCGCCCCTCATTCCTGCGTTGGTTTGCGGCTGCTCCGCCCAGCCATTTGGAGCAAGTAGAGAAGCTGGAGCAACTGCGTGCGATCGAAGCAGGTAAAAAGGTCTCCGTCGCCTTCGTTGGGCCCGCGGCATCCGGCATCGACACCCCCGCGGATTTGGAAGCTTTCCGCAATCGAAAAAACGCGATGTCATGCTAAGCCATCGCTGAAAAGTTTCCGCAAACGTCATCCTCCGACAGTACCGAAGCGAGGGACTATCGGCGGCCAGTAGAGCGAGTTCACCTGCACCTTTGCAGGCTGTTACCGCCTGCCGATTGGTTCATCGGATGAAAGACGACAATGGGCGCAAGGCACACCTTCACGTTTGCATCTGGCGCGGTATGATCCGCGTCCATGACGAAACACATCTTTGTAACCGGTGGGGTCGTTTCCTCACTCGGAAAAGGCCTGACTAGCGCCTCACTTGGAATGCTGCTGGAATCGCGTGGATTGCGAATCCGCATGCAGAAACTGGATCCGTACATCAATGTCGATCCGGGTACCATGAGCCCCTATCAACACGGGGAAGTCTATGTGCTCGATGACGGCAGCGAGACGGACTTGGACCTCGGTCACTACGAACGGTTCACCAGCAGTCCTCTGACGAGGGATTGCAACTACACCACCGGACAGATCTACCTGTCGGTGATTGAAAAAGAACGCAAAGGCCGATTCTTAGGCAAGACCGTTCAGGTCATCCCGCATATCACGAACGAAATCAAATCCGTAATCGCTCGCATGGCCAGCGACGATACGGACGTCGTCATCACCGAAATCGGTGGGACCGTCGGCGATATCGAAAGCCTTCCCTTTATGGAAGCGATCCGCCAATACGCTCAGGATGTCGGACGCGAAAACGTGCTGTACATGCACCTGACGCTGGTGCCGTACTTGAAAGCTGCCGATGAGCTGAAAACCAAACCGACGCAACACTCCGTCGGCCAGCTCCGCGAAATCGGTATCCAGCCGGACATCCTCGTCTGCCGCTGCGAACACTCGATCAGTCGCGAAGAACGCGACAAAATCGCACTGTTCTGCAACGTGCCTTCGGAAGCTGTCATCGAAGAGAAAGACAAGGACTTCTCGATTTACGAAGTACCGATTTCTCTGGTCGATAACAAACTAGACGAACTGATCGTCAAACGGCTAAACCTTCCCAGCAAAGCCCTAGACATCAGCCCCTGGACGGACCTGCTGCATCGTCTGCGAAACCCTCGTCACGAGCTAAGCATCGCTGTCGTCGGGAAGTACGCCGAACACAAAGACGCGTACAAGTCGATCTACGAATCGATCGACCACGCCGGCATGCACCACCAGGCGCAAATCCGCATCGGCCGAATCCAAAGTAGCGACATCGAGCGTGAAGGCGCCGAACGGCTGCTATCCGGCTATGACGGCATCCTGATCCCCGGCGGGTTCGGCGAACGCGGTGTCGAAGGCAAAGTGCAAGCGATCCGCTATGCACGCCAGCGTGGCATCCCATTTTTCGGCATCTGCCTGGGAATGCAGTGCGCTGTCATCGAATTCGCCCGCGGAATCTGCGGCCTTGAAAAAGCCCACTCAAGCGAATTCGACAAAGACACACCTGATCCGGTCATCTGCCTGCTCGACGAGCAACAGAACGTCACGCAAATGGGCGGAACGATGCGACTTGGTAGCCAACCGGCGATCCTTTCCGAAGGCAGCAAAGCTCGGCAGTGCTACGACAAAGAAGAAGTCGCCGAACGCCACCGCCACCGCTACGAATTCAACAATGCCTACCGAGATGCCTTCACCAAAGAAGGCTTGCTAATCTCCGGAACCAGCCCGGACGGCAACCTTGTCGAAATCGTCGAACTGCCAGACCACCCCTGGTTTGTTGCCGTACAATACCACCCGGAATTCAAGAGCAAGCCGCTTCAAGCACACCCGCTGTTTGCGGGCTTTGTTGAAGCCGCCATCCACCGCGCCAGCGAACGACGCTCACCGGACCACCCTGCCGTTAGCGATCGCTAACCAAGCGGCACACCTGCCCCCATTTCAACGACTCGTTCCTAACTACACCATCGATGTCCGAACAAAACAACGATCCAGAATTGGTTGTCGACGACGACTGGAAATCACAAGTCGAACAAGAAAAGACTGCCCCGGCGGAGCAAGCGGAATCGAACGATCCCACCGGCAACCTGCCGCCAGCTTCACTGGCCATGCTCATCAGCACTTTTTACAGCCAAGCGATGGTGGCTCTGGGTGTGATGGCGAATCCGGTCACCAACGAAAAGTCGACCGACCTGATGATGGCCAAGCATTTCATCGACACCCTCGAAATGCTGCAGGAAAAGACAAAAGGCAACACGACAGACGAAGAAGATAAGATGTACGACGAAGTCCTACACCTGCTTCGCATGGCTTACGTCGGTGCCTCAAAAGCCTAGTACCTAGTCAGCTCAAGTCAGCAAGCAACCGGCGCAAGCTGACACCCAATTAAAGCTGGCCCCACTGAAGGCCAGCCAAAGTGGTACTGACACCCGCTTCTTCTTGACATCGATTCGCGGCTTCTATGCCGCGTAGAGCTGGTAAAGCATCAGGTAGACCAAAACCCCGGTCACAGAGACATACATCCAAATCGGGTAGGCCCAACGCACTAGCTTTTTGTGCGCAACGATGCGACCTTTCTTTGCCAAGTACACCGCACGCAGCGCGAGGAATGGCACCGAAATCGCCAACAACAAGTGCGTCCCAAGGATGGAAAAATAAGTGTACCTAGCCGCCTGCGGTGCATCCGCGGGGAATCGCTTATTGGGTTCACCTGTGGTCTGAAACAGCGCCACCTTGTGAAGCAGATACAGCGCCAAGAACGCGGCACTGATCCCCAACGCGATCAGCATTAGCTTCTTGTGAACCTTCACTTTGCCACGCTTGATATTCACAAGCGCCATCGCCAACACAATCGTCGCCGACGTATTCAACAGTGCGGTGCAGTGAGGCAGAACTGTAGCGAGCGTCTCCCACATCTCAAATCATCTCATCAATTGCTTGCTGCAGCTTTTCCAACTGCTTCGGTTCCGGCCAACTATAAAAACCTTCGACGTTACCTTTGGGATCCACCAAAACGAACCGTTCCGTGTGGAAACCTTTGTTGACAGGCTGCTGGAAAAGATCACCCGCGATACGGCGGATGTAGAGCAAGTCACCAGTGAGGAACAACCACTGCTCTTGATCGGCATTGAACCGAGCAGCATATTCGCGAAGCACTTCCGGCGTGTCGGTTTCCGGATCAACCGAGATCGCCAAGAACTTCACACCCTTGCCTTTGTACTTCTCAGCAAGCATCTTCAACTTTTGATTCTGCTGAGGACAAACGCTAGGGCATGTCGTAAAGAAAAAACTAACCACATAGGGCTGACCGAGTAGATCTTCGCTACTGACGGTTTTGCCGCTGCGTTCGGTCAACTCAAAGCTCGTCAGCAAACCTGGAATCGCCGGCC
The DNA here is from genome assembly GCF_020966635.1 of Stieleria sp. JC731. Classification (NCBI taxonomy): domain Bacteria; kingdom Pseudomonadati; phylum Planctomycetota; class Planctomycetia; order Pirellulales; family Pirellulaceae; genus Stieleria; species Stieleria sp. JC731. The sequence continues at coordinate 1,346,705 of NZ_JAJKFQ010000001.1, read as the reverse complement.
GAATCACTTCGTCGTTTTCAATTTCAGAACTGTCGGTCACCAACGGAGCTTCACCAGGAGCAACCTCATTGGTAAAGACCGGCTCACCTGGGGCGGGACCGGGCGGAGATGCTGGACGGCGAAACGATCGACCGATGAACCCCAGAACGACCCCGAGGACCAGGATCAAAACGATACTTCCGGTAGTCTTCATTGTTCGCCTTTCGATGCTGATGTTCTTAGCAAGCTGCTCAAATCAGCCAGTTTCTTGGTTTGACCGCACCAGACTTGCTGAACTCGCCAGACTCGCAGAACTTGAATGCGAGCTGTCGTCACATGACACGCCGACTGCAGCTTAGTCAAAATCACCAAAAGACGCGCATCGTGACGACCGCCAGGACGGCTGGCAGAACCAACAACGACGATCGCAGTAAACGTCGGGCGGTAGCATCATCGCGGCTCTTCATAAAACCGACCGACGCGCGGAACATTGGCAGCGTCGCTGCCAGAACGGCGACTGTCGCCAAAGCCGATGGAACGATCGAATCGCTGGGGAAGCACAGCGCGACGCTGCAAACGGCTACCGCAAGTGACCCAACGACGCTTTGCACCGCCGCCGAAATCCCCGTGGGCTCGACGGTGGTCGTCATGCAAAATCCAGCCTCGGCGTACTGCCGACGATACAGCCAGGCGATTGCCATGAAGTGCGGGTATTGCCATGCGGCAAGCACACCGAACAACAGCCAGCCGGTCAAACTGCTAATCGATCCGCCGAACGCGGTGTAGCCGATCAACATCGGCAGCGCCCCAGCGATCGCTCCCATCGTCGTATTCCAAGAGGTTCGCGTTTTCATTGGCGTGTAGGCAAACACATACAGCACCCACGTTGCCAAACCGACAAGAGCAGGCTCGTAGCCAAACCCCAACCAAAGTATCGCAGTCCCCAAAGTTCCGATTGATGCGGTAAAGGCTGTCGCCAACGCTGTCGACATACGCGATGAAGGCAGTGGTCGATTTGCAGTCCGCGCCATTCGTCGATCAATCACGCGTTCCCAAATCTGATTCGCACCACCGGCGCTACCGGCAACCATCGCGGTTGCGAGCAGAAGCAGGCACAACGGCCCAATGGAAACCCAACCGCCAGCTGCAACCATGGCTGTCGCGACGGTCGTCACCAGAATCATGACAACGATCCGCGGCTTGGTCAGCTGGACCAAATCATTAATCAGACGTGTCTCCGCAACCGCTTCACTGGTGTAATCAACCGATCGAGCTTGCGGCCGCTGACTGAATGCAGGTCGACGAGCCTCTTCGGCATCCAATAACCCGACGGAACACTCACCCCCAATCGAAGCTCCTTGGCCTGCGACTTCAAGGGTGGGCTCGGCGATAAAGAGATTGCTAGACATGCTCTGCTTGATTCAATGCAATTAATTCGATGCCAGGACCGTATCTCGCGTGCCGGACTCGCCCGCACTCTGATCATTCGATTGGTTGACGTCGCTCAGAGTTTCCGACGAACTTGCCTTCGCCAAATTTCTTTGGCGAAAAACCTGCAATAACACGACCGCACTCGTCGCCAAAATCAAAGACCCGAACGCGACATGGGCAGTCACGATGATCGAGTCAATGAACCCTTTGGACTGAACCAAAAAACCTTGCCCAACCGGCAAAAAGGCCAACACCGTCGGCCATCCGTAATTGACGATCCAGGTTCCCGTTCCCAACAGGATTTGAACGCCCACAAACCATATCAACCAACCACTAAGCCTGGACAGCGTCAAATCGCCGCATCGACGCACCAAAAGCCATAAAACTGGTGTCAGAGCCCACAAAACAAACGCGCTGGTAATGTGTGTGGCCACCAACAGGGTAAACATCCGCGGAGTTGTCCAAGGCTGGACATGCCGAATCTGTGCCCCCAATGCTAGCTGTGTGTAGCTGAACAACACGGCCAGCCCGCCGACCAGGACAACAAACCACCCAAGCTTTCGCCCACCCGACCAATGGCTCTCGCGGTAGAGTCTGGTATTCCAGCGAGGCCCTGTTACCGAGGCTGCGATACAGCACATCACAAAAACGACGGGTCCGAAGCAACCGTGAATCATCGCGATGGTGCGGTCACTAAGTAAAACACGCACCCCACCTAACGCGCCTTGCGAAATAACGGCCAGCAAGATCGCTACGGCAAGCCCCCTGACCCAGCTGCGTTGCTCCCGCCGAAACGCGGCAATGACAATTGCGATGCTGACAAAACCGACCACGGCTCCCAGCAAGCGATGCCCATGCTCGATGAAAAGGTCGAAAGGGCCAAACATCCACGTCGAAATGGGATACAAGAACAGGTTGTATCCATACGTACCTGGCCAATCCGGCACCGCCATGCCAGCATCATACGTGGTCACCAAACCGCCGACCCAAATCAGCGGCCAAACTAGACAGACCGCCAACACGCATAAACGATGCAGCCAGGGCGATGCCTGCGGTGGCTCATTCGGATTGATCGATGTCACCGAGTTACCTGCCATCACGTGGGCCATATACCTGCTCGCCAAGGATTCCGCCAATCAGCGCCCCACCTGCACCGAAAACGGCACCGTAAATCACGCCTCCCAGACCAATGGCAATCATCAACGAGAAGCCAATAACCAATCCGATGATCGCTCCGATACTGCGATAGTGGTCTCGAGTCATTGCTGTGCCCCCGTCTCGTCTTGCACGGGTGCATCTTTTACCGGGGCTTGTTGATCACCAGGTCGGTTCAGCGGTACGTCCGCGTTTGTTTCCACCGACGAGGATCCTTCGGACGGAACCGGAACGCCGCCGAGTGTCTGAACGTAGTGCACCAAATCCCAAACCTGTTGGGGCGACAGTTGCTTTTCACTCGCTTCGCTACCAACCGGTGCGGCGGGCATCGGGGTTCCCGCAATCCCGGACACGATTCGTCGATACAACGCTTCGCCCTGGGCACCGCCTCGATAAACGCCGTCACTTAGCTTTCGCGGAAAGATTTGACGTGGACGCAGTGCCCCGGCAGCTCGAAACGGTTTCACCGCGTCCCGATCCTCTGGTGAAATTGAAAGCTTCGTCGTGAACTCTTTGGTCCAGTCATCGAAATCAACCGTTGTGACGCTCGCATCGCCTTCGGGGCCATGACAACCAGCACAGTTCACAACCCCTCCGGCTTTGGCATGAAACAAAGCCGTACCACGATCCACCGATAACGAATCAAACTTGCTCTCCTCGGGGACCGGAATCACCTTTTGGTCGGCATCAACCCAATCGCCAACGATCTCGTTCAGACGATCTTGGGCGACCTCCAAAGCGACCGGCAATGAACCGCCAGCGACGCTTTCTGGTGTGATCGAAACGAGTGCCTTCAAATCTGCATCGTCATCGGGCTTGGTGTCCTCATAGCCCAGTTCATCCACCGCATCGGAAAGCAACTTTCGTTCAAACTCACCGCGAACGGCAAGATAGATCAGATAGTCAACGATGGCGTTTCGATCGTCGATGTCGACGCGTGAAAAGGATGGCATTCCAGTTCCAGGTATGCCGCGAACGAGCAATTTTTGCAGATCCTGACGTGTCGGCTTGGCGTTGCGTTCGGTCGATTTCCACTTAAAAACGCCAGCACGAAAATCACGGGGGTAGGGATTCTGTAGCAATGATGCCGGACCGTCACCGCCACCGGCAATCCCGTGACATGTCACACAGTGCTCGGTGTACAAGCCGAAGTGACGGTTTTGTTTGTCGCTGTAAACGCGCCCGGAAGCTCGCTTCAAGTTTTCCAGATCAACCAATCGCTTGCCTTCATTATTCTCGATCCAGTCGCTTGGCCAAACCGGCGCGTTGGGCGTTCCGAACCACGTGGTCACCACCTGCTGCACATCCGTCATCGCAGCATCGGTCGCCACGTCACGACTCGTTTGGACGACGAGCTGATGAACGCGGTTGGATGGAAATCGCTGTACCGTCGAATCACAGCCACTGAGCAGCAAACCAACTGCCCCCAGGGTCGCGACGACGGGGAAGATCGTACGCAAGGCTTTCATGTCGGTAGCCTAACCGAAACCAAGGCAACTGGCTAAACCTGGTCATTGCAAAAAATTGTCGCAGCTACCGAGCCGCTGTGGCTTCGCTGGGATCGCAGTGGCTTCAATTCGCTCCCATCTGCCAAGGAAAAAAGCCGGCCCCACGAACGATCGCGAGTCCGGCTTTATTAGCAGTGTGCGGGGTTCCCCCCGACAGATCAGACCAATCGACTACTTGAATGCGTCGACTGGGACTTCGACAGTCATTTCGTTGACGCCTGCTTTGATATCGACTTCAAAGCGGCTGCTGCGCCAGCTGGTGTCTTTGCCGTCGACAATGACGTCTTTCAGCGAACCGGTTTCATGGTTAGCACGGAAAATAACTTCGCCGGTAGGCAAGCCTTTGATTTCCAGAACGCCATTTTCATCGGTGACGGCGGCGAATGGGTGGTCGACAACCAAGACCTGGGCCTTCATCCAGTTGTGGATGTTGCAAGCCACTGGTGTTGGTGCTGGCTCAGAATCTTTCAGCTCGATGTTGACGAACTGCCCCGGAGGCACGGTCAAGTTTTGAGCTTGGTTGTTGAAGAACTGGAAGTTCGCGTTGTGGGTCACTTCATCAGGGTTGGTAACCTTGATGGTGTCGCCTTTCTTCGCGATCAACACGTGAGGCTCGAATCGGCAATCTTCATTGGCCAAAACGTGAGTCACGGGTTCCAACTTCATCTTTGGCAATTCAGTGCCACGACGTCCTGTGTAGACGTAAACGATGACATTCTGAATGCCTTTGTTGTCAGCGTTGACAACAAGCGATTCATCTGGAATTGGGTTCTTACCACAAAAAGCCTGGTCAACGTTTGGATTGACAACGCCAGCCTTTGGCGCATCGCCCTTCAACTTGAAGGTCATCCGCAACGTTCCGGTCTCTGCCGCAGCGGGGGTAGTTAATACAGACGCCGAAACAGCTGCCACAGCACAACCGGCAGCAATCATTCGTTGAAAGAACGAGAGTGAACGTTTCACACTTCTACTCCTGGGTGGGGAAGTTTTTGACGCGTCAATCTTAGTCACGCGAGCCACGCAAGCGAAGTGCTGACGTGTGGAGACGAACAGACATGACGACAAAAAATAAGGCGACGACCGTCAAGGGAGTGGGGAGCTCTGACGGACGCCGCCTTTTTAAAACAAGTCGTCGGGGATCCGCGTCGCCATGGAGGTGGGAAGAAGAGATGGCGACAGATAACGTTTCCCGGCGGGACTCTTAGGATTATATGCACAAAGGTGTTCTTGTCCACCGCTAAAGAACACTAAAGTCAACCTAACTTCCATCACGACCGCTTTTGTCACCGATCAGACGGGATATCCGAATTCGGAGACGTCTTCATGTCATGAACAATGCATGAGGAAGCCCGGCAAACCGACGCCTGAACATCACAGGGACTGTGATGGGTACTATCACCAAAGTACCCGGCACGTTCCGCCGTGCCGACTTCCCACTAACCCACCCCAGCAGAGCCAACGCCTGAACATCACAGGGACTGTGATGGGTACTATCTCCCAAAGTACCCGGCACGCTCCGCCGTGCCGACTTCCCGACAAAACCCACCCCGACAAAACCAACGCCGGGCATCACAGGGACTGTGACGGGTACTATCACCAAAGTACCCGGCACGTTCCGCCGTGCCGACTTCCCACAAAACCCACCCCAGCAAAAACAACGCCCGGCATCAAAGGGACTGTGATGGGTACTATCACCAAAGTACCCGGCACGCTCCGCCGTGCCGACTTCCCACCGACTCCCTCTCCAATCTCCTGCCCGACACCCCGCATGTTCGCCCCCTACCTGATTGACGGGGAACGCTCCGCGCAGAAACTGTGTGCAGCAGATTGGCACTTGGCATTGCCAGCGGACAGCTTGTGAATAAATTCGCGTCCTGCCAGGCGACTTTCCGGATCACCAATTCCGAGTTCGCTTGACTTGGCAGCTCTTCCCGATACGCCTTCGTATCCCCTCGCTCGGCCCATTAGGGTAGGTTTGATGAAAGTTTTGGTTGTTGGCAACGGTGGTCGTGAACACGCATTGGCTTGGAAACTGGGGCAAAGCCCAAAGGTGACCAAGGTGTTTGTCGCCCCAGGCAATGCAGGCACTGCGACAGAAGCAACCAACATCGAAATCGAAGCAACCGATATCGCCGGTTTGGTTCAGTTCGCAACCAAAAACCAGATCGACTTGACCGTCGTCGGCCCGGAAGCCCCCTTGGTGTTGGGCATCGTCGACGCGTTCGAAGAAGCGGGCCTGCGAGTCTTCGGCCCCTCCGCAGCCGCCGCAGAACTGGAAGGCAGCAAAGTGTTCTGTAAGAACCTGCTGCATACCGCGGACGTCCCCACCGCTGACTACCGAACATTCCGCGGTACCGAAGATGCCTCGAGATACATCAAGGACAAATATCCAGAACCGAACGAACCGGTTCCCGTTGTCATCAAAGCGGACGGACTTGCCGCCGGTAAAGGCGTGATCGTTTGCGAGACCCGGCGCGACGCACTGGAAGCGATCGACCGTATCGCCGGTCAAAAAGAGTTCGGAGAAGCGGGCAACGAACTGATCATCGAAGAACGTTTGATCGGACAGGAAGCGAGCGTTTTGGCAATCACCGATGGCGAAACCATCATCTCACTACCTGCTGCCCAGGACCACAAGCCAGCTTTTGATGGTGACCAAGGTCCGAACACCGGCGGCATGGGTGCATACTGCCCAACCCCGATCGTTGATGAAGCGATGTTTGAACGCATCGAAAGCGATGTCTTGGTTCCCGTTGTGCACGCCATGAAACGCGCACGTAAGCCTTTCAAAGGCGTTCTCTATGCGGGACTGATGCTGACCAGTGCCGGCCCGAAGGTATTGGAATTCAACGTCCGTTTCGGTGACCCAGAATGCCAACCGCTATTGATGCGGCTTAAAAGCGACTTGTTTGAAGTCCTTTATGCGGCCGCCGAGGGCAAGCTAGCGGAAATCGGATCGCTGGAGTGGGATGATCGCCCAAGCATCTGCGTGGTGATGGCCAGTGAAGGCTATCCCGGCAGCTATGAAAAAGGTCTTGAAATCACTGGCCTTGCCGAAGCCGACGAAGTCGAGGACGTCAAAGTGTTCCATGCCGGAACCACGACACAGGACGGAAAGGTCGTCAATGCTGGTGGCCGTGTTCTAGGCGTTACCGCGATTGGCAATTCCATCAGCACGGCAAAGTTGAACGCCTACACCGCCGTCAAAAAGATTCGTTGGCAAGGTGCCTGGTGCCGAAAAGACATCAGCGACAAAGCGATCAAGGGCAGCTAGTTACATCGGTCATATCCGGTTGGCCATTCTCTGAATTGCTTGGAGAACAACGCCGAATAGTCTCGCACGAAGCGACCAATCAAAAGCAAAGCGGCAAGCTCCAGGCAACCACGCTCATCAACCACAATGAACGAAGCTGCCAAAAGCTTGCCGCGATAGGCGCGACATCAACCGGTGCCCCTCCGGTTTAGAAGTCACATTAGGTTGCATCAACCAATTGAAAGTTGATTTCGTTTTCACCGGAGACGACTTCCACTTCGCTCGGTTCTAGTTTCACTTCCCCAGTTGGACGCTTGCCATTGCGTTTGGGTCGGACCAATCCGGGATCGCCAGGCTTTCCCTTGGCAACTTCAAAACGAATCCGATGCTTACCAGTTAACGCACCGGGTTGGTTGGGAAGGTAATAGGCGGTGTAGAAGCCTTCTTCGTTCGTCAGTGCCAACGAAGGGCGTCCACCACCGATGGGAACAAACTCGATACTGCCGTTCTTGACGGGCTCGCCGTCGATCGTCAGCTTGCCCTCAATCTGGCCCAATTCAGGTCCGCCGGGACCACATCCGGTCACGGCAAAACTTGATAGAGAGAGCAAAAACAAAACAGAAGCCAATTTGGATTTCATTTGACCTTGGTCGAAAGGGTAGGTGGGATTTGAGGTGGGACGTCGATCAACACGCATCGTTATTGAGCCATGAAGGTTTGATCGAAGTTGAAGTGGTCGGCGCGGCCATTCAGTGCGGTGAAGATGTTGTCAAAGTCGATGCTGTCGGAGATGAATCGAACCGAACCATCACCGAGCAAGAACATGACGCCGCCGATGTGCTGTGAACGAAAACCGTTATGCAACGTGTGCTCGCCGTTCTGCGTCCAGTTCCCCGAGTACAGACTGTTGTTGGGATATCTCGGAACGGTGACGTTTGCCGTTTTGCCGTGATAAGCACTCCATGCGAAGTGCATTGGACGTGCAGCCCAAAAACCACCCGGGCCTCGACCTGGACGCGAATCTTCACGCTTCCCATCGAAGTGCTGCAGTTCCGAACCGTGCTCACCAACCGCAATCGTGTTGCTTAGACCGTCAAGAATGCTCGAAAATCGGCGTTCGCTAAATCGATTGTTCAACATCGAAATATAGCCGTCGTCCTGCAGCCATCCCCAGGACCATGTTGCTTTACCAGCGTAGTAACGATCCCACGAAAACGTGTTTGATCCCGGAGGGTTGTAGTAGCCGACGGTCGCGACGTAGTCAGGAATTTGCACTTGATAGCTGTTGGGTGCATCCGGATCTAAATCTCGAGTCGCTTGGCTCGTTTCTTGAAACCGAAAACGCTCCAACGCACTCGAAGGACAGTTGTAGGTGGGAACCTGTGTCTGACTCATCACTTCCCAGTTGCGATTGGGATAGATGGAGTCTTCGCTAAAGTCTGTCCCGCTAAAGTTCAGTTTTTCGGCCGCGGCGCTTTGTTCTAACTGCGGCAAAATGACTGTCATCCAAGAGGGCCCCGACGGCGGCGTTTGCCCGGGAATCAAGTCCGTGCGCAAACCATGGTTGGCAGGCATCTGCTTGAACTGCCCATGGTAGTTGTGAATTGCAAGCCCGATCTGTTTCAGGTTGTTGGAACATTGCATTCGTCGAGCGGCTTCGCGTGCAGCTTGAACTGCCGGTAGTAGCAGTCCAACCATGATCCCGATGATCGCGATCACGACCAACAATTCCACCAGCGTAAACGCTGGACGTTGTTGGATTCTTTGGGCAGGTCGTTTGACATCTCTGGATGTCGAACAATGGTCCGTTTGTGGATTGAGAGTTTGATCCATCATAAGAGTTCGGTAGGTTTCCAAGGCGTGACAATGAAACGCATCAGCATCGAGTGACGTGAGCTCGACCGAGCTGATGCACGATGAAGTGAGCTGGCTTGTGGAAGGTGACCAGCTCTTTGGCTTGCGTTGACACCCCTACGCGAAACCAATGCCAATCAACTTGGATTTGCTCAATTGACTCTGCTTGAGCATGCCTGAAACTCACTAAGGGAAATCGTTTCACTTCAATTGGCTCTAATTCACATTGGAGTGACTTAGCCAAATCGCTTCTCAAGGAACTTAGATGGTTTCTCGCGATTGACCTTTGCGAACGATTTTTCGCCGCCGCGCAGCGAGAGCACGCTCATCAGGCAGCGTGCTCAACTCCTAGGCCATCGCAGCAAAAAACGTGGTAATCAGCACCCCCTAAGTGCATGTAGGGCAATGGATTACTTTCATGCGTGAACGCACGTTTTCCTGCAACTCCCGATGAGCCGCAGAACTATCCGAAGACCACTCGCAACGAAAACGTAGACTGGACCGGTTATTCCAGTGAGTCGATGGCAAAGAAATCCTCACCAGTGAGGGTAAACCCTCACCCGATAGCAAATCCGACAGCAATCCGCTGACTTCAATCAATTCGCCCGTTTGGCTGCCCCTGGCAACCTAAACGTGGCCCCATGCAGCTTTTGGTGAGGAAGGATCCGGCCATGGTTAACAAAGCCCTGAAACGTCTTGCGCTGGCAGGGATGCTCGCTCTGGTTGGAGCACCGGTTTCCGCCCAAACCTTCACCTCAACCGATACGCCTCTCCGCTTGCCTCCCTCGGGGACAACAGGCACCACGGTTTCGTCGATCACGGTTGCTGACTCGTTCAACATCGCGGATCTCGACGTCAACATTGATTACAACCACACGTTCAACGGGGATATCAGCGCAACTGTCATCTCCCCGAACGGCACCAACGTCAATCTATTTGATAAAGTTGGTGCCGCCGCGAATGCACAGAACGGCGGCTACCGTTTTGATGACGACTCACCGAATATGAATTTCGGTTCGGGCAACCCAATCCCTCCTGGAACCTATTCTCCCAACGAAGCACTCTCGGCATTCAATGGTGAAGACGCGCAGGGCACGTGGACCCTGCAAATGAATGACGCGTTCGGTGGAGATTCCGGAACGCTAAATTTCTGGCAATTGCTATTCGTGGCGGTAGCTCCGACAGAGGATGCAAGTTTTGCAGATGTGCTTGCCGGATCCTCACTGCTCGAAGTCCAGGCCACGAGTCAGTTTCTTGATCTGCTCGCCAATCGACTGCGAGGCGGCGTGCCGACGAGTGCTCGCCAATACGCACATCAAGTCGCTCAGTTTTCTGCCGCACCTGCAGTCGACGAGAACCCGATTCGGCTGGTTTCGACAGCACCTTCGACTAACCAGATCCAACAAGTCGCTTACCACACAAACCCAGTCTACAAGCCACGGAAGGTGCTCAAGACCCAAGCTTGGGTTTCCGGATTCGGAGCACAAGGCTCGGTTGACAACGGTTTCAGCTACGATTTTGGCGGCGTCGCTTTCGGTGCCCAGCGTCAAGTTGATTGCTTTACAACACTGGGCCTGGCCGGGAACTACTTCAATGCCGACGGCGGCCGTAACGCCGGAAACGTCGAACTTGATTCTCTCGGATTCGCGGTTTATGCGAGTCGTCAACTGACTGCAAACGGATATTTTTCAGGAATCCTGGGCTATAGCAGCGGCGACTTTGACACCTACCGATCAACCTTAACAGGAAACGCTCTCGGTTCCACCGATAGCGATTCGTTCCAGAGCTATTTCGAACTCGGGCGCACCTTGTGTACAGGGGATTGGAAAGTCCAACCACACTTGGCATTCCAATATGTAGGAATGAGCTACGACGGCTATACCGAAACTGGAGCAGCCAGTTCCAATCTACAAGTCGCTGAAGACAACGTAGATTCCGCTCGAGGAATCATCGGAACAAGCATCTCGAAGAACATGTGTGTGCTTGGCGGATCCCTGGCACCGATCTACCGGATCGCTTACGCGCACGAATTTGCGGATACCAATCAGACGCTCAGCTCTCAGTTCGTCGGTGGCAACGCGCTCGCGATCAGCGGCGCGGAACTTGGTCGTGACTTCCTGGACCTGGGCGTGGGCTTCGCATACGCAACCGGTTCCGGTGTAACGCTCTATGCCGACTACGATGCACAGTTCACTTCAGAGCATGATCAACACAGCGGCCAAGGCGGCCTCATGTTTGCATGGTAATTCCTTAGCACTAGAAGTGCTGCGACTGTGATGTGTCTGTCGAACTAGCGATTGGCAACCGGATCAGAATCAGCATCAGCGACGCCATGATTCGAGGCGATCTGCTGAGCCAGTTCATGACGACCGAGTTGTCGATTGGTCTCAACAACGCCTAGCCATGCCTGCCGGTTACCGGGATCTTGCTTCGACAAACGTTCAAACTGGCTCAATGCTTCGTCATACTGGGACAACTTTTGCAGTGATTGCGCCAGTCGTAAACGTGCTTTTCGATGCTCCGGCTGCTGGGTCAATACCGCCCGGTACAACTCAGTTGACTTTTCGAACTGCCCCGTTGCCATGGTGACGGCACCTAGGTTAAGAAGCGTTTCGACATGCGTCGGATTCATTGTTGCGGCGATTTTCCAGTGTTTCATCGCACCGGCAACGTCATTAATTTTTGCCAAGGCGCTACCCAAGTTGCAGTGCGTTTGCGAAATGGCTTCGTCGGTGGCTTCCATCGCTAGTGCCCGTCTATAAAACTCGATCGCTTGAGGGTACTGCTGCGCTTTGAAGTTCTGATCCGCAATAAACTGATATCGCCGATGGCTTTTCAGCGATGACTCAACGGCCCAAAGCAAAGGATCATAAGGGCCATAGGGTCGACGATTGGCGACACTTGATTCCAACAACTTGGTTGCCAATTCCAACTGCCCCCGACGCCGATAAACCGTCCCCAAAGAAAACTGAATACTGCTGGCGCGAGGATCAATATCCAAAGCTCGCTTGAAATAACCTTCGGCGGTCACCAAATCATCTTCTTGCTCAGCGATCCTGCCGAGCGAATACAGTGCAAAGGCGTGGTTGGGAGTGATGGCCAATACTTCGTCAAACCACGCCTTTGCACTTTTTGTTTGACCGGCCGTCAATTGGATCTCCCCCAACCAGCACATCGCGGCAAGCCTTGCAGGCATGGTTTCCGGTTGGGTCTTGCTGATTCGCTTCAGCCCTTCGGTTAACTCTGCGATCGCTCGACCACTTTCGCCCTGCACGCGATGGACATGGCCTACCAAGCAATACCATCGAAAATCATCGGGTTGATTCGCCTTGGCCTGAGAATAGCAGTACGTTGCCGCTCGGAAGCTTTCCAAGCAATGTGCAATCATCCCCAACTCGCCAAATAGGTCGGCTGTTTTCTCCGGCTTCACCGTGGCGAAACGCGACTCGACATCCTCAATTTGCCGGACGATGGATGGTTCGATTGACGGGTTTTGCAGCCTTGGTATCTGATGTTTGCCGACCATCTTAAATCGTTCTTGGTCAAACATCAGATCGCTTGATTCCTTGGATGTCTCTGCCGATCGGTTCACATTTTTTTCGACGCTAGCCGAATCACAACCGAGCAGGGCAGAGACACCAACACTGCACGCCAATGTCAAAACGAGGCGTGACTTCCGTATTTCGCATGTTCGTTTCATCGACCGCTTCCTTGCCCGATGGTGGTGTAGCGTCCAATGGCGGGTGGATCAAAACGTTCGGTATTTCCATCCGGCCATTCCACTTCCAATTCTGAAACAATCCAATCGCTCGGCACACCAAATAGAACTCTGCTGTCATGTGCGCAGTAGTAGCTGCCGTCATTGCGAACTCGTCGCTTGATCACTTGTCCGCTGGATGACTTCAACTTTGCGACAGCTCCAACTTGATCACGCTTTGCATCTTGACCAACAAGCCGTAGCCCTATCCATGGCTTTTGATGTCCAACTTGATTTCGATACAAACGTGCCGGACCATCATTGTTCACCACAACGAAGTCCGAATCCCCATCGTTGTCCAAATCACCGACGACAAGTCCGCGGCTCATTTCAGACTTGCGAAACGTCGCATCCGTATGGTCGCTAACATCAACAAACTGTTTTCCGGTGTTCTGGAAAACTTGATTGGGCTGGCCTAGTGGGAAGGAATGATCTGTCGAGATCGTTCCGTTTTCTCGCTTCACGGTTCCATTGACAACGACCAAGTCCAAATTGGAGTCATTGTCAAAATCGACCCAACGTATTCCGAAACTGGTCATGGCCAAACTCGGTGCTGCCAAGCCGACCAAGTTTGTGCGATCGGAGAATCCTCCGCTCCCATCGTTTTCATAAAGCGTGTTGGTTTCGCCGGTCAGATGCGCAACGATCAGATCTTCGTCCCCATCGTTATCGAAATCTCCGGCGTCGACTCCCATACCGGCCTCAGCCACGCCAACAGCGTTGTACGCACATCCAAATAACAATGCGGAATCTTGGAACGTGCCGTCTTTTTGATTGATCCAGAGCCGATTCTCCATTCCGTCGTTGGCGACATAGATGTCCGGCCACTGATCTCCATCGAAATCGGCACCAGTCACACCCAGCCCGGCACCGTAAACGCCAGCGATTCCGGCCTGCTCAGATACGTCGATGAAGTGTCCGCGACCATCATTGCGAAAAAGTTGATCGGCCTCGCCGTCATAGCTATTGGGGCCACAGTAGTCCCGCCGACCACTCGCCCCGAAACATGGCTTGTCCGTGCTAGCGGAATAGGTGACATAGTTGCAAACATAGAGGTCCAACCAGCCATCTCGGTCATAATCAATAAAAGTTGCTCCGGCGCCCCAACGATCCGACCGCAAGCCACTCTCTACGGTCGCGTCGCCGAATGTTCCATCGCCGTTGTTGCGTAAGAACACGTTCTCGCCGAAGTTTGTGACATAGACATCAAGGTCACCGTCATTGTCCACATCCCCGTACGTCACACCTTGTCCGTACCCAGTTGAAACCGAGACGCCGCTTTCGCCAGTGACATCCGTGAACTTCAACGCCGCATTCGGATCACCTTGTGGTGAATCGTTTCGGAACAAACGGTCGCTTTGCCGAGCTCCGGCTTGTGTCGACGTGACTGCTGCAGAGGTCGCATCAGCGTCGCTTGCGTTTTCCTGTGACTCTTGTTTAGCAAAGTCTTCGAACTGGTGATCCTGAACAATATAGATGTCGAGGTCACCGTCGTTGTCATAGTCAAACAACGCTGCTCCGCTGCCGACGATCTCAAAGTACCGATAGTCCGGCGTTCGCCCTGCGATGTGCTGAAAATCAAAACCCGATGAGGTCGGTACCTCTTGAAAAAACATTTCCAGTGATCGATCAACTGCACCGCTACCGATCGAACCTTCTTTAGTCACAGTAGGTTCAGCCAATCCGCCCCGTGACAAATCTTCGATCTGGTCGATCGATTCCCCCGAGCGTTGATCACAGCCACTTGCCAACAGCATGCCCGCAGCGACGAAGTAGACGAACACTTGAGCGAGACTAAAGCGCCCAAGATTGGCGGTCCAAATGCGTGTAAACCACTTTGCGGTGATTCGCAGAAATAGCAAAAATGCCGACGTCGAAAACGACGCCGGGAGGACGCGGTGGGGCATATTTGTTTTTCGACGGCGGGGCAGCGGTCAATTCGCCCACCCCGATTCCGGATTCAGGTGGCAAATCACATCCGGCTATAGAGTGCCGAACCGTCGAAGACAAGATCAATCCTGTAATTCGCAGCGCGTGGTTGTATGACCTACCACGCGTGGCAGGACAGCCGAATGATCGCAATGAACGTCCATCGATATGCCGCCTAGCTTCGGCCCAGCCAAGACTTTAAGAGCCCCATGTCGTCTTTGATTGCTGCAAGATGCTTCGGCACCAGCTCTGCCGGACGGTGGTCCAGGTACTCTTCATGCAGCGAGATTGGACCGGAAAAACTATCCGCTTTCAGCATCGCGAAAAATTTCTCCGAAACCAGCCCCTGGCCCAGTGGGACATTGACAACCTTTCCCTTCTCCCAGGCAAAGTCTTTTACATAGACCGTATCGATGTGGTCCTTGATCATTTGATAGGTGGTTGGCCAGCTGGTTCCACCTTCGACGGTCGCGTGCCGAATGTCATAGGCCATCGCGATGTCCGTTGGGCTGATGCCCTCGAGCACCTGAGCGAGATCCCAAATCGATGCGCCCATGTAATTCACACCGGCATGGTTCTGGTAAAGCCCGATGACACCATAGTCATGATTCAGTGCGGCCAAGTCTTCGAACTGCGGTTTCCAGTTCGCAAGTTGGTCTGCGATCGGTTGATCTGATGAATACTTCATGTATTTCATCCGGTAGCGTTTAATGCCTAGCGTGGCCGCGGTCCGAATCACATTCTGAGACTCCGGGTCACTGGCGTCATTGATGTCCGATGTTAAGACCGTCACCTTCAACTTGCACTTATCGAGGGCTTCGACCAAACGCGGCAATTCGTCAGCAACATTGGCCGGTTCGATATGGCCTCCCTTGCGAATCGGGGCCTCAATGCCGTCGAATCCAAGTTCCGCGATCGATTCGGCAAGCTCGTCGAATGAAAGCGAATTGAATGGCTTGGTAAAAACCGCGATCGGATTGGACTTCAACGGTTCAGAGCTTTCGGCCTTGGCCTGTTGTACAAAGCTTGATGAGACAGCGGTTGCTGCGGTCAAAGATAAAAACCGGCGGCGGTCGAGAGAGATCATTGGTAAGCCCGAGACACGGTGGGAAAGATCGTGAAGGGGAGGGCAGGGGAGAAGTACGTGTGCCCTCGATAACGAGCGTCAGTTTAATGCAGAATCGGGCATGACGCAGAATTTCGTTGCCGAGTTTGAATTCGCTTCTCGAGTAGACGATTCAAAGTCCAAAGTGTCTGAAGTGATCTGCAGCCTGCGAGTTAACCTGTCCAGAGACTGTGCCTTGGCGGCTACTTACGAAACCTGGGGGTTAAGCAATCTGTGCAGTCAGCACGACGGAACGTGCTGGGTACTTTGAAAAATAGTACCCGTCACAGTCCCTGTGACGCCCAGGCGTTGGTTTACTGACATGTATTGCGAAAACATTCAGCACGGCGGAGCGTGCTGGGTACTTTGGAAATAGTACCCGTCACAGTCCCTGTGACGCCCAGGCGTTGGTTTGCAGACACGTATTGTGAAAACAGTCAGCACGGCGGAGCGTGCTGGGTACAAAGGGGCATTCAGCACGACGGAACGTGCTGGGTACTTTGAGAAATAGTACCCGTCACAGTCCCTGTGACGCCCAGGCGTTGGTTCGCTGACAGGTATCGTGAAAACCATCAGCACGGCGGAGCGTGCCGGGTACAAAGGGGCATCCAGCACGGCGGAGCGTGCCGGGCACTTTGACTGCAGCATACCGGATACATTAGCTCGCGCGATAGCGACGCAAATCGAATGTCACAGGGAAATCATTGGGTGAATCGACCGGTGGCATCTCAGGGATGAACAGCCGTCCGCCGGTCAGAGTCCCCGTTTGGAACCGAGCCGCTCGACGTGATTCCGCTTCGTTGGCATTGATCGGAAAGATCTCATGGGAGCGACCACTGGGGTCAGCCGCATGATAACGACAGCCACCGATCGAATACTGAGTCACTCGGTCAACGATATCGAACTGCAACGGGACGTCGACAGGAATGGTCGGGTGCAAGCAACGTGGCGGTTGCCAAGCTCTGAACTTAATCCCTGCGAGATAGCGGCCAGCAATCTGGCTTTGATGCATCGGAACCCGGCGACCATTGCACAACACGGCATGTCGCGCGGGATCGAATCCGTCCACACTTATCTGCAGACGCTCTAAAGAGGAGTCGACAAACCGGGCCGTTCCGCCTGACGACGGTTCTTCACCCATCAGATACCAAGGTTCGATCGCGCTGCGAACCTCTAGTTTCACATCCCCGTAAATCGCATCACCGACTTTCGGGAAACGAAATTCAAAGTGTGGTAGGTACCACTCGTGCTTGAGGTCGATTCCCAAATCGCAAAGTTTCGAAATCAGATCGCCCAAGTCATTCCAGATGAAATGTGGCAACATGAAACGATCGTAGAGAGCCGTTCCCCAACGGGCCAACGGAGCTCGATACGGAGTTTTCCAAAACGCAGCAACGATGCCTCGGATCAACAGCTGCTGTGCAAGATTCATTTGCGCGTTTGGCGGCATTTCAAAGCCACGTAATTCGACCAATCCCAATCGTCCGCTGCTGGAATCGGGAGAATAGAGTTTGTCGATGCAAAACTCTGCACGGTGCGTGTTACCGGTGAGGTCAACCAACAAGTCACGGAACAGGCGATCGACGGTCCAAGGCATGATGGCTTGGCCGGTCTGATAGAATTTCTCCATCTCGCGGATGGCAATTTCCATCTCATAAACGCTGTCACGGCGTGCCTCATCCATCCGCGGTGCTTGGCTTGTCGGGCCGATAAACTTACCGCTGAACAAGTACGACAGGGCAGGGTGGTTGTGCCAAAAACGCAGCATGCTTGCCAGCACGTCTGGACGCCGGATGAACGGGCTGTCCATCGGTGTGCTTCCACCCATGACCACGTGGGCACCGCCTCCGGTTCCCGTGTGCGTACCATCGATGTCAAACTTCTGCGCCGTTAATCGGCTTTCACGAGCATGCCCGTAAAGCGACGTGGTCAAATCCACTAGCTGACGCCAAGTTGACGTCGGCTGCACGTTGACTTCGATCACCCCGGGGTCGGGTGTGATTTTGAATAGCTCCAGTCGGTGATCTGGCGGCGGAAGATAACCTTCCAAAACGATCGGAATGTCCAAGTCGACACAGGTTTCTTCGACTGCGGACAACAAGTCCAAGTAGTCTTCCAAACGCTGAGTCGGTGGCATGAAGACGTGAATGCGACCGAAGCGGCATTCGACACAGAGGGCGGTTGGGATGACTTCGCCATCTTCGTCCTGCGGCTCGTCTTCTTTCTCTCGCTCCTTCTGCTCTTTTTCCAGTTGATCTTGGACCTGCTGAATCCGTTTGGGATCGTGGCGAACGATCTGCACCGTTGGCAACGGGTTGCGAGACGCAAATGGATCATAGGGCAATGAACTTACTGCACCGGGGCGTCCGGCCAACGGAAGACTGTCAAGCGGCAAACGCAAACCGATTGGCGAATCGCCGGGGATCACAAAGACCTTCCCACCACGAACGGGCCAGCGTCCTCCGATCCAACCCGGATGGGCTTGCCACCAGGCGCGGCGAAGCGGCAACACATGCCCGATCGGTTTTCCCATCCCCTGAGTAAACGTGCGCATCATCATCGCGCGTTCGTTGGGGTCTTCCAATTTGGGATCGGTCGGATCGACATCGATCGGCAACCGCTGTTCTTTCCAAAGATAGTGAAAGACGTCCTCATAGACGGGCAACGTCAATTTTGCCTCGATCCCCAGAACGCCGGAGAGGTGCTGAATGAATCGTCCAGCATCTTCATGGGTCAGCTTGTAATCTTTGCCTTCGTCCGCGATGTATTGTGGGTTCTGCCAAATGGGTTCGCCATCGGTTCGCCACATACAGGTCAACGCCCATCGCGGAAGCGACTCGCCGGGATACCATTTTCCCTGACCATAATGCAGCATCGCTCCGGGGCCGACTTCGTCCTTTAGACGGAGCATCAAGACGTTGCTTAAAACCCGTTTCTCGATACCGACAGCATCGGTGTTCCATTGTGGATCATCGGTATCATCGATGCCGACGAACGTCGGTTCGCCTCCCATCGTCAGGCGAACATCTTCGTCAGCTAAGACTTCGTCGATGCGATCACCCGCACTGAGGATCTCTTGCCATTGTTCATCTTGATAAGGCTTCGTCGTCCGCGGCGTCTCGACGACGCGGGTGACTTCCATCTCGTGAACAAATTCAACTTCGCATGGTTCATGCCCACCGGTAATCGGTGCCGAATCCTGGAAGTTAGGCGTGCATGAAAGCGGGATATGACCTTCACCGGCAAGCAGACCACTGGTCGGATCCAAACCAACCCAGCCCGCGCCAGGCAGGTAAACCTCGGTCCATGCGTGTAGATCGCAAAAATCAGCAACCGGACCTTCGGGGCCTTCAAGCGGTTTTTCGTCGGGAGCCAACTGAATTAGATAGCCTGAAACGAAGCGTGCGGCCATTCCGACGTGCCGAAACGCTTGCACCAACATCCATGCGGAGTCACGGCAGGAACCGCTTGCCAGCTCGAGCGTTTGCTCTGGTGTTTGCACGCCCGGTTCGAGACGAACGGTGTAGTTGACCGAGCGCTGCGCGTACTGATTCACTTCGACCAAAAAGTCGATCACGCGTTCGCTTTCGGTAGGTATTTCCTTAAGCCATTCTTGCAACCGCGGAGTCACCGGATCGGCGTTCAAATAGGGCGCCAGCTGAACTTTGATCTGCGGCGAATATTCAAAAGGCCAAGACTGCGCATGATCTTCGATAAAGAAATCGAAGGGGTTGATAACAGTCATGTCGGCTTGCAAGTCGACCGATACCGAAAACTCGGTCGTCTTCTTGGGAAAAACCAGACGCGCGACCGGATTGGCAAACGGGTCCTGTTGCCAATTCAAAAAGTGCTCTTCTGGCTGGACCTTCAAGTTGTACGAAATAATCTTCGTTCGGCTGTGGTACGCCGGCCGAAGTCGAACTAATTGTGGTCCAAGTCCAATTGCTTTTTCGTAGCGATATTGCGTCTTGTGGTGGAGAGCGACTCGGATCGTCATGAGGTTCCAGGGTTGTGAAAGTAGTCGCGGCCGAGCGAGTTACCGATGGCGTTTAGTTCCAGTTGCAAACGATCGATGAAATCGTGCATCCCGCCAGCGATCACTTCTTTGACGTTGGTGTTCTTTAAGCGATGTCGCAGGGCAGAAATTCGCTGTTTCGCTTCGCCGGGATGGTCTGCCCCCGACGTTTTTTCGATTTCACGCAACGACCAATCCGCCGCCGCAACGCAATAGTAAACGCTGCGAGGAAACGATCGATGGAACAAGAAAAAGGCAACGATCTTTTCGACGTCCACCAAGTGGTGTTCTCTTCGATAGGCTTCAAAGCCACTGATCGCGCGAAGCAACGTTGACCACTGCAGGTCATCGACCGCGGTGCCGATATCGTCAACGCTTGGCAACAGGTTGAAATACTTTGCGTCCAGAATGCGCGAGGTTTTGTCGGCACGCTCGAGCATTCGCCCTAAGTTAATGAATTGCCATCCCAGGTCATGTGTCATCGTTGTCTCAAGCACACCGCTCCACATCAGCGTCTGATTGCGGACGTGCTCAAAGAACAATTCCGTCGGATCGTCGGTCAACTGTGGCGTGCTGCTTTCGCAAACGAAATGATAAAAATTGTTCAGCTCACGGAACGCTTCGGTGGAAATCACCTCACGAACACCGCGAGAATTCTCTCGGGCGGCGCGGAGACAACTGAGCATCGAGTTCGAATACTCTTCATCGAATGCCAAGAACTGCACAACCTTTTGCCGGTCGGGCTTGCCGTACTTTGCGGTGAACCACTCGTTGTCACCGGTGACCTGCACAAGTGGTTCCCATGGATCGACGATGTAGTCGGCTTGCTCCAAAGTCATGTTCAACGTGACTTCGATGAAACGTGCCAGGTTCTCGGCACGCTCCACTTGGCGGCCCATCCAGTAGATTGATTCGGCGACTCGTGAAAGCATGAAGGAAGTCGTAGACCGGGGTGTGGATCGAATGGAGGTGGTCAGTGATTGTTGCTCGAAAGCAGCGGATTGCACTAGACCATAGTTGCATTGACTCGAGGGCCTGCCAATCGACGCTGACGGCAGACGATGCCGAGCGACGCGGTTGGCAAGTCCAGGGCGTCTAAGTTCGCGGCGGATCGATTTGTTCGCTGTCTGGGACAGGCTTGATTCCGTTTTTCAGGGACGCGACTTGCTGCCCTTCTTCAGCAACAACCCACGTGTCTTTGCTGCCGCCACCCTGAGACGAGTTGACGACCAACGAGCCTTTTCGGAGCGCGACACGCGTTAATCCGCCGGGCAGAACCCAAACGTCATCCTGCCGTCGGCAAAGGATGTAAGGCCGCAAGTCAACGTGGCGTCCTTCCAATTGACCGTCAATCAGTGTCGGGACCCGCGAGAGCTGCAAGGTCGGCTGGGCGATCCAGTTCCGCGGATCTGCTTTGATCTTTGCCGCGTACTCGGCTCGCTGTTCTTTGGTCGCATGTGGACCGATCAAGACGCCGTAACCGCCGGATTCGCCAGCTGCCTTGATCACCAATTCGTCCATGTGTTCAAGGACGTATTTTCGGTCATCTTCTTTCTGGCAAACGTAGGTCGGAACGTTCGGCAGGATTGCCTCTTCGCCTAGGTAATAGCGAATCATCTCAGGAACGAACGCGTAGATGACTTTGTCGTCGGCGATCCCGGTGCCGGGCGCGTTTGCCAAACTGACATTGCCCGCGCGGTAAACATCCATCAACCCGGCAACACCCAAGACGCTGTCTTTACGGAATGTTTTTGGATCGAGGAAGGCATCGTCAATTCGCCGATAAATGACGTCGACGCGTTTCAGACCGCCCGTTGTTCGCATGTAAAGGAAGTCGTTTTCGACAACCAAGTCACGACCTTCGACCAGACGGACACCCATGTTTTGGGCCAAGAACGAATGCTCGTAGTAAGCACTGTTGTAGATCCCAGGCGTCAAAACCACGATCGCAGGGTTTTCGACATTCGGCGGGGCGATCCCACGCAGCAAGTCGAATAAACGCCAACTGTAATCAGACACCGGGCGAACGCGTGAAGCACCAAAAACCTGTGGAAAGTTCCGCTTCATCACGTGCCGGTTTTGCAACACGTACGAAACCCCCGAGGGGCAACGCAGGTTGTCTTCCAAAACGAAGACGGTTCCTTCGTTGTCACGGATCAAGTCTGTCCCGGTGATGTGGCACCAGACGTCATTGAAGGGCTTTAACCCGTGACATTCCTTCAAATAAGCCGGCGAACTATCAATCAGTTCCTTCGGGATAATGCCGTCTTTAACGATCGCTTGTTCGTTGTAAATATCGCACAAGAATCGATTGAGCGCACGGATGCGCTGCTTCAACCCGGCATCGATGTGTTTCCACAGCATTGCCGATACGATTCGCGGGATAACATCAAAGGGAAAGATCTTCTCAGTCCCAGCAGAATCGCTGTAGACCGTGAACGTGATCCCCATTTGATACAGCGATCGCTCAATGGCTTGCTGCTTGCGGTACAGCTCTGCTGGCGGCAGCCGGTTAAAGAGCGACACCAGCTCTTCGGTGTCGGGACGCGAGAGATTTCGCTCGTCCACAAGTTCGTCGAAAAAACCATCGGTTTGATAGTTTGGTAACGACGGAGTCGACGACTGCGACTGACGCTGAAACGATTTTCCGGAAACTTGTTCTTGCATGACGGCTCGATGAGACTGCACTTCGGCTCGCGACCAGACAACCACGTTGGCGATGTCCAGCATACAACGTCACGCGAACGCTCGCAGGCTCGAACTGTGTCAAGAACGAACGAACGTGATCGATTGCAATGAATGCGTGCCCGTTTTGAATCGTCCAATCAAATTGGATTCTCCATCGCGTGGCACCTGATTAGCTCACGGGTCCGCCAAGTCCCGGTAGACGGTAGTAGTGTAAACAAATCTATGGATAATCGTGCGTTCCCTTACCGAGCTTTCATATTGCGGCGGCTGGTGTGCCCGCAATTGCCACGTAAGGTGCCAGGGATGGTCCCGTGATTCCAGAGAAAGTTTCTTAGCGACGTGGAAACCTTCGCAAAGACGCTCATACCGCGTTCAACCGATTTCGACATCGGAATGGCAGAATGTTGTTTCCGAACGATTATTGTGGTGCTTTTGTTGAAAACAGGAGCGATTAGAGGAAATGAGGCGAGATTGCTGGAAAGAATAAAATGATTTGCTCGAATGAACGCACGACTCGAAAGCACCTCGTTCAGATGAACATGGTTCGATTGCAACGGGCTCAATTTCAATGGGCTCGATCGAACATGGCGCGATTGACCCCAATTCAGTCCAGTCAGCTTTAAAACGGAAGTAGCCAGACTTGCGTCACGATTTCCTCCGTCGCCTGCCGATCTTCTCGTTGCTTACCGCCGCGGTTGCCGCAGCGGTGTTGCTTACTGGAGCGATACTGGACTTGGACATTCCTGCGGTTGGGCAGGGAGCCTTGGGATTTGTGATCCTGGCTTCCTCGATCGCCGATGCCATCCGATTGGCTCGTGGTGGAGCAGGGCAGGGCGGTGCGGATGAATCGTCCGGAATGCTAACCGCGTACACCAACGAAAATCTTAAGCAATGGATCGAAGAGCAATCAACGCTCTT
The DNA here is from genome assembly GCF_020966635.1 of Stieleria sp. JC731. Taxonomy (NCBI): domain Bacteria; kingdom Pseudomonadati; phylum Planctomycetota; class Planctomycetia; order Pirellulales; family Pirellulaceae; genus Stieleria; species Stieleria sp. JC731. Next base: position 1,323,113 of record NZ_JAJKFQ010000001.1, on the reverse strand, counting down.
GCAACAACGATCAAGCCAGTTGACGGACCGCGCGTTGGCCCTGCAACAATGGATGCAATTTCCCGAAGCGATCAACTTTCGAACCGATGGCGATCCATCGCAAATAAACCAATCGCAAAAAACGATTGCCGATCAACCCGAAACGGCTTCGCTGGATCCGCTGGAATCCTGTGACAAGGCGTTGCTAACGTTGATCGATGCGAAAACCAAAGAATTGTTCAACAGCATCAAACACGATGCGTATCGCAAGAAAACAGAACAGGGTTACGAGTTTAAAACCGAGAAGATCCGCGAAGATCTATTCCGGCTCGTTTCGGACGTCGCCGCGATCTATCGGCCAGACGATCCTGCGCCACTCTTGCGAACCAACGTCGAAGCCATCTCTCGCGCCGCCGGACGCGCGTCACTGCGTTTGCTGGTCGCCGTGGAAAGCTTGCCGGTTTCCTTAGCCACGTATGACTTTCAATCGATCTACAAACTGGTCACCCAGGCCGTCCGCACATTCGGTTTTTACAAATCGGCTAAACCGTATCTCGATGTCGCATCGACGATGTGGGCGGCCGGACGAATCGTCATCAGCGCCAACCCGATCACGATGGCCGCATGGTGGGCCGCAAGCAAAGCGACCACCTACGGCGCTTCCAAACTGGGGCAACATGTTCTCGATCAACAGGCAGTCGGCCTGATCCGTCAGCTGGTTGAAATCGTTGCGATCGAAGTCGCATCCATCTACTCGCCCATGGTTCGATATCGTGACATCCACTGGGTCTACGGCGTCGAACTGGTCCACCTGGCAAGCCGCCTAAAACTGTCCGACGCTGCACGCCTAGAAGCCATGCGACAATTGGCTGTCATCAACCTAAAAGACGAATACGGACGGGTTTCATTGATGCGTCAATTGGCCGGCGGACGGTCTTCGCATCCGGACCAGTATTCGCCGGCACAGTCGCTCTCGTTGGCCGACCGTACAATCGTTGCCGAACGTTTGGAAGAATTCCTCCTAACTCACGTGTTGTCCGGATCCAAAATCAATCGTGGCAACGCCGAGCTGATCGAACAGTGGCAAAACGATGCTGGCGAAAGGCTGGAAATTCAATTCCGAGCCGGAAAAGTCCATGCCGACGAAACGGAACAACTACAGCGAGCGGTCTGGGCAATCGCCGCATTCCTGCTCGAACACCTCGGAGATGAACCCGACGACTTAGAAGCCTCCTTGCTCACAACGAAATCATGGGGCGAAGTGCATTCTGATACCCAGCAAAAGTACCTTCAGCGGCTTTGTGATGATCCGCCATATCTATATCACCCTCCCGAGATCGCGCCGGAGGGAAACCTCGCAAAACTATTCCTGTCCGACCTCGCCTCCATCGCTGCATCACCACGAAATCGATCGGCCCCGACCGACGCGGCTTCGTTCGAAAAAGGCCAGGTAATCGAGCTGCCCAAACAGACGCGGGAAAGCACGCTTCGCGTCACCGCATACTTCCTTCGATCCGACCCCGACGCCATTGTCGAACACTATCGAAAAGCCAAAGCGGCAAACCTGGGAAACAAAAATTTACCTCACATCATTATCGATTCAGCAGCTTGGCTGTCGGAGCTTGCAGGACAGAAAAAACCACGGGCACTATATGGCCAAGCTCGTTTACGGTCCCCCGACGAGCCGGTCACCGATGCGGATTCGACCGTGGTGATCCGACTGAATGATGATGTCATTTGCTATGCGGTCGACGAAACTGTATCGACAATCCAAATCCGCATCCTGGGGCTCGGCCGCTGGAAAGACACAAAGTTCATCAAGCAGGGCGGCTACATCCGCAGCGACTGTGAGATACAGCTTCCAGGTTCAATCTCTGTCACCATTCCAGGCCCAACGTTCAGCAGCTACGAAGAATGGTTCAAACCTCTGACCGACGCCTAACGCCTGCCGACACAACGGTCTTCGAAGAAACCGATCACCGGCACCTGCGCTGAAATGACACCTCAATTGCTTGCATTGAGTTGCTGTCATTTAGAGCTTCGAAGGTGAAAACTCGTCTTTCGATGAATTTGGGAATTTCTCTAAAGTCCAGCGCAAAGGCGGCCGACGGGGACGCCTCGTTGCCGCGAAAGTACGTGTGAAGCACGACGTTCGCCACCAGACGACCACTCGTCCCAACACACCTGACTTCACCGTACGAAATGGCTCCATCATCCTTTCGACTTATTGCTGTCGTCTTGATGCTGGGCTTGGTGGTGCTGGTCCCAGACGAGGCCTTGCTGGGCGCGGAGACGATGGAGATTTCCGCACGTAGCAACGGCATCCGAACATTAAAAAACACTCCGGTGCAGCTAACCGGCGGTTCACAGTTCGCGAACGGTCCGGTTGTGGCAAGCCCCGCGACACAGGCGACCTCGCGATACCGATTGGCGATTGACGAGAACCTCCCATCGACCAATGAAAGCGCTACGCTGCGCCACACCGCTGCTGCGAATCCCGTCGCGCTTCAATCTGGATCGCCTCGGACGCCGTCAGTCAATCCAACTGGTGAAACATCATTTGGCTCCAACACATCGGCTGATGCCGAGGTCGACGAATCGGCAACGATCGTGACGCGACCGACAATGTCGCTCTCATCCGAAGCTCTGCAAACCATCGCCGGCGGCCCGGAATCTTGGGTGAGCCCTGAAAATGCCCGCGGCAGTCTGCAAACGATGCTGCTGCTTTCGGTTGTCAGCTTGGCGCCTGCGATTTTGCTAATGACGACTTGTTATGTTCGCATCGTCGTTGTGCTTTCCTTGCTTCGGCAAGCCATCGGCCTCCAAGCCTTGCCTCCAACACAAGTGCTGACCAGCATTTCGCTGTTCATGACAATGTTGGTCATGACGCCTGTCTGGACCGAAGTTTACGAAAAAGCGATTCGGCCCTACAGCGATCCCGATTCCGGAATGACCCTTGCCGACGCGTACGAGGCTGGGACATTGCCGATGCGCGAGTTCATGGCGAAACAGATCACATCGGCAAAGAACGTCGAAGATGTCTTCCTGTTCTATCGCCATGCATTTCCTGAAGGACCGCGACCGAGTTCCTATGCCGACATCCCGATGCGAGTGATGCTGCCGGCCTTTGTGATCAGTGAACTGAAAGTCGCCTTCCTAATGGGCTTTTCGATTTACCTTCCGTTCTTGGTTATCGACCTGGTCGTTGCCAGCGTCACGATGTCGATGGGCATGTTCATGTTGCCACCGGCAATGATTTCGCTACCTCTGAAACTACTGCTGTTCGTTCTCGTTGACGGTTGGCACCAAGTGGCCGGAATGCTACTGGCAAGTTTCGCGAAATAAGTTCCCTGGTCACCGTTAATGGAAACGTGCTGATGGACCCCAGCCAAGCAATCGATCTTTGCCGCCAAGCATTGTTCCTGGCCGCGTTATTGGCAGCGCCGGTGTTGCTCGCAGGCGCAGTGACAGGTCTGATCAGCGGATTGATCCAAACGTTGTTCCAGGTCCAAGACCAATCGATTTCGTTTGTTCCGAAACTGATTGTTTCCAGCTTGGTGTTGTTAGCATGCCTGCCATGGATGTTCTCAAGAATGATGGAATTCGCAGGCACGCTGTTCGCGACCGGCGGGATTTAGTGTCTCGCGGACTCTTAGTTCCACCAAACGGCTCCTTCACTCAACGCCATCGTCCTGATGTTTGATCAATTGCTGCAGTTCATTCCTGCCGATGCATTGGCGGCTTTGCCACTGGTCATCGCGATGATCGCGCTGCGTCTAACGGGACTGATCTTGGCGATGCCGGGCCTTTGCTTTGGCATCCCGATCCGAATGCGAATCGCATTGATCGCCCTGATGACTTTCGTCCTCGCACCTTCGGTCCTAAGGACGATTAGTTATCAGTACATCGATGTTCCCAGCAACGTTTCGGATATCGGAATCGACGAACTGGCCAATTGGCTTGTCGCCGGATCGCGAGAGCTGATTCTTGGAATCGTCATCGGCGGCATCGCTCAACTGTTGATCAGCGGAATGCAATTGGCGGGCGAGTTGATTTCCAGCAGCACCGGCATGCAACTCGCTGCGGTCGCAGACCCTTCAACGGGAACCACGGTACCGCAATTTTCGAAGTTGATCGGCATGATGGTCACCTGCCTATTTCTCGCTTCGGGCGGTCACAGGATTTTGGTCAACGCGCTGCTGGACAGCTTTCAACAAGTTCCCCCGATGGCGACTTATGAAAACAACCAGCTATTCGGCTTGCTTATCGAACAACTAACGATTGGGTTTCGATCCGGACTGCGCGTGGCCGCACCGCTGCTGGCCTGCATCGTGTTATCCAATGTTGTGGTCGCTTTGATCAGCCGTGCCATCCCAGGCCTGAATGTGATCGCCGTCGGAATCAACATTAATCTTCTGGCAGCTCTCGTGATCACAGGGCTGACGATCGGTTCGGCGGGATTGATCTTCGAATCTGAATTGACCGAGTCGATCGCGCGATTGGGGACGACGGTAGCGAGATGAGCGGGAAGATCCATCCACCGACCCCAAAGAAACGCCAAGAAGCAAGAGAGCAGGGCAGGGGACCACGAAGCAACGAACTTGTGTCGGCAGCAACGCTGTTAAGTGCAACGGGCCTGATGTCGTTGATCGCACCTCAGTTGGTTCGGTTCTTAGCAACAACGCTTGAAGACACATTCAACCGCCCACCTGAACTTTCGATCGAAAGTGGTCTCGTCTACAGCCGCATCGCCAGACTGGTTTTGGCAAGCGGCGTGGTACTGCTTCCGCTGCTGATCGGCTTGCTATTGATTGGAATCGCTAGCGGTCTGATGCAATCCAAAGGCAAGCCCGCCTTTGCCAAGTTGGTTCCATCGTTTGGCCGACTGTCACCGGCCAAACGAGCTGCATCAATGCTGGGAATGCAAGCGATGCTACGGACGGTCGTCTCGACGCTAAAGCTGATCGCGATCCTTTGCGTCGTCGTGATCTTCTTGCGGAATTCGACTCCTGTTATTGCCGGGCTAGGACAACTGCCAATTGCCATTGCCGGTGCCAAAGTTTTTGAGCTGCTGATCGGCTGCGCCGCATGGCTCGGAACGACGGTGATGCTATTCGCGATTGTGGACTACGCGATTTCTTGGTGGCAATTTGAACGGGACTTGATGATGACCGACCAGGAACTGCGTGAGGAAATCCGGAACTCACAACGCACAATGGTCCCCAACGCGGGAGTTTCAAATGCGGCGCGAACCACCGAGATCAGCGGCGTGACTTAGTGCTTGGCATCCATGTAGATCGGTCGAAGAATTCAAGTCAGGCGACCGAATTGGCCGAGACTAACTGCGTGGGGTTGGCGAGCAGTCCGCCAAATGCGGTCGTGTCGGAACACTGACGAAATCCGCCAGTTGACAACTTCCACTTGACTTTTGCGGACAAATCGACCTATTCTAGAACCATGACACTTTCAAACCTGCTACCTCTGCTACTACTCCTACTGCTCGGGCTACTAAGCCGCGGGCCGGAGATGAGGGTTTGCACCGTTGAAGTGAAGCGTTAACAGACGCGTCAAAACGAAACACAGCAAAGGCCCGAGTCCCGGCAACAGGACTCGGGCCTTTTTTTGTTTTTGAAGTTCATTTTGATGTCACATTCAGATTTGAACGAACCGGTTTGGACACATCGGCAGCCTCTTTGGAGACAAAGGGCAGCCGCTTTGGAGACAAGGGGCCGATTGTCCCCAGGTCGCTACCGCAAGGTGGACGATTTCCCAAGTCATCACGTAGGGGTGGTGGCGAACTTTTTATCCTTTGGCAGACTGATACATTCTCCGCAGACATTTAATGCATAGGAAATGATTCGATGAGTTCTTCTAGTTCACCCGTTTCAGGTGAAATGCCCGGGCCTGATTCGACGCCAGATTCAGCGACCCAGCAGCGTCATATTCGTATTTTCGACACGACGCTTCGCGACGGCGAGCAATCGCCGGGTGCGAGCATGAACCTGAGTGAAAAACTGGAAGTCGCGCACCACCTTGCCGATTTGGGCGTCGACATCATCGAAGCCGGATTTCCGATCGCATCGCCGGGGGATTTCGAATCGGTCAAACAGATCGCTCAGACGATTCGCAAATCAACGATCTGTGGCTTAGCACGCTGTAGCGAAAAAGACATTCTGCGTGCTGCCGATGCCATCGCGCCAGCCGAACAAGGCCGAATCCACGTGTTCTTGGCCACCAGCGCGATTCACCGTGAATTCAAATTACGAATGACCCCGGACGAAATCGTCCACCGCGCTGTCGAAGGCGTCAAACTTGCTCGCAGCCGCTGCGATGACATTGAATTTTCTCCCGAGGACGCTTGCCGCACCGAACACGACTTTTTGTGCCGAGTGGTGGAAGCGGCGATTGATGCGGGTGCAACAACGATCAACGTCCCCGACACCGTCGGCTACATCACTCCGGAAGAAGTTTTCAAGATCTTCGAAATGCTTCGCAACCGTGTCCCTAATATCGACAAAGCGGTGCTCAGCACGCACTGCCACGATGACCTGGGAATGGCGGTAGCCAACAGTTTGGCTGCGGTTGCGGCCGGGGCCGGCCAGATCGAATGCACCATCAACGGAATCGGAGAACGGGCCGGGAACGCGGCATTGGAAGAAGTCGTGATGGCGATGAAAACTCGTAGCGATTTCTACAACTGCACCACACGAATCGATTCGACGCGCTTGGTCCCAACCAGCCGATTGGTTAGCAAAGTCACCGGCATCAACGTACAGCGGAATAAAGCGATCGTTGGCCGCAATGCGTTCGCCCATGAATCCGGTATTCACCAAGACGGAATGCTGAAAGAGCGAAGCACCTACGAAATCATGTCACCCGAAGAAGTCGGCTTCGTTAAGACGGACTTGGTTTTGGGCAAGCACAGCGGCCGAGCAGCATTGGCGGATCGCGCCAAGACACTGGGCTTTCACTTGGAAGGCGACGAATTGCAACGTGTATTCGAGCAATTCAAAGTCTTGGCGGACAAGAAGAAGGAAATCTACGATGGCGACATCATCGCCTTGGTCCAACAACAGATCAGCACCGGAAATGGCCAAGCATGGTCTTTGGTGGACTATGAGGTGACGAGCTCGACTGGCAAGACGCCACGCGTGAAGCTGACGCTTTCCAACGGGCAGGAAGAAAAGTCCGCCGAAGTCGCCGAGGGTGACGGACCGATCGACGCTGCGTTCTGGGCAGTCGAACAGATCACCGGCCTGGAACTGATTTGCAAAGAGTTCCGCGTACGCAGCGCGACGTTAGGCCGCGACGCGATCGGTGAAGTCAACCTTGAAGTCGAACACAAAGGCCGACTTTATCGCGGCGTCGGTGTCAGTACCGACAGCGTCGAAAGCACCATCCTGGCGATGCTGAACGCGATCAACCGCATCATCGCATCGTAAAAGGGGTCAGGCCTCTTTTCCCTGCCTGCTCATCGATTTGCCAAGCCCTTCAAGACCATGAACGGCTTGGCAATCATGGGCAAATTTGCTGTTCCATTTCGGTTCAACAGGACAACTCGCTTGCGGGCGAGCGACCGATTAAGACTTATCCGATTTTTTCTCGTCTTCGTCGACGGGAAAGTGCAACTCGCCCGTCATCGGATCGGGGCGAAGCATCATCGTGTCACTATCAGGGGTGAATTCTCCGTCACCCGTGATCGGATGAATCTGAGAGCCGGGCGCGTCCGGTCCAGATGGATTCTCATCGCCCAGCAGGTCACCGACGTCCAGCGGCATCGCGTCGATTTCTGCGTCAAGCGTGGTCGCCGAATATCGGTCGCCAAGCTCTGCCATATAAACATCCCGAACGCCAGAGCCTTCGATCTCTTCTTCGTTGGGCACGGGATCCAGACCATCGTCGCCTTCATCATCGGTGCTAACGAGTTGGATTGAGGCTGCACCGGCTTTGATCGCGTCGAGATCTAGTTCAGGTGGTGCGCGAAAAATGTCGTCGACATTACCGCGAAGAACTTGCCGTCCGAGTTCGATCGCCTTCTCTTCGCTCCAACCATTTTCGCCAACGAATTCATCGGCCAACACACGCGACAAGATACGGCGATACATATCGAACTTCGGCAGAACGAATTCCAGCTTGTAAGCGTCGCTGTAGTAACCGATCTGCTTGTTGCGTGGCACCGCTTCTAAACGTGCGGCCGCGTCGCGGTGGATAAATGACGGCGTGTTGCTGTACCACCAGTGACCGTTGGTGATCACGTTGGGGAAGATCCAGCTATAACTAACCAACTCTTGGTTGGTAACACTCGCGAGCACGGAAACCGGAAATTTGACTCTTGGAAACGCATTGAACAGTTCGCGATACTGAATCAATGAGACTCGGCTGTCGTACAAATCCTGGCCCTGAAAAACGCCACCGGGATAAACGCCACGATTGACACCGATCATCAAATCGAACGGCAAGCCGAACTCGTCGCATAATTCAGCCAATGTCCAAAAGACTCGCTTGGACAAAGCCGCGATGTCTTCGGCACTGGCTTGCACTCCGTCAGTTAGGACAGACTGTAGAGCTTTCTGCGCCCGACCATCACTGACCATCGAGGGCTGGAAGCTTGGCGGGATCGAAATCGCGCAAGCGCGAGCCCCTTTGGTGACGAAGTGAATAAATCGCTGTCGCAACGCGTCACGCAGATTGCCCAACGAACCGTTCAGTGAGACGCCACTGGATTTTTCGAGTCGCTCCTGAACCTCTGGCTTTGCCAAATGGAAAACCAAATCATCGGTTCTCAAACAGGGGATATAGGTGCTGGTGTCGAATCCTTCCAAATCGTCGTCGAAGTCGTTGGTCAGGAAAACCGCTTCGACGTTGCTGTGATCGAGAACCGTTTGCGCCCAATCTGGCGAGCCCATTTTCGCTTCGGCACGGTCGTACAGTTCTTCCCAATTGTCGGGTGTAATTGCGTCGTCTGTGAAATCGAAGAACTCACGACAGATCTGAATCAACCAGTGATAGTTCGCGGTATTGGTGATATTTCCCAGACCATGAACCATTCGGCGGACTAGTTCGCGAGGTTCGATGCCGGGCTCTTCGATCTCTAGACGCGGCATCCCGGCCGAATGAACCAGTTCGGTGTAGTAGTGGTATCCGAGAATATCAGCAAGCGTTTGCGAGCCGGCGGAATGAGGGTTGATGTGGGTGTGCGGATCAACCAAACGGATTGCTGAAATGGCCTGATAAATGGTTTCGCGTGCCGACGAGAGATCACGTGCCGGTTGAGCTGCCATGAGGATGCCAATCTAGATTTGCGAAGCAAGGAGGATAAACGGGAGTCCAGCGGGGGAGATACCCCCTGGCGGGCCGCCGGAACGTCACCGACGAAACCAAGATCGACAGAGGACACTTTTGCCCACCGGTGATCCAGTTGGATTGTCGACAATTCTGACTGCTAACGCGAGACGCTGGTGCCGGTTTTGTCGGCACCTTGGCGAGAATTGCGGCTCTTTAGTCAAAAAAAACTTGCCGAACCGCAATCACATCGCGCTAGAATGGTCGTTTTATGCCGCGAATTCGTTTTCTGCCGGAGAGAAGAGACTGTCACCGATGGATCAGCCGTCCGATCGACAGACACCCGCGAATCGGGAATCGGTAAACCCCGATCCGCCGACGACTGCCCCATTCGTCAGCGGCGACTCGGCCGAGCACTCACCGAACGACTCCGGTCCTGCGATCCCTTTAGGCAGCGAATCGATGCGCGATGTCGTGCGGAATCCAGAAGACAATCCCACCGAAAACGACCATCGGACCAAACACAGCCGATCTGACCAACACAGCGACACACCGAATGACGCCCCAACGAAAAGCGTCGCCCAACGCAAACTGATCTTCCATCGCTTTGATCCCGGAAAGCCATCGACGCTTCGTCACCACATGGAAGTCGAATACGTCGACGACCAGCTTGACGATAGTCAGCATTCCGCAGAGCAGAACACAATCGGCCCGGATGACCGTCAAGCAAATGCACCTTTGACATTTAAGCCGACGCCAACTTCAAAGGCAGACTCGCATACATCCGAGCGTGAATCTTTCCCAACACGCATCGCGGTACCCAACCCACCAGTTTCTGGATCGCCAATACCGCCACCAAAATTTCAGGTGGTGGTCCATTCCGATAGCGAAGCAGGCTCCCCCGAGGCTCCTCCACGAATCCGCATCAACACCACCGAAAACGGTGAGCTGCAGCCAAGTGAATTGCAGACCGCCACGCGTCGATCGGCGGTCGAGTCACGTCGCGAAGTCGCGATCGAAATTAACCAACACCGACAACGCGGAAACGCAGCCAGCGCATTCCAGCAAGGGCTGGTCATGTTGGTCACGGTGTTGTCCGTCCTCGCTGCGGCTTGGTTTGTCGTCCCAGGAATTGTGGAGCGAATTCGCTACGCACAATACCGCGGGCAGCTTCGTGCGGAGTTTGAAGTTGCCAGTGAAGGGCTCAAAGACGTGTCGCTCGATTCGCTATCGCAGGCCTATCAGATGGTCAGTGCAGCGGTCGGTCCCAGCGTCGTTCACATCGATATCCAACGCGCTGCCCACCACAAGATCATTCACGACGACATCCCAGGTGCCCCCGCGATCCTGATCTCCGATCAAGGCAGTGGCGTCGTTGTTGACTCTGAAGGCTACATCCTGACCAATCGCCATGTGATTTCTGATAGCGATGAAATCCTGGTCACGCTTAGCGACGGCCGCCGAGTCGAGGGGGTCATCGTTGGCATGGACGAACTGACCGACCTGGCACTCCTCAAGGTAGACGCCAGCGGACTGATCCCGATCCCATGGGGTGACAGCGAACGGATTCGAGTAGGCTCACCCGTGTGGGCAATCGGCAGCCCCTTCGGACTCGACCGCACCGTGACGTTTGGCATCCTAAGCGGCAAACACCGCGTCGTTCGAGCCAAAGACCGGTATCAAGATTTCATGCAAAGTGATGTCGCGGTGAATCCAGGCAATAGCGGCGGACCGCTGGTCGATTCACATGGCACGATGGTTGGCATCAACACGGCAATCGTTGGCGATACCTACCAAGGCGTTAGCTTTGCCATTCCCAGCACTGTTGCCCAAAAGATCTATCATCAGTTGCGTGAGCACGGAAAGATCGAGCGTGGTTGGCTAGGTGTCTCGCTTGCCGAAGTCAGCGACGAAAAACTTCCAAGTGAAAACCATCGCTTGCGTGGAGCTCAAATTGCTGCGATCGCTGACATCCAATCGGGTGCTTCCCAAGCTGGCTTGGTCCCCGGCGACATCGTGACGCGAGTCGAGGGTGAAACGATTCGGGATGTCGATCATTTGATGCAAGTGATCGGCAACGCGATGGCGGGAACACGCGTCGAGATGCTGATCCTTCGAGACGGCGAAGAAAAGAAGTTCGACGTCAAACTTGGTCGTCGCCCTCCTCAACTAGACCGACGCTAGGTTCGACAATCCAAAAGGTCACACTTCGATCAGCTGGTCTGATGTTTCATTAAGCAGCAACAGACCACGATTAGATCAATCGGGGAACTAACCCCCGATCGATCAAATCCGGCTGATGCAGATCAGCTTTTCAGTTGGTCCATCCACGACAGACCACCCGCTAGTGGTTGCGATTGCCACAGACAGAAACAACGAAGCCAGTCTGTCACACCAACACAAAATGCGATCGAAATCGATTCATAGGTCATCTATAATTCCGTTGATCCAAATCTGATCTTCCATGCGGCCGATGATGGTCGCATCCCTCCGCTATCTCGTACCCCACCTAACATTGTGAAACGGTTGCTCTCGAGCTTGCTCTGTTTTTCGACCTTCCTTGTTGCGGCTTCGTCGACCGACGTCTGCTTTGGCGAAGAAACGCCTGGAATCGCGAAAGAAAAACCTGCAGAAGGCCCCTTTGTCAAAGTCGACGAAGGCTACATGGTTCCTTACGACTATCGGATTCCCGGTACCAATCAAACGATTTCGATGGTGCCTGTCCCTGGTGGCGAATTCATGCTCGGCAGTCCCGAGAGTGAAGAAAACCGTCGTGAGGATGAAGGGCCACAAGTCAAAATCAAAGTCGACCCGATGTGGGTGGCCAAGACCGAAATCACTTGGGGCCAGTACAAAGAGTACATGGACCTATACGCGATCTTCAAAGACTTTGAAGCCGACGGTGTCCGCCCCGTCAATGACAACAACAAAGTTGACGCGATCACCGCACCGACGGAACTGTACGAGCCGACGTTCACGTTCGAATACGGTCAAGATCCGAAGCAGCCCGCCGTAACGATGACACAGTATTCGGCGCAGCAATTCACCAAGTGGCTCAGCCTGATCAGCGGTCAGCAATATCGATTGCCTACCGAAGCGGAATGGGAATACGCAGCGCGTGGCGGTACCAAAACCGCATACTCATGGGGCGACGACTTAGACGATATCGACGACTACGCATGGTACTTTGACAATGCTGATGACGGCCAAGTCGCCGCTGGTAGCAAGAAGCCAAATCAATTCGGGCTCTACGACATGCACGGCAACGTCGCTGAGTGGACGATCAATGCGTATACCGAAGACGGCTACAAGAGCTTTGCCGACAAGAAAGACTTGCATGCTGTTGACGCGGTCATTTGGGCCGACATGCCTTGGCCATGTGTGCTGCGTGGTGGCAGCTGGGAACTCGACGCTGAAGAGCTTCGCAGTGCAGCCCGATTGCCAAGTAACTACGAAGAATGGAAAGCAGACGATCCGAACTTCCCACGAAGCCCTTGGTGGCTAACAAGTGATCCCGCTCGTGGTGTCGGCTTTCGAATCTTTCGGTCGTATCAGCCTCTTCCCAAAGAGAAGATCACAAAGTTTTGGGAAGCCCAAGACGAAGACACCATCCTGGATGTGAAATCACGCATCGATGGTGGCCGCGGCGGACTCGGTCTGGTCGACAAGGACCTTCCCAAAGCGGTCGAAGAAGCCAAAAAATAAGCGACTTCAACAGCTCGCAAACGCCTACCACCCGCACGGACAACAAACCAGTCCGTTCGGGTGGTTTTTAAATGCAGTACCAATGCCAGCCCTCCCCAAACTTGCCATGGCCAAGCAGCCTGCAATGACCAAGCTAAGTGAGCGGGAGCGATGCCGTCGCTACAGGTGGGATCGCCCGGAGGGGTTCACGAACGGTGATTATGAATCGTGGCTTTCAAATCGACGTTCGTGGCATAAACTTATTGGGCTTGCCGAAGCTCATTTGTTGTCTGGATCGTAATCCGGGGCGGTGCGAACCGGATGACAAACGGAGTTGTCCATCGCGTACATTCACCCTCGAACCCTAATTCTGGACTTACCCCCGTGTACGAAACACTGGCTGTCGTTGGTGCTACTGGCGCCGTCGGACGAATCGTTTTACAACAGCTTGAAACGCGTGATTTCCCATACAAGCGTTTGAAGTTGCTGGCTTCTCAGCGTAGCGTCGGTCAAGAAGTCGTCGTCAAAGGTGAGACGATCAAGATCGAATTGCTTGCCCCCGGAGCTTTCGAAGACGTTGACTTGGTAATCGCCAGCACTCCCGACGAAGTCTCAGCCGAGTTCGCTCCTTACGCGGTCAAAGAAGGTGCGGTCGTCGTCGACGAAAGCGGCTTTTGGCGCATGGACCCGACGGTCCCCTTGATCGTTCCTGAAGTGAACCCAGAAGCGATCGGCAACCACAAAGGCATCATCGCAAGCCCCAACTGCAGCACCACCCAGATGGTTGTCGCCTTGGCGCCAATTCACAAGGCTTGCAAGATCAAACGCGTTGTGGTCAGCACCTACCAAGCGACCAGCGGTGCAGGCTTGGCCGGCAACGTCGAATTGATGACCAGCACACAGAAAGTTCTCGATGGAGAAACACCATCGTGCAAGACGTTCCAGTATCCGATCGGCTTTAACTTGATCCCACAGATCGGAAGCGAGAAGTTCGAAGGTTACACCAGCGAAGAAATGAAGATGGTGTATGAGACTCGCAAGATCATGGGTGACGAAGACATCCAAGTTTGTCCGACCGCAGTTCGCGTTCCTGTGACCATCGGACACAGTGAATCCATCTTGGTCGAAACCGAAGAACCCATCACGGTCGAACAAGCAACGGAATTGTTTAACCAGGCCGCTGGAATCACCGTTGTAGACGACTTGCAAAATCGCCGGTATCCAATGCCACGTGATTGCGATGGCCGTGACGACGTCTTCGTCGGTCGGATCCGCCGTGATATCAGCGGCAACGGCAACGGGATCGCATTCTGGTGCGTTAGCGACAACCTTCGAAAGGGTGCCGCGACCAATGCCGTTCAAATCGCCGAGTTACTGCAGCAGTCGGTCGCCTCAGCTTGAACGATTCGGTAAGTCGTACGTTTGCCTTGGTGATCGCCTATGACGGAACGGACTATGCAGGTTGGCAAGTCCAGCCCGATCAAGCGACCATCCAAGGCACGTTGCAAACTTCGATCCGGCGCAGCACCGGTCAAGACGTGACCGTGACCGGAAGCGGCCGAACGGATGCAGGGGTGCATGCGTTTGGCCAGGTTGCCAGCTGCCGTTTTCCCAACTGGACCGCTTCCACCGAAGCATTGCTGCGGGCGATCAACTCACGCCTTCCCAATGCAATCGTCGTCAACGAAGTCCACCAGGCGGACCCAGATTTTCATGCCATCCGTGACGCGCTCGGTAAACGCTATCGATACCAAATTCAGGTTCGACATCAGCGAAACCCATTCGAACACCGCTATCGCTGGCGGTTAAGGCGTCTGGTTGATGTGGAATTGATGAAGATTGCCGCGAAAAAAATCATCGGCCATCGCGACTTTTCTAGCTTCGAATCGGCCGGTGCGGAGCGTAAATCCTCCGTCCGTGACGTTAGGGACTGTGTCGTGCTCCCTGCGCAAGATTTTGATCAGACAGGTCACCTTGCGATCGAAGTAGAAGCCAATGGCTTTCTCTACAACATGGTGCGTAATATTGTCGGCACGTTGGTCGAGGTTGGGCTGGGCAAGCAACCGCCCGAATGGATCGACGAAGTGCTGGAGCAAAAGAACCGGATCTACGCCGGTCCGACGGCTCCGCCCCAAGGGTTGTTTCTGAAACATGTTCACTACCTGCCGGGCTATCGCAGCACAATCACACCGGATCGACACGCGCCTTTAACCGATCCTTAACATTATTTGGGTTGTGATACCCGATAATGCGTTCAACTCATCGCCCCTAAACGCGACACCGTTTGGGGCGGCCGGATCAAAGCAACTGGCTTTGAACGGAAACATTTGAAACAGGACGTTCTTTAGAAAACGCCTCCCGCATGGGTTGCCGAAGGAGATCGAGTTTCTAACGCGTTCTTGGACAAGCTTATTTATGTCGGTAAACACCACGACCGCAGCCGAACCGGTTCTTGACGACGCGACGCGCGATTTTGTGCGGCGATCGATGCATGCCGGGCTGGTCGAATTGCCCGACATCAAGAAGGTCGTCGTTTCCCTGATGGCTGAGGACACGCGGTTCTCGCCAGAACGACTAGCGGACGGGTTGGTGGGAGCCAACTTATTAACGCCATGGCAAGCACGTAAGCTGCTGACCGGAAAAGCCAAGGGTTTCTATCTTGGCAACTACAAGCTGATGCGACCGCTGGGTAAAGGCGGCATGGGCGTCGTCTTCCTTGCCAAACACTCGGTGATGAATCGATTGATGGCACTGAAGATCCTTCCCTCCGAAGCATCCAAGGACGCCCGCCGGATCGAAAGGTTCAAGGAAGAAGCACGAGCCTCAGCGAAGCTGGAACATCCCAATATCGTTCAGGCCTATGACTTTTCCGAGGCCGACGGCAAGCTTTATATCGTGATGGAGTACATCGAAGGCGTCGACCTTCATCGTGCTGTTGTCCGTGACGGAGTGATGTCTCCGGCGGAATCACTTGATGCGATGATCCAATCGACTGACGCCCTCGCACACGCACACCAACGCGGGATCGTTCACCGCGATATCAAACCGTCAAACATGTTGCTACGCGCCGACGGCGTCATCAAAGTCAGCGACATGGGATTGGCCCGCATCGGATACACCAACGGTTCGTCCAACGAATCGCCCAATCGCTTGACCGGCACCGCCGACTTCATCGCGCCCGAACAAGCAATCGATAGCCAAACGGTCGATGCACGAGCCGACATCTATTCGCTCGGTTGCACTTGGTATTTTCTGCTGTGCGGGCGTCCGCCGTTCACTGGCAATAACGTTGCCCAACGCCTAGCCAAACATCAGACCGCACCGGTCCCATCGGTGAACAGCCTGCGATCGGATTGCCCCAAGGCAATCTCAGAACTGATCCAGAAAATGATGGCCAAACGCGCCGAAGACCGCCCCGCTTCGGCAGCCGAATTGCTGGTTCAGCTAAGACGTCTTCGCGGGACGGTTGCCAACGGTGGCGACCTTTCAGACCGACGAATCTCTTCTCGTGTTGCTTCGGATGAATCGCCTAGCCCAAGCTCGATTGACGATAGTGGGCCACTGAGGGATGCCGGTTCATCCACAGTTTCGGAATCCATCGACATTGATTTCGGAAGCCTGCCGCCTGTGGACTTATCAGCGCTTCCGCAGGTTCCGGTATCGCCACTGTCGACATCACAGCAGTTCGCCGTCCCAGCCAACAACGGCAAGTCCAACCCAAAGCACAGCTCACAAAATTCGAACGCGAATGGTGATTCCCAAAACATTTTGCTGGGAGTCGGCCTGGCCTTGTCAACATTGGCCTTGCTTGTCGTCGTTGGAATCACGTTCTACCAACTGACCAAAGAAGAAAAGAAAGAACGCCCACTGAAGGCGATGGAAAACGGCAAAGAGATTGTCGTTTTTCAAGAGTAGCTTGACAGCCAAAACGTTGACGCATCGTTGCTTTGCAGGTCTTGTGATCGTGAGAAGAGCATGGCCAGGGGATTTGTCGCCCCCTGAGTTTGATGTTTAGGTGAAGAGCACTGCGGGAATGAGCGACACTAGCCCAGATTTAAGTCGTCGATGTGATCGTTTCGACCTGATGGCCGCGATAACTATCCATACAAACCACTCGCATCAACCGCATCGTCCGTCTATGATTCGGGAGTGAATCTTCGATCCCCCCAACTGATCCTGTTTAGCCCCACTTATCTGACATAATGCCTGTCGAACTCGTTATGACCGAAGGCAGTCGCGCCGGCACCGCGGCACCGATTCATCTCGGTTATTACTTGGTGGGGCGCAACAAAGAGTGTCAGATTCGCCCTAAGAGTAAATCGGTTAGTCGCCGCCATTCGTTGCTGCTTCACAACGAAGATGGCTTCGGCGTGATGGACCTGAAAAGCACCGGCGGGACCTTTCTAAACGGCGAACGGATCGAACCGCACGTCTGGCAAGTTTTGAACGATGGCGATGAACTTCGCTTCGGCAAAGTCGGCTTTGCGGTTTCCATGAAAACGCCAGCCCTTGCTGTCACCCCCGAAGCCGACAGCGTCGCAGATCCAGCGTCGACCAGCGAAACCCCGCAGTCCTGGCAGAACTTTGATGTCGCTCAGTTCCTAGAAGCTGAAGATCAGATCGAGCAGGAAATTCGCTATGACTCGATCCGGCAGTTACCAGGAAACAAGGTTAACGGGTCCAAAGTAACCGGCTTATCCAAAGACGCTGACGACGCGGAAATCAACCTAGCTGAGCTGGAACACGACGCAAAGTCACACGACACATTCATCGGCAATGTCCCTGATGCCGATGCCGCTGGCGAAGATGTCGAGAAGCTAGACGTCGAAGTCGATGCCCAGCCGAAGAAAAAGCCGCCGCGAAAAATCGATCCTAAAGAGTACAAACGCAAACCGAAGCGATCGTTTCAAATGCCTCGTTTCGGAGGTGGGTTTGACACCACCTTCGACTGGAAGACCACTGCAATGATTTTCGTTGCAATCGGTATCATCAGCTTTCTGGGTTACCAGATCTACAGCTTCTCCGCCGGTCCGGAAATCGAAGTCCGCGAAAGTTTGGATTAAGTTGGCACGGGAACGAACAAGTGCTGTGGAAAGCCACACGTTTTGATCGTTTGTGTCGTACGCATCCGGCTTGGTTAGGTTGGCCCATGCTTTACCGCCGCTGCTTGATAGTTGCGTGTTAACCGCGTGTTAGCATTGTCGGACATAGCCGCGTTTCCTGATTCTGATTTACTGCCAAGGCGAACTAAACTCGTCACACCATGGTGCAAAAACTTGTGACGGACGATTCGCAACAGCTGCGTCAAGACGCAACTGATCCTGCAGAAGCCGTCAGTGACAGCGCGCCATCGCAATCCCTTCGCTCCAAAATCGCAAAACAGTTCGTCGGCACCGTCGGTGTCGCATTTCTGATCGTCGTCCTGCAGATGGGGCAGGGGATTCTGCTGGCGCGAAGCCTCGGCCCGACAGGACGTGGTGAGTACGCGACGGCGATGTTCGTTGTGCAGTTGCTGCTTTACATCGGCATGTTCGGTGGGCTTGAAGTCATCTGCCGTCATGCCGCTGAAGCCAAATTCGATGCAGAACGCCTACGCCGCGCGGCTCTTAAACTCGGCTTAACCACCGGGCTGGCCACCACCGGTGTCGCGATCGTGTTGAATGTCGTAGCGCTGCCGGCGGACAAACGCTACCTGATGCCACTGGCGTTCATCTGTGCCTTGTCACTGACCGGTCAGCAAGTGCTGCTAATCATGACCGGTATCGATCGCGGACAGGGACGTTTTGGAACGTACAACCTCCGTCGTGTGATCGGTGCGGCAGCGTTCCCGGTGCTTTTACTGGCGACGGAACTTGCCATGGGCGTGACCCTATTAACCGCATGCGTTCTTTTTGTGATCGCATCGATCGTTTCAATGGCCGTCTGCATCTACGGCCTACGCATGCCGCTGCGTGGCCCCAGTGCTCCCTCGGTGCCTGGCTTGATTAAAGAGAGCCGTCCTTATGCGTATTCAATGTTCGCGACTGACCTGTTCGAACGACTCGACCTGTTGCTGATCCTGTGGATCGCAGGGCTACGCGATCAAGGATTCTATGCGGCGATGGTGCCAGTGGCGTACCCACTGACTGTCATCCCCAACACCATGGGGCTGTTCCTTTTCAACGCAGCTGCGGGCCGCAAGAATCGACTTCAGATCATCGATGTGCATCGAATCCTGGGCGGCTCGATCGCTGTGCAAACCGTCTGCACAATCGTGTTCATGTTGTTGATCGCATGGGTCATCGAATGGCTTTATGGAGCCGAGTTCGTTCCCGCAGTCCATTTCGCCTATTGGCTGGCCCCTGTAGCGGCGATCAAAGGAATCTTGCAAGGGCTGGACAGCTACGTCAAAGGCCGCGGTCAACCGCTGGCGGCGATTCGATGCCGCTTGATTGCGATGGCCACGATGGTGCTCGTCGCAATCCTTCTTCAGCCTTACTATGGCGCGATCGCCGTCGCGATCGCAGCTCTTGTCGGACAGGTGCTTTGCTTGGTTTGGCTATCGGCGATTGTCTACACCGATGTCGCTCGGCAACAATCGGAATCGGATTTAACGATCGACCATCAAAACCCGGCGATGTAGCGATGCGGATGGTATGCGGACCAATTTTTTGGTGAGCTGCTACAATCGAATTGATGAATCCAATCTTGAATACTCGCCATCGGATTGTTTGGTGAACCGTTGTGTCTCTGCTACTACTTATCGACGGCTACAACATCACCCAACCGATCCGCACGAAGGCATCAGACCCTCGGTGGCTTGAAAAGAATCGGCGCGTGCTGCTGCGTGATTTGGTGAAATATCTCGATGACGAGACTCGACATCGGACCTGCGTCGTTTTTGATGCCGCGAACCCACCGAAGGATCGTGCGAGCGAGTATCAGCATCATGGGATCAAAGTCCGTTTCGCCGTCGGCTATCCCACAGCCGATGACCTACTGGAAGAACTCATTCGAGGTCATCACACGCCCAAAAAACTGATGGTGGTCTCCTCTGATCACCGAGTTCAAATTGCAGCCTCCCGACGATCTGCTGCCTTTCGTGACAGTGAACCATGGATGGATGCGCTGACCGATGGGACCATCATCCTGGCCGACGGAGAGTACTACTGCGTCGAAGGATCGAGCAATCCGGGGTCTTCAAAAGCCTTGTCGGAAAAATCGAAAGGGCAGGGCGGTGCTAGCGCGGCACCGAAACGTTCTGGACAAATCGATTCTGGACCAAACAGACGACAAGCGTCACTGAAACCACGGCAGCCTCTTCAAGAGATTTCATTGTCGGATCCAGAACTGGAAGAACTGCTCGCGACTGACCGTTTGCTCAAGCAGAAGGCTCCTAAAACAAAGCCTAGACCGTTGCCCGAATCGAGCGGAAAAAGCTCAAAGACACCTCCCCCCAAAGTGCCTCGAACGGGCAAGACAAAACCAACAGAACCGCCGGCGAAAAAAGCGAACAGCAAAACGCCGGACTCCAAATCGCAGCAGGGTAGGGTGGGAAAGCCTCGAATCGAGGATTCTGATGAAGTTAACGATTGGATGCGAGAATTCGGATTCGAACCGGAGTAAGTTCCTCGATCCGCTTGGGTGGGACGGACTCGATGGGTGACCCGGCGGAAGCCCCCCTTTACCAGGGGTTTTGAAATCGAGAAAATTCGTGCGAAATCGACGCGTGATGTTCTCCTAGGAGCCAAGCTTCAAGCACGATCCTGCCGTCAGTGATACGTGTCTGGAACAGCGGCCGAATCAATCCAGGGAGCTGATCGCGGCAAAACACGGTGACGTACAGGGCGACATACACAGTGGCAGAACAGCCCGTTGGAGGGTTCACAGTGCCATTGATGGCCTCCTACGGAAATTCTTCGGGTGCCAGCGGCCGAAAATTCTGTGCTTCGGCAAAGGCAAGTTGCTCCTTTCGCAGTCGCCCGACTCGACATAGAATCCCCGCTCATCCTCCACTTCCCCAACCAATCGATGCGATCGATGACTGCAACTGCGACCGATCAACGCGCCTACAATTTTTCTGCCGGACCAGCTGTTTTGCCTGAGTCGGTTCTTGAAGAGGTCCGCGACGAGCTGTTGTGCCTGCCCGGGGCACGTGCTTCGCTGCTTGAATTGAGCCACCGCGACAAGGTGTTTATTGACATCTTGCACGATGCAGAAAACTCGATTCGTTCGCTGTTGAACATCAGCGACGATTATTCCGTGATGTTCCTGCAGGGTGGTGCGGCACTACAGTTTTCGATGATTCCGGCCAACCTATTGCGTGGCCGCGATAAATCGGCTGCCTACTTGCAAACGGGAACGTGGGGCAAGAAGGCGATCGGCGAAGCCAAGAAAGAAGGCAAAGTTGACATCGTCTACAACGCGGCCGAATCGAACTTTAATCATGTGCCCACTCCGGGCGACTACGAAGTGTCCGACGACGCGGCGTACCTCTACTACTGCAGCAACGAAACCATTCAAGGCGTTCAATTCCAGGACGAACCGAAGTGTCCTGAGAACGTGCCGTTGATCTGTGATGCCTCCAGTGACTTCATGCACCGCCCACTGGACGTTAACAAGTACGGGATGATCTACGCCTGTGCTCAAAAGAATGCCGGGCCAGCCGGTGTGACGGTCGTCGTGATGCGTAAAGACCTGCTGGAAATCGGCAGCGATTCGTTGCCTGGATACCTGCAGTACAAGAACCACGCCGAAGCCGATTCGGAATGGAACACGCCACCAACGTTTGCCATTTGGGTGCTCGGTAAAGTCGCCCGTTGGCTATCCAAAGACATTGGCGGTTTGGAAGCGATGGAAAAGCTGAACCGTGAAAAGGCAGCGTTGCTGTATGACGCGATCGATTCGTCCAACGGTTTCTACAAGGGCCATGCCAAGCCCGAATGTCGTTCGTTGATGAATGCAACCTTTGTTCTTCCAAATGACGAACTGCAAGCCGCATTCCTGAGCGAAGCGGCCAACAACGACCTCGTCGCGCTCAAGGGACACCGCAGCGTTGGCGGTATTCGCGCAAGCATCTACAACGCGATGCCTAAAGAGGGCGCCAAAGCCCTTGCCGATTTCATGACTTCGTTCGCGACCAAGAACGCGTAGCGAACCTGCCTGACCTGAGCATGCACACTCAGGTATTGAAATTGGAGATCGAAGCGGCGCGCCCGCTTCGATCGGAATTAGTGTTTTGAACTTCTGACTTGCCACCGACACGACAGTACGCGATGTACAAAATCCTCACGCTCAACAACATCTCCGTCAAAGGACTCGAACGACTCCCGCGTGAGAAATACGAGATCAGCAGCGACACCAAATCACCCGATGCGGTCTTGCTACGCTCGTTCAAGATGCATGACATGGAGATCCCTGAGACGGTTGCCGCGATCGGCCGCGCCGGTGCTGGTGTCAACAATATCCCGATCGACAAAATGACCAAACGCGGGGTACCGGTCTTCAACGCGCCTGGTGCGAATGCCAACGCGGTTAAAGAACTGGTTCTCGCGGGATTGCTAATCGCGACTCGCAACATCTATCCGGCGATGAAGTTCGCCGAGACCCTTGAAGGCAACGACGCGGAAGTCTCGACCGCAGTCGAATCGGGCAAGAAGAACTATGTCGGTGCCGAACTGCACTCCAAAACGCTTGGCGTGATCGGACTCGGTGCGATCGGTATCCGTGTTGCCAATGCCGCCAGCGCCCTGGGAATGAAAGTGGTCGGCTACGACCCGTTGATTTCCGTCGAAAACGCGTGGAAGCTGTCGCGCAACATTCAACAGGCGATGAACCTCGATCACCTGTTTTCGCAGTGCGACGCCGTTTCCGTTCACGTCCCATTGCTGGACGCGACGCGAGGCTTGGTTAGCAAAGAACGCATCGCGATGATGAACGACGGTGCGATCGTCGTAAACTTGGCTCGTGGCGGAATCTGTGATGATGAAGCCGTCGTCGCTGCACTGGAAAGCGGAAAGCTATCGTCCTACGTGATCGACTTCCCGACCAGCGCTCTGCTGCGTCATCCTAAAGTCATCGCCTTCCCACACCTTGGTGCATCGACCGAAGAAGCCGAAGAGAACTGTGCTGTCATGGTCGCAGACCAAGTCCGTGACTTCCTCGAAGACGGCACGATCCGCAATTCGGTGAACTTCCCCGAAGCGATCCTGCCACGCGGTGGTAGCGGATCTCGCGTGACAATCGCCAACGCCAATGTTCCCAACATGGTCGGGCAGATCTCTGCTATCCTGGCAAAAGCCAACCTGAATATCGCCGACTTGTTGAACAAGTCTCGGGGCGAGTTGGCTTATACCGTTATCGACCTCGATGGAACGATCGAAGAGTCCGCACTGGAAGCGTTGCGAAGCATCGAAGGGGTTCTTTCGGTGCGGCACCTGCCTCTGAAAAAATAGTGGATCGCACATGCGTTCTGTCACGCTCGGCCTGCTGATCGTTGTCAACATTGTTCAACAGTCAGCGTTTGCCGAGCCTTGGCGGCGTCATGTGGTCGACAATCAATACCAGGGCGCTGACGGTGTGCGTCTAGGTGACTTTAATGGTGATGGCTTAAGCGATGTCGTCACCGGCTGGGAAGAGTCGGGATTGGTTCGTCTTTATCTGAACCCCGGCCCCAAAAACGTAAAACGTCCTTGGCCATCGGTCACGATCGCCAAAGCGGCTTCACCGGAAGATGCCGTCCCGATGGACGTTGACGGTGATGGCAAACTGGACATCATTAGTTGCCATGAAGGCAAACGTCGGCAAGTGCTTGTTCACTTTAGCAACGTTGCCAATTCGAACGACAATCAAGCATGGTTGTCGCCACGGTCCTGGAGCACGTCACCAATCGCTGCACTCGATGGCGTGATGTGGATGTACGCGTTGCCATTACCCTTAAACGACGGTCGCCAAGCGATTGTGCTCGGTAGCAAAGGCCCCAAAGCCAGCCTAACGCTGCTTGTTCCAGACCGAACGTCCATTGAAACAAAACGTCCCAATCGAGATTTGGACCAATGGCAGGTCATCCGTCTGCGGCAGGTCGGATGGACGATGTCACTCCGTTCGGTTGACATGGATGGCGATGGTGACCAGGACATTGTGTTTACCGATCGAAAAGGTTCGCGGAGTGCTGCGGCATGGCTGGAACAGCCGAAGAACCCGTCCGAACCATGGGAAGAGCATTTGATTGCGGGGCAGGGCAGGGAAGTGATGTTCATGACCGCCAGTCCAGAACGATGCTTGATCGCCACTCGTCGTGATGGATCGATCGATTGCGTCCGTCAAGATGATGGCTGGACCACGACACCAATCAAGCATCCTCCGTTCGTTGAATTCGGAAAAGCGATCGAAGTCCTGCCCGGCGGACAGATATTGCTATCCGCAAACACCAAGGCCAGCCGTCATCCCGATCAGCCTGGCCTATGGATTCGGGACATCGCTGGTAATTGGGACATTGTGGATCCCACACCGGCTGTCAAATTCGATCGCTTCGAATTGATTGACTTTGATGGTGACGGTGATTTGGACGCAATGACCTGTGAAGAGCGACAAAACTTTGGTGTCGTCTGGTACGAGAACCCCGGACTTTAATTCTTCTTCATTCTGCGCTAAGCCATTCGCTTTTTGATGTAGGTCAAGATCGCGCCGATGACCACAGAGACCGTCAGCAAGATCGCCGCGACTATTAAAGTGATTGCAAATGCTTGGACAGGTCCCAACGATGGCCCGCCACCATGGTCAAACGTCGCACCGACAACTTCAAATCCCACGATTCCTGCGAACAAATGCAGAATTGGGACAAATTGAAAAAAGGCGACGATGCTTCCGCCGATCGTGACACGTACCGCAAGGTTGGTGTGGCGATAGCACACCCACAGACCGATCGCGTAGATGGCCAGGACCGCAGGTAAGACGCCGATCCATCCGGTGGGCGCAAGCATGCCCATTGCGATTAACCCTGGCACAATTAGGTTGATGGGCAAGATTACCGACCACGCGAAGATGCAGTTTCGACGAATCCCGTCATCGACCGCAATCGATTGCACTGCGGGACGATCCTGATCTTCAATTTCGACGGGAGCCTGATAGGGGTTGTCTGTACTTGGGCCGTTCACGCCTTTCCCTTGGGGTTCTGAAAAACCGTCTTTTTAGTCAGCGGTACTACGTTGCGAACTGTGAAACATCGTTCGTGAAACAGGGGTCCGACAAAGTCAGTATGAATCTTGAATCGAAATGCAATTTTTTTGTACTTTCGCCAATCCTTGTCGAGATTCTTGCCGCTTCGTGTGGCACGCCCCACAAAATCGCTGACACTGTTCGTGACCAACCTGCAACGTATTCGAGCGCTATTGATGCCGGCCTTCATGATGGCCTGCATGGTCGTCATTTTGATGCCGCTGCCTGCCGCGGTAATGGATTTGTTGTTAGCGGGTAACGTTGCGTTGGCGGTTGTGATTCTTTTGACCGCGATTCATGTCAAATCGCCGCTCGAATTTAGCGTATTCCCCACCGCGTTGTTGGTAACAACGCTATCGCGTTTGGTGCTGAATATCGCAACGACTCGGATGATTTTGACCAACGCCCCGACACAGGGCGAAGACGCGGCAGGTGGAGTGATCCGAACCTTTGGTCAGTTTGTTGCCGGGAATCAAGTCGAAGTCGGACTGATCATCTTCCTGATTTTGGTGATCGTGCAATTCGTTGTCATTACGAAAGGTGCGACCCGAATCAGCGAAGTTGCCGCTCGATTTGCCTTGGACGGAATGCCAGGACGACAATCGGCGATCGAAGCCGACGTCAACGCGGGTGCGATCGACTCTGACGAGGCCGCACGGCGTCGGCAAGAATTGGTTTCCGAAGCCGACTTTTACTCCGCGATGGATGGGGCGGGAAAATTTGTACGTGGCGATGCGATTGCCGGGCTAGTGATTACCGCCATCAACATTATTGGCGGCCTTTACCTGGGCATCATCGTCTCGGATATGCGGATCGGCCAAGCGGCATCGGTGTTCACAAAGCTGACCATTGGCGACGGATTGGTCAGCCAACTTCCTTCATTGTTGATCTCGCTGGCTGCCGGCATTCTGGTCACGCGTGGAACACGAGCGACCAATCTACCTGATCGTTTTGTTGGCCAGATGCTAGGCAATTCCACAGCGATCGCGATCAGCGGTGTATTTGTCTTGCTTTTGACCGTCACGGGGCTACCGATCGTTCCGCTGCTGTTGCTTGGCGGCGGGCTGTTGTTCATCGCATGGACCTTATCGGTCAATCAGCGTGAAGCGGAAAAGGAACAGGCAATCGCCCGTGAAACTGAACAAGCAACAGCATCAGCCAATCAAAAACGCGTCGAAGACTTTTTGAATGTTGATCCGCTCGAAGTCGCGATTGGGCTTGGACTGCTCCCCCTTGCCGACCCTGCCCGTGGCGGTGACTTGATGCAGCGTATCTCTGCACTGCGGAACCAGATGGCAGCCGAAATCGGAATCGTGCTTCCCAAGGTTCGGGTAAGAGACGACGCGACCTTGGGCGAACTCGAATACGAAATACGTCTTTTCGGTGACTTTGTCGCACGCGGACAGTTGCGAACAGACAAACTGCTGGCCGTTGCCAACGGAAAAGTCACTGGCAAGTTGGAAGGCGAAACTGCGGAAGGCTTCGGCGCCCAGAGTGCCGTTTGGATTCCCAGCCAGCAGCGTGAGCAAGCCATGATTTATGGCTACAAAACTTTGACCGCCCCCGTTGTTTTGACCAATCAGCTGGAACAGGTGGCACGCGTCTATGCCGATGAATTGCTTTCGCATGACGCGACCGGGCACCTGTTGGATGAACTGAAACAGATCGCACCGGTCTTGGTGAACGAGCTGATCCCACAGCGGATGACAACTGCCGATGTTCAGAAAGTCCTGCAAGGGTTGCTTCGCGAATCGATTCCGATCCGACAATTGGGAATCATCTTAGAAGCGATCGGTGAAGCAACTTCGCGATCGATGGAAACCCTCGAGCAGATCGAGTTTGTCCGCCAACGGCTTGCCAGAACACTTTGCGTTCCGCTACGTGATGAATTGGGCGTGTTGCATGCGATTGCCTTTGACAAACCGACTCAATCGATGCTGATTAAGACAACAAATGATCAGTCCACGAATGACTCTTCATCGTCGGTCAGGCGTCAATCTGAAAGCGATTTCAACAAATCGAAAGACGTCACTTGCGACGCGATTCGTCAAGGAGTTAAGACGTTAATCGACCAAGGTCATCCTCCGGTCGTCGTCGTTGCCCCAGCTATCCGTCGACGTGTCAAATCGATGCTTGAAGCATCGGGTATCTGGGCACATGTTCTGTCGACCAATGAGATCACTGATGACACACAGGTCAACCTAACCGCGATCTCGATCCAACCGTCCGAACAAACAAAACACGTTCAAGCCGCTGGGCATGCCGCCTAAGGCGAATTGCCGTACGTTTCCCTCCTGATAGTACCACCGATGGAATCGAAAATATTTCGAGCCGCGAACCTACAAGCTGCGTTAGAGGAGATCCGAGAACAACTCGGTCCCAACGCATCGGTTCTAAGCACGCGGCAATGCCGGGAAGGTTGGATGGGCTGGCTGGGACATAGCTATGTCGAGGTCACAGCCAGGTCGGATGCTCCCGACCTGGCATCACATTCCAATCCGCCAACGGTTACCAATCCGTTTGATGGGGCAGGGCAGGGGAGTATCCGTTCGGAACTTGGCAATGCCCTGTCAAGGAATTCTCGTAGCGTTGACGAACTGCAGCGTCAGATCGATTCACGTCAGACGATCGCAGGAAATATTGGCCATCGAAACGATTCCGCCACCCCGGAAACCTCGACGATTCACTATCGGACTCAGTGGGACCCGTTGTCGGAATACCGATTCAAAATGGTTTCGCTAGGGGTCGAACCGACGGTGGTCGATCGTTGGATCCGATCCACCAACGCGTTTGCCAGTGGATTGACGGACCCGCCAACGATGTCGTGGCTGGAGCAGCTAAAACAATCAGTCAGTCGTGAGGTACAGATCGCTGGCCCGATCGCGATGACACCGGGCGACAGGCGAGTCGTCGCACTCGTCGGTCCCACCGGCGTTGGGAAGACAACCACGGTCGCGAAGCTGGCCGCGGGGTTCCGAATGAATCGCAAACGTCGTGTCGGATTGTTGACGATCGACACGTTCCGAATCGCAGCCATTCAGCAGCTGCAAGCGTACGCACAAATCATGGACCTGCCAATGCAGGTTGTCGAATCAGCCGACCGGATGCCCGAAGCGATTGAAAAGCTTGGGGACGTCGACTTGGTATTGATTGACACCGCGGGCAGAAGCCCTAGTGGCGAGGTGCATATCGAGGATCTGTCGCGGATCTTGCGCGCCGCACAACCCGACGAAACACACTTGGTGATCAGTGCCACCAGCACCGCTTCTGTCGTTCATTCAGTATTAGATGGATTTTCAATCGCTCGACCTACCGCAGCGGTCTTGACGAAGCTGGATGAAACCCCGTACACCGCAGGTGTGCTGTCCGCAATCGCGCGGTCCAACGGCGTTGCGGGAATTCCCGTCAGCTATGTGACCAACGGACAACACGTTCCAGAGGACATCGCCCCGGCGTCCGCGGATGTGTTGGTCGAGCGTTTGTTGCCCTCACCGGTGCAATGGACACAAATGGATGCGGCTTAAATGAATTTTTAAGCTCAACATCAACCCAACGGATAACCGATATGGAAAAAGTCGAAGGCTGGAAATTCTGAAAACGACTTGAACAGTTTTTTTGAGAGTCCGCATTCGGCGCCTAGGCAGACAGAAACACGGTAAGAGACAAGGAAGTCTCGAATAAACGTGGCCAAATGATTGGCCTGTCTGCCGAACTTATGCTGATGATTCGCTTGCCTTTGATTAAAGAAAGCGAACCACCGGTAGACAAACCTAAAAAGCCTAGCTGCCCGAGATACGAAATCGACGGCAAAAGAAAAGTTCACGGAGGATTGGATGCCAGCCGCAGTTTCAACGGACGATGAAATCCTTGAGGTTTGGAAACAGTTCAAACAAATCGAAAAGGATGCGGACCAATACGAACCTCTTCGCAACCGTCTGGTCGAACGTTACATGCCATTGGTTCGCTATAACGGCGAACGAATTTGGCAGCGTCTGCCCGACGGAGTCGAACTGGATGACCTGATCAGTGCAGGCATTTTTGGTTTGATGGATGCGATCGACGCCTACGACATGGATCGTGGCGTGAAGTTCGAAACCTACTGCGTTCCTCGTATTCGAGGCGCAATGCTTGACGAACTTCGAACGATGGACTGGGTTCCACGTTTGGTTCGAAGCAAAGCCAGCAAACTTGCAGTTGCCAAGAAGCAACTGGAAACCAAATACGGACGCCCGGCAACGATCGTCGAACTGTCAGAACATATGGAACTGTCAGTCGCCGAAGTCGAAAAGATGGAATCGGATGCCAATGCGGTCGGTGTCGTTTCACTGAATAAAAAGTGGTACGAAACAGACAGCTATAAAGACGTCCGTGAAATCGACATCCTCGAAGACAAAAAGGGTGAAGACCCAACCCGTCGCGTTCAAAAGAACGACCTGATGCGGTTGGTCACCAAAGGTCTTAATCGTAACGAACGCCTGATCATCATTCTTTACTACTACGAAGAATTGACGATGAAGGAGATCGGTGCGACCTTGGACCTGTCCGAATCACGCGTCAGCCAAATGCACACTTCAATCGTCAACCGATTGCAGAATCAGCTTGGTCGACGACGCGTCGAATTTGGCACCGCCTAATTCGATTCGCAATCGCGACAAAATCATCAAGGCCTCGACCGCAAGTCGAGGCCTTTTTGCATTGAATGCGGATGCGATCGCAAGGCCTCGTTCCTGACCATCGCCAAGAACGAATACACCGCACAGCATCGGAGCAGGGCAGGGGAGTATCATATTGGGGTCCCACCCCAGAACACACAGGTTCTCTCCCCACCTAGGTCTTCCCATGCGATGCCGAAATGGCCTTTCTGTTTTGTTGGCGATCTTGCCAACCATCAACGCGTTTGCAGAACGTCCCGTCGTTCCCAAAGGCACAACAATACAACTTGTCGATGCGGATTTCGAGTTGGCCGATGGTGCGGCATGGGATGGGGCAGGGCAGTTGTTTGTCCCCGACGTCAAACGAAAGTCACTTCGTTTGTATAACTTGCGAAAACCCGACCAAAAGCCGCGCACGCTAATCGAAGGAATCGCGATCTCGGGGACCGCATTTCAACACGGCCGGTTGTACCTGTCGGATAACCAAGGTGCTCGAATTGCTGTGCTGGAGCCCCCATACGCAAAACAGACTCCGAAAACTTTAGCCCAGTTTGACGCGACCGAGCGTCCCAACGACTTGACGGTGGATGTTCAAGGAAACGTTTACGTCACACTGACAAGGCAGGGTGCGATACGAAAGGTATCGCCAAGTGGCGGCACGACCGATATCGCGACCGGCTTGATCTCACCCAACGGAATTGCGATCGCACCATCAGGTCAACAGCTTTATTGCTCATCGGCGAAGACCGGCAAGATTTATCGCATCGATCTTGTCCAGCCTAACGCTCCCGAGCAGGCAGCAACCGTATTGGCTCAATTGCCAGAAACCGCAGATGGATTCCGTGGTGACGGGATGTGCGTTGACCGAGCGGGCAACATCTATGTCACCGGCGCAAAGGCAGTTCATGTCTTCAGCCCCAATGGCAATCACATCGGAGAACTGAGCCCCGATCATCGGCCAATCAACGCGATCATCGGCGGCAATACATTAAAGACCATTTACCTGAGCACCTTTGGCGGATTGTACGCGGCGGATCTAAATGCCGTCGGGGTGGCTCCGGCACCAAGGATGGATGGGCCCGAGACTAATCAGCCCGAATCTGATAAGCACAGGGTCGATGGACACAGTGATTCACCGACATCGACCGCGATTGGTGAAGGGATCCGAGCCGACTTGAATCTTGTCTATCACCGTGATGGAGAGCGAGACCTGTTGATGGATGTCTTTCGCCCTAGCTCGCAATCACCTAGCGACAGCGACCGCTTGTTGCCCGCGATTGTTGTTGTCCACGGCGGAGGATGGCAAAAAGGTGACAAGACCAAGTTCCGTGCTCTCGCGCTTCGGCTCGCCGAAAAAGGCTATGCCACCGCGGCGATCGAGTACCGGTTGGCTGGCGAGGCGTACTTTCCTGCCGCGATCCGTGACTGCAACGCCGCGACCGCATACCTTCGAAAGCACGCAAGTGACTTCGGCATTGATCCTAAACAGATCGCAGCTGTTGGGGGATCGGCCGGAGGGCACTTGGTCGGCCTCATGGCAGCTGGCGATGACAATGCCGAGTTGAAGCATCCCGCCCACCGAAACACTGACACCTCGCTTTCGGCAGCGGTAGTCTTGGCCGGCCCGCTGGAGATCGCGAGCGGTTCGGTGGCAGAGAAATCCATTGAAAATCCCCAGTCATCCAATGCCGTTGCGTGGATGGGGGGCGACGCCGAGCAAAAAAATGAACTCTATCGACTTGCCGATGCGTATGAGCAGGTTGATAAATCGATGCCGCCGACTTTATTTATCAGCGGCAGCTTGGATAACCCCGCGCGAAACGAAAAAACTCGTTCTCGAATGAAGCAGCTGGGCCGTCCGACAGGCCTCGTCATTCACGAAGGGGCCAAGCACGGTCACTGGAATCGAGCCGACTGGATCGAGCAGGTGGTCAACGACATCGATCAGTTTTTAAAACAGTCACAGTAAGATTACCGAAGCAGGAGCAACGGTTTGCGAGTCGCACACGTCATCACACGTATGATCATCGGCGGAGCCCAGGAAAACACGCTGCTGAACTGCCTGGACCTCATCGAAGAACATAACGATGAAGTGATGTTAATCACCGGTCCCGCCTTGGGACCGGAAGGCGACTTGCTTGAACGTGGCGGATTCTTTGGCGACCGAAGTCAATTGCGGGGCAGGGCAGGGGAGCTTGAAATAAAGCTCCTACCACAGCTTCGCAGAAATATTCATCCGACCCGCGATCTGTCGGCCTATCACGCGATCAAAAAGGCCTTGCGTGATTTCTGCCCCGACGTGGTTCACACCCATAGCGCCAAGGGTGGATTGTTGGGGCGGATCGCCGCTTGGTCACTTGGCGTGCCAGCGGTCATCCATACCGTGCATGGGGCCCCTTTCCACGATTTCCAACCTAGTCTCGCGAAAGACTTCTTTTGTCGGTGCGAACGATACGCTTCGAAAAAATGCCATCGGATCCTTTCGGTAGCCGACGCGATGACGGATTTAATGGTCGATGCCAAAGTCGCGCCGCGTAGCAAATTCACAACCGTTTATAGCGGGATGAATGTTGAACCATTCGTAAACGCCAACCAGACGCGTGACGAGGTGCGAAAACGTTACGGGATCGAAGACGATCACGTTGTCATCGGCAAGGTCGCACGGCTGTTTCATCTCAAAGGGCACGACGACTTGGTGACTGCCGCAGTCGAGGTGATCAAAGCTTGTCCCGAAGTTCGCTTCATGCTGGTCGGCGATGGAATCCTGAAAGACGAGCTAAAGCAACGAATCGATGAACTGGGAATCGCGAAACATTTCATCTTCACCGGCTTGGTTTCCCCGAGCGTGGTACCGGAGCTGATCGGCGCGATGGACGTTCTGGTCCATACCTCGCTTCGTGAAGGACTGGCCCGAGCATTGCCACAAGCTTTAATCGCCGGAAAGCCCGCCGTCAGTTTTGATATCGACGGTGCTCGCGAAGTAGTCATCAATGACGAAACCGGTTGCCTCATCCCGCCACGTGATTGCGATCGACTGTCCGGCGAGCTAATTCGCCTGGTGAAGGACGAAAACTTGCGGCAACGGATGGGTAGGGAAGGGCAGATGCGTTTTACCGAACGGTTTCGCCATCAAGCGATGACTCGCCAGATTCGCGAGATCTATCGGCAGGTGTTGGGGCAACAACCACCCGTAAGTGCTCGGTCGCCGGGTTTCTAAATCGGTCCGAAGTTGCCGATTCTCACAAAAACGCCGGTTTTCGCGGACTCAGAGGCCCTGGCGGACTTTGCGACCTTTTCCGAGGGTAGGGCCGTCAACTATGATGACCGGCCGTTATCACGCAAGAGCTTCTCGCACTGAAATCCGATGACAAAAACCCGAGACTTCTTTGGCCCGTACCGACTGGCCCGGCTTATTCGTTCTGGATCCACGGCAGAGGTGTGGGAAGCGATCGATGAGAACGACAACAGCCGATATGCGCTAAAAATCCTCAAAGGTAGCGTCGCTAAAGATAAGAGCGAGATCAACCTTCTCAAGCATGAATACAACGTCGGGCAGGACCTGCAGAACAGCCCGCGGATCATCAAGATTCTCGATCACCTGTTTGCGAACGATCGCCCATTTCTGGTCTTGGAATTGTTCAGCGAATTGAACATTAAACAAGCCTTGCGCCGCGGCCCAGATTCGCTCGCTTACATGCTGAACAAGATTATCGAGCAAGCCGGCGAAGGCCTCTATTACATGCACACGCGTGGTTGGATCCACTTGGATATCAAGCCAGATAACTTTCTGGTCAGCCGCGATGGCGAAGTGAAGTTGATCGACTTTACGATCAGCGAAAAGAAAAAGACAGGTCTCAGCAAGCTGTTTCACCGTGGCGGCTTAGCCAAGGGAACACGCAGCTACATGGCTCCCGAACAAATCCGCAGCAAGATCTGCGATGAGCGAACGGACATTTATTCATTCGGATGTGTCTTGTTCGAAATGGCGACAGGCAAACCGCCATACACAGGCGACACACCGAACGACCTTCTGAACAAGCACCTTAACGCTCAGGTGCCAAGCCCGATCGCTTACAACAACAATGTTTCAAAAGAGTTTGCCGAAGTCATTAAACGCATGATGGCGAAATCGCCTTCAGCTCGACCGCAATCGATGTGGGATGTGTTGAAGGAAGTTCGCTCGATGGAACTTTGGAGCAAACGGCCGCGCAAGCCTGAAATCAGTGTCTTCGACAACTTGCCCGGTATTCGCGGAGCGGACGACATGATCCGCAAACCAACCGCCGATGAACTCGATCCCGAACAGGAATAAATATAGATGCCAGGCCCCGGATTAGATTTTGAACTCGAGATCGCGGAACTCGAAAACCGCATTAGCGTTCTCGATCGTCAGACCGATCGAAATGAATCCGCCGATGCGGAACTGCGATCGCTTCGCTTGGATTTGGTCAAGCAACTGCGTGATGTTTACTCGTCACTTGACCCTTGGCAAACGGTCCAAGTGGCTCGGCACAAGAACCGTCCTTACACGCAAGATTATCTAAACCTTGCGTTCGATGACTTTGTCGAACTGCACGGCGACAAACACTTTGGTGACGATCGCGCGATGCTGTCAGGGTTCGCCAAACTGGACAGATTCAAAGTGATGGTGCTCGGTCACCAGAAAGGACGAACGTTCAAAGAACGCGCCGCATGTCACTTCGGCTGCGCTCACCCGGAAGGCTATCGCAAGGCGATGACCAAGATGCGGTTGGCAGAAAAGTACAACCTGCCTTTGATCTGCTTCATCGATACACCTGGGGCTTACCCAGGCGTCGGCGCTGAAGAACGCGGACAGGCTCAAGTGATCGCCGAAAGCATGTTCAAGATGAGCCAACTGAAGACACCGATCATCTGCATCGTGATCGGCGAAGGCGGCTCCGGCGGAGCACTCGGCATTGGTGTCGGCGACCGCATCGCAGTCTTGCAGCACGCTTATTACAGCGTGATCAGTCCTGAGGGATGCGCGGGCATTTTGTGGAAAAGCCACGAACATGCGCCACGCGCCGCATCGGCACTGAAATTCACCAGCGCCAACCTGAAACGACTGGGCGTCGTCGACGACGTGATCGAAGAACCGCTCGGCGGAGCTCATCGCGATCATCACCAAATGGCGTCGCGACTGAAATCTTATCTGTCGAAAACGCTGGCCGATCTGGAAACCAAGCCGATCGATGAACTGCTGGAATCTCGCTACGACAAATTCCGCCAGATCGGCGTCTTCCTAGAAGAGCCCGCTGTCTAACTATTGCGATTAGCTATCGCGTCTGATCATTCCGTCTACGGCCAAACGTAGACCGAGCGGGCAGTCGCTTCGAAATGCACTAGAAGAGTTCGATTTGATCCAACATCTCGAACTCTCCGAACCACCGGTCCCGCTCTCGATTCGCACTATCGAACCCTGCTAAAGCCAATAAGCTCGATGCTTCGGGACGCTCTGATTCAGAGGTCACCGAAGACATCGCTTCCAAAGTGGCTAAACGATTGATGACGGCTAAGGCGTCACGCGGTGCGATGATGCCGTCACCGTTCGCATCGTAATAAAAGCCCAACCAAGAATCCAAAGTTGACGGATCTGGCAGGTCACTGCTACCCGACTGAGAGTCTAAGACCGCCAACCGATTGATGACCGCCAGTGCATCACGCGGTGACGTCATGCCATCGTTGTTGACGTCAAATGGATTCAACAAGTTTATCCAGGGCAGGGGAGTTTCCAGCGAAACCGACCGGCCACTCACGGTATGGATCAACTGCTGCCGAAAGTGCCCCGGCTCAATCAAATCACTAGCCATGACCCAATCGGCCGCATCCTCGAAAATAACTTGATGCGGGGCCGAAGCCGCAATCACCAGTTCGTCAGAACCGGCAAGTTCAGCAATGGATGTTTCATCAATAACGATGCTTACACCCGAAACCATGGACAAATCAAGTTTTGAAAAACCCTTTGCCGAAATCATCCCACCCGCAGTGAGATCGAACGTGCCGGGGTACAAAATCTGAAGTGTGTTGAAGCCCTCGCGGCCGTCCAATTCGATCGCAGCGTTTGGCCAATCCATTTCCAAGATTTCGAACAACTGATCCTGGTTGCCGCCTATCACTTCGATCACATCAACGCTTGCAAATGGCGCCGCAAAGCGATACTGCCTGCCTGCAAGAACGCTCGGCTGGCCACCTTCGGTCGAGACTGAAACTTGCTCGTGGTCAAGAACAACGCTTCGCTTTTCCGAAACTGTCCCATCGGCGACGGTCAATACATAGTCTTCAACCTCTCCGTCGGTGGCGCTACCAAGTGGCGAAAGGCCACCGTCGCGACTGAGACGAAACCTTGCAGCGGTTACACCAGCAGTGGCACCACCGGGCACAATGAATGACTGAAGCGACATGCCAGCGGTAACATCGTTGCTGACAAAGATCTGCTCTCCGGGGTCGGACCAATCGCCGTCTCGATTGAAGTCAATCCAGGCATCGAGCTTGGCCGCTTCTGATGCAACCACCTCCACACTAGCC
This sequence comes from Stieleria sp. JC731, assembly GCF_020966635.1. NCBI lineage: Bacteria > Pseudomonadati > Planctomycetota > Planctomycetia > Pirellulales > Pirellulaceae > Stieleria > Stieleria sp. JC731. The sequence goes on along the minus strand of NZ_JAJKFQ010000001.1, from coordinate 1,286,775 downwards.
AGCGTATTGACGTCCGCGGCAACAACGTCTGTCAGAAAACGAATGCCTTCGCTGCGGGGCAGGGAAGTGGCCTCATCGCCAGCCGCCTGGGCATCCGGTTGACCGTCAGCTTCCACGTCAACAGACTCGCCCAGAAACACGGATCCAACTGAATGCCGCGCGCCGTTTTGAGCCAAGGTGACCGGGTAGGGACTGGGAGCATCGCCGAAGTCAGCCACATCGAAATCGTCGTCTCGAACCATTGCCTCGGCGAATCGATAGACTTCCGAAACCATGTAGTTATCAACTTCCTGAGTCCGATAAACAAACCCAGTATCGATTCGTTTAACCGAACTGCGAGAGACATGCCGAGACAGATTCAAACGTGACGAGGGGCGAGAACCATCCACAGGCACCTGAAACAAACCCACATCACCAATGAATGAGTCTTCTGACGAGAGATACGAAATCGTCTTCCCATCCGGGCTCATCTCAACATAGTCCTGACGTGCCAACGCGACCGCACCAACAGCATCACCATTTAAACGGATCAACGGTGTGGAACCGTCAGTTCGTACCGAATACAGTTCGATCAGCGTTTGCGGACCGCCGAAATAATCTGTGCTGAAGACCAAGTGCTGAGAGTCCGGGGTCAGACTCAAATAATGTGGTTTGACGCCAGCGGGAAGAGTCCCCAAAAGCATCGGCGGCTCGCCACCAATCGTCGGCACCGAATACACGGAATACGTTGATTGGTCTTGAATGTTTGCAAAGTAAAAAACGGTGTCCCCATCGTGGCTCATGAGAACGCGATTGATCACTTCGCGGCCTTCTGGTAGTTCCTGATTCAGACGAATCGGAGCGGAACTGCCATCGACCGGCGCACTCATTAAATCAAACGGAGGAATGATCCCGTTGTTGATGCGATAGACAACCCGTCCGCCATCAGGTGTGATCGCCCTTGCCGCGCTTCCGGTGTTCTGAACCACTCGCTGCGGCGGCAATGAGCCGTCTAGTGGAACTCGAAACAGCGACGTCTCTCTCACTCCCGGCGCAGTCCGCGCACTGAAAAACACCCACTCGCCATCCGCCGACAACTGCGGAAAGGGAATCGTAATATCGTTGTCCACACCCTCACTTAGCCGGATTGGCTCCGTCGATCCATCAAGCGAAGCGATGTAAAGTCCATCGTTTGGCTGGGCAGCTTGAAAGACGACACGATCGTCCTCGGTAAAGAACAAGCCGATGTCATAAAGATGATCAATTTCAAACCGCGGGTCACTTAGACGAACCGGGGCCGAACTGCCATCCGCCGGAACGGAATAAAGCTGCATCGATCCGGTGTTCGATTCCTCGAAAGCATAAACGATGTAACGCCGATCCGGACTGACTGAGATCGAATTGGATTGATCGATACTGCCACTATCCAACGGGCCACTAATGCGTACCAGTGGCGATGACCCATCGACGGGACGACGATAAAGATGGACCACATTGGCTTCTTCCAAGGCCCCTCGCATCACAACGGCCTGCCCATCGGAAACGACGATAATTCCTCCAGACGCTATTTGCCCAGATGATTGGTTTCGACCTAGCAGCACAGAAGGCTCATCACCAGAAAGCGATGTGGAATAGAACTCCTGGCCGCTATCAAAATTGGCATAGGCAAATCGCTGCGTGGCCTCATCAAAGTCGTATTCAGCAACAAACGTCCCTGGCTCCTGAAGAACTTGATGCTCACCAAATGGGACGACGCGGCCGCTCGAATCAAGCACTTGAATCCTGCCACGAAAAGAGCGATCGAGATCACGGGTCAGATCATCGCGAAGCGGAACGGCAACTTCCTTCGTGAGTTCACCAGCTTGAAAGACAATGGGCTTCGAGACGATGGGCTCGAAATCAGAACCGGCGACGGCGGTGTCTTCGACAGTATCAAATAGAACCGTCAAATCGTCATCCGAAGCTTCGTCAAGCGAAATCGTGAAAACGACTTCGGAATCGCTTTCAGACGCCTCGGGCACGGAGATCGAAGCGACGGCGAGAAGGCGACGATCGACGAGTGACTGAAACAGCAGTCGTCGCTTGCGATTAACAAGAGATTTCATCGGCAGCTGGCAGCGAGTGGAAGCAACAAACCCGCATTGTAGTAGCCTGAATCGGCCACATGTCGAACGGCCGGCTTGGTCGTCGACAACTGATCCGACACGACGGCTCCATCGGTTGTCGACAACCAAGCGAACAACATTTCATAGGTTGTCGACAACAGAGCAGCGGTCACCGCCCGGTGATCTCAAAGCCGAAGACCACGGCACACTCGGCAGCAAACCAAGCGTCTTGTCGACACGCCCGAACGACGATTCCCAGTCGCTCAAGACGCAGCCCAAAGCCAACATGCGAGCCCAGACAACAGCACCAAGCAAATCGACAGACAGAGAGCCACACGGGGAAACAGGGCAAAAAAGCCCCTTCTGCAACGTCCGATAATCACTCTTATGTTGTATTCGAAGTATTTTTTTCCCCGTGTTTGAGCCAATCCCTGGCGGAATGCAGCTCGCGATTGCAAGCTGGGCTCAGCTCTCGCTCATCAACTGCCCCGTTCCGAACAGTCCCGTGCCCGCCGGGCTGCCTTCGCCGGACGCTTCAGTCGCAGAGCCAGATTCTCCGCCGGCCTCGACACGTGACTTGGCGTTCTCAAACTCCGCGTCGAACCGTTCCAGGTAAGGCCGCAAGAAACGCTGAACCTCAGGCGGGATAACCGTTTCGCTGCGATCCAGATTTCGTGCGATGAACCGGCCGCTATTGCTGGCGACGATCTGAGAACGGATCGTGTCGCCCATCAGCGTGACCGCGAACAGCGTGATCAAGGTGCAATACAAAGCACCCTTGATCAGCCCGAACAGCGCGCCGATCTGACGATCGAATTCTTTCAGCCTCAGCCGGTCAAGCGTTTCCTTGACCATGTTGAATGCAACCCAGATGACTAGCGACGTCCCGATAAACAGAATCAGCATCGCCAGAAAAATGTCCCAAGGCGGCTCCGCGACAATCGATTCACTGAGCGGTTCGCGAAATCGATACGCAACGAAGTAGCTGACCACGATGGAAGAAATCGAAGCTAGCTGCCACGCAAATCCTTTGACAGCGCCGAATAAGCCCGCGCCAACCAGGATCGCTAGCATGACGTAGTCGTAAGGTTGCATTGCGGTGGGCGCTCCGAGTTTGCGGCTCCGAGTCAAATGGTGGGATCGCCTACGGCGTCAATGCGCGTCGGCTCATGGTGGCTTATAGGAAAAAGTCGCGATCAAACGAAGATCAATCGCGTCCGTGACGGACCTGCCGAGCTGTTCACATGGGCGGATTCAGGGGTGTTATCTTGAGGGAAGCCTTTTTGCCGGTCTCGTCTATTTTTCAGGTGCCTGCATGTCCGACCAACAGCACGACGATTTGTCCAAGCTGAGTTTTGCAAAAACGTTTTTTCTGCCAGCGTTAAGCGTTTTTCTTGTGCCCGTGATTGCGTATGGGTTTTATGTGCACGCGCAAAGCCGCATGAATGCGGAGGCTCGTGACGCGATGGTCAGCGCGATCCGTTCCGACGCGACCATCGCTCCGGAAGAGAAAGCCGCGATCATCCTGATTTATGAAAACGTGCCGTTCAGTGAGATGATCAAGGACCCCGGGTTTGCAGCTGGCATTGATGGCGAATTGTTGTTCCAGCACCGGTCGATCGAATGGTTGAAAATCACGTCGGCCGCTTGCGTCGCGTCGGGCGTCGCGATGTTTGTGCTTGGGTTGCTTGCCGTCATCGCTTCGACGCAGTCGCAGATGGCTCAGTACATCAGCCTAAAGGTTGGCTGGAATGTGCTAAGGATCTTTGGCGCACTTCAAGCGGTCGCCCAGGTCACTCTGTTGGTATCGCTGTCGTTTTGGGTCACGGCGCTGTGGTTCAACGTTTACGTGCCAAAGCTGATTTTCGTTGTGGCTTTCGTAGGTTTGGCGGCGATCTGGGGGTTACTGAAAGCGATCTTTGCTCCCGCTCGGATGGACTTGGAACTGCAAGGACAGTTGCTTGATCGACAAGCCGCGCCGCGGCTTTGGGCGGACCTGCAGCAGATCTGTGATCAATTGCAAACTCAGCCGCCTTCACAAATCGTTGCCGGAATCGACGACAACTTTTTTGTAACCGAGGCCCCCGTGATGCTCGACGGCAAGCGGCTAAAGGGGCGAACGCTTTATGTCAGCCTGTCGCTGTTAAAGCAGCTAAACGGCGAGGAAACGCGCGCCGTACTGACGCATGAAATGGCTCACTTCAGCGGTAATGACACGCATTATTCGAAACGTATCGCGCCGCTGTTGCAGCGATTTGATAACTATCTCGGTGCGCTTTATGAAGGTGCGATCACGAAGCCAATCTATTCTTTCATGATGTGCTTCCGCGGACTGTATGCGTTATCGCTCGGCAAGATCAGCCGAGAACGCGAATTCCGCGCCGACATGATCGCCGCCGGCGTCGCTTCGAATCGTTCGGTGGCAACTGCACTAATGCGAACGCTTGCGTACAGCACCTATCGAAATCAGATTGAGCAAGACCTCTTTGAATTCGAAGGTTCGCTTGAGAATGCGAAAATTGCCACGCGAATCGAAACCGGTTTCGGGCAATTCGCGCCTTCGTTTATCGGTGAGGACAATATCGCGTCGCTCCAGACGGCGCACCCTTTTGATTCTCACCCGCCGTTGTCCGAGCGATTGGAGGCGATGGGTTACCGTATCGATGCTCCGGAATTGCAACAGGACCTTTCGCTGCCCGGTGACGGCAGTTGGTATCACGGAATCACCAACGCGTCTTCGTTTGAAGCGACACAATGGTCGGACTATGAAGACAACTTTCGCAAGATGCATGCGCAATCGCTGCCGTATCGGTTTCTTCCCAGCACCGATGAAGAGCGAGAAATTGTCGAGCGTGATTTTCCGCCGGTCACTTATGAAGGCAAGAAAGGAACTCTGGCGATCGATTGTGACGGTATGACGTATGATTTGTGGAAGTCGGAATTGCCATTTTCCGATGCCGATTCGATGTCACTTGAAGACAGCGTATTGACAATTCAACGCAAGCATGGCGGCAAAGAGACGCTGAAGATTGGGCACTTTCGCGGGCAGACCGATTTGGTGGATGTGATCAATCGTTATTTCGTGCGTTACTGTACGGCGGCGGAATTACAGCAGGCTCGCGCAGCGGCACAGGAAAACGCCGAGCAGCAACAGTCCTCGAGCTAGCTCGCAGGTCTTGGCAAAGCCAATTTCGGTCTGGCGGTATGCCGGCAATTCTCGGTAAATATCATTGCCCGATTTTGTCACTCCACTGCCCTGCCCCGACTTTGCCAATTCAGTTTTGCTAGCGTGGCTGATTTCAAAACGCACATTTCCGCCAGCACCGTCGTTGGAGCCGCATACGGCTACTGGGGTGTGACATCTCAATCGATGACGTTGGAAAACGGCATCTTGGCGGGCGGACTGTGCGCGGTCAGCGGCATGCTTCCGGACCTGGATAGCGACGGCGGAATTCCGCTGCGTGAAATCAGCATGTTTGCTGCGGCAGTTGTCCCGATGATGATGCTGAACCGTTTCCGTGACTTCAACATGTCACACGAAACGATGGCCTTAGCCGCGATGCTGATTTATGTCGTCATCCGGTTTGTTGCGTTTGAATTTTTCAAACGCTTTACCGTTCACCGTGGCATGTGGCATAGCATCCCGGCGGCAGCGTCCGCCGGGCTAATCGCATACCTGGTGATGCCTTGCCCAAGTAATGCCGAACGGGCCTATAAAGCGGTCGCGGTCGTCGTCGGATTCATGGTGCACTTGATCCTAGACGAGATCTGGGCTGTGGAGGTCGGCGTTGGACGATTGCGAACCAAAAAGTCCTTTGGCACGGCACTGAAATTCTTCGGCATTAATCCGTTCGCCAACGTGATCGTTTACGCGATGCTTTTTGCGCTGATCTACATCGCGGCGAGCGACAACCAGATCGCCGGCCGATTGCGTGAGCGTGCGAAATACGATTTGTCGGAACAACAGCCACAATGGTCGCTGCCACAATGGCGACCGCCGATCTTTCGCGCCAGTCGCGATCAAGAAGACTATCGATAGTTGCAACGGCTACCGTGAAGAACCTTCAGCTTCGCGTTCAAGTATCATTGTCACGGGACCATCGTTGACCAACGAAACCTTCATATCGGCGGCAAAGATTCCGGTCTGGACTTGGACCGCTTGGTCACGGATCGCCGAAACATATTGCTGGTAGAGCTGGTTAGCCAGTTCAGGAGCTGCAGCGTCAGTGAATGCCGGACGGCGTCCTTTGCGGCAGTCACCGTAAAGGGTGAACTGACTGATCGCGAGCACCGCCCCCCCAACATCGGTCAACGAACGATTCATCTTTCCCAAGTCGTCTTCGAACACGCGAAGCTGAACCGTTTTGTCCGCCATCCATTTCACAACCTGAGCATCGTCGCCTTGACCGATCCCGACCAATGCAACAAACCCTTGGCCAATCTGCCCGACCACTTCGCCATCAACTTTGACAGAAGCTTCGGTCACACGCTGCAATACCACTCGCAAGAGCTTGTCCTTTAAAATAGATCTGCCTTCACGGCATTTGAATCGATAGATCGCTTACGACGACCCAATATATGCCTTATCTGTTTACTTGTCCGCACTGCTCGGCGAAGACCCAAGTCGAAGATCGATACAGCGGTCAGTCGGGCGAATGCTTTGCCTGCGGAGCCAAAATCGACATCCCTGATTTTGCCGGGACCGGTGAAACCGCGACATCGCGTCCGGGCCGCCGTCCGCTTGGATCAATTGTTGCTGCCAGCATCGTGCTGGTCCTTTTGGCGAGCCTCGTCTTCGCGGTCATTCAGTTCGGCGGCGCCAGTGTCGCACGCCTGGCATCGGTCCGCATCCAACGCTCGTCGATCAACAAACTGGAATCGATCGCCAAAGCGATGAACGCCTACGCAGCTGACTATGGGACGTACCCACCGGCGGTCCTCACGAACGCCGGGGGCGTTCCCATGCATTCCTGGCGAGTTTTGCTGCTGCCATACCTTGGCGAGAAAGACCATTTTGCGATGTTCGATCTCAGTAAACCCTGGAACCATCCGGTGAACCTGGAAGCTGCTTACACGATGCCGGATGTCTATCTGCACCCAGCCGACGACAGCGCCGTTCTCGATCGATCCGGGTACTACTTAATCACGGGAACCGGGACGCTATTTCCAGCGAGAGGCCCGATGAGCCCGGATCAGATCACGGACAAACCAGGCCAGACGATCTTGGTCGTCGCGGGAGCCCCACCAACGAATCGTTCGATCGGTGGCTGGACAGAACCGTATGACTATGACTTTTCAAAGATGCAAGGCATCGTCAACGGAGCACGAGGAACTGAACCGGGAGGCTTTGTTGATGAAGGAGTCACCATCGTGACAGCGGACGGTCGCGGTCACTTTCTCCCCAATAGCTTGACGCCTGCCACGTTCAATGCCTTGGTAACCCCAAGAGGAAACGAGCCACTCGCGGACGACACGTTGGATTAAGAAGCACCGATCACTCTGATCCGTTATCGCGCTAGCGACGGTTGAGTGAGTGGAAACAACTCAGGCAACAACCGCGGCTAGCGCCAAAGCGGCTCATGGAAATGCAAACTGAGCCGTTATCGCGCTAGCGACGGTTGAGTGGGTGCAAACAACACAGGCAACAACCGCGGCTAACGCCAAAGCGGCTCATAGGAAAACAAACTGAGCCGTGATCGCGCTAGCGACGGTTAAGTGAGTGCAAACAAAACAGGAAATAACCGCGGCTAGCGCCGAAGCGGCTCATGGAAATACCAACTGAGCCGTTATCGCGCTAGCGACGGTTGAGTGGGTGCAAACAACACAGGAAACAACCGCGGCTAGCGCCAAAGCGGCTCATGGGAAAACCAACTGAGCCGTTATCGCGCTAGCGACGGTTGAGTGGGTGCAGACAAAACAGGCAACAACCGCGGCTAACGCCAAAGCGGCTCATAGGAAAACAAACTGAGCCGTTATCGCGCTAGCGACGGTTGAATGACTGGATCCGCTATCAACCCAAATCCAACAAAAAAATGCGAGGCCGGAACCTCGCATTCGATCGATTCAAATATTTCCCGTTCGCCGGACCGCGAACTAGTACGCTCGTGGCGTTACACGTCCTTGGACGCGACTTGGCAAACCTTGAATTCGCAAGAAGCCTTCCGCGTCGTCTTGGTTGTACGACCCGCCGCCTTCCATGGTCGCGATCTCTTCGTCGTACAAGCTATTGGGGCTGGTGCGTGAATCGACAGCGATGTTGCCTTTGTACAACTTCAAAGTCACTTCACCGGTCACTGGCTTTTGTGCTTGATTGATAAACGACATCAACGCGTCCATCTTAGGCGTGTACCAGAAACCGTAGTAAACCATTTCGGCAACTTCGGGTGCCATGCGGTCACGCAGGTGCATCAAGTCGCGGTCCATCGACAGTTGCTCGATGTACATCAACGCGTCGTAAAGGACCGTCATACCAGGAGACTCATAGACGCCTCGGCTTTTCATTCCGACGAACCGGTTTTCAACCATGTCGATTCGGCCAACGCCATTGCGGCCGGCAATCGTGTTGAGCTGCTCGACCATTTCCAAAGCGCTGACTTCTTTTCCATTGAGCGTTACAGGAACGCCGGACTTGAATCCGATGGTGACCGATTCGCTTTCATCGGGAGCCTCTTGTGGGCTGACGCCCATGCCAAAGTCAACCAACTCGACACCGTTGACATCCAGCTCTTCAAGCTTGCCGGCTTCATAGCTGATGTGCAGGACGTTTTCATCGCTGCTGTATGGCTTGGCGACCGAAGCTTTGACGGGAATGTCCTTTTGTTCGCAGTACGCGATCAGCTCGGTACGACCGGGGAACGCTTCGCGGAATTCTTTGATTCGCCAAGGCGCGATGATTTCTACCGTCGGATCCAACGCTTCGGCAGCCAACTGGAAACGGCACTGGTCATTGCCCTTCCCTGTCGCCCCGTGGGCATACGCTTTCGCGCCGACTTCACGCGCGACTTGCAAGCAGATCTTGCTGATCAGCGGACGAGCGATCGAGGTCCCAAGCAGGTAGATCTGCTCGTACTTGGCTTGCCAAGCGAGGACGGGGAACGCGAAGTCACGGCAGAGCTCTTCGCGGACATCGATCAAACGTGCCGAAGCGGCACCACACTTACGAGCCTTCTCCATGATGGCGTCGCGGTCTTCGCAGGGCTGTCCCAGGTCGACATAAACGCAATGGACCTCGTATCCCTGGTCTTGAAGCCAGCCCAAAATGACGGACGTATCCAAACCACCGGAATAAGCGAGGACACACTTTTTGGTCGACATGAACTTTGTTCCTTAATCGAAAACTTTGAAAACGAAGCGACCGGGTTGATCGCCACCAACACTGTTGCGGCGGTATCCGGATGCGGATCGACGCCCGGAATCGCCGGGCAATCGCACAACTTAGCTTCTGGCAAGTGGGCCGAAAGACTGGATTCGGCTACGATTGTTGCCGCCATATTGAAGCATCGACACCGCCAATTGCGAACCCCCAACCAAGACATCGTCGCATTGTCCAACCGAACCACCTTTTCTACAGACCAAATTGCGGCCTTGCTCACCGACGTTGCGACCGGACGCACCAGCGTGAATCTTGCGATGGAGCAGCTTTCGGGGCAGCTTCCCAAGCCAAAATCGGCGGACGTTCCGCTCACATTGGACCTGGATCGCCAGCGACGCTGTGGGTTTCCCGAAGTGATCTACGGGGCGGGAAAATCGGCTGATTTGATCGCAGAAATCATCCGCCGCCAACGTGCCGCAGACCAAGACTCCCTTGCGACACGGGTCACCGACGAAATCGCCACCGCGGTGCAGCAACAAGTCACCGGCGTCCGCTACAACGAGCTGGCACGATGTCTGGTTTCCGGGGCGATTGCCGAAAACGCCCCTCAGCCACTGCCCCCCACCACAGCGAGGATGGTGCGTCATGTGGCCGTCATTACCGCCGGCAGCACCGACGCCCCAGTGGCCGAAGAAGCAATCGAAACCCTGCAATGGATGCGAATTCCCTTTCGAACTTTTAACGACATCGGTGTCGCGGGTCCGGATCGATTGCTTTCAGCGATTCCCGAACTGCGTCTGGCAACGGCGGTCATCGTGATCGCTGGAATGGAAGGCGCATTGCCGGCAGCCGTGGGCGGCCATCTTGCGGTCCCGGTCTTCGCAGTCCCGACCAGCGTCGGCTATGGGGCGACCCTCGGTGGCCTCACCCCATTGATGGGAATGCTCAGTTCCTGCGCGTCGAACGTCGCGGTGGTCAACATTGATGCCGGATTCAAAGCCGCCTACTTGTCCGGCTTGGTAATCAAAGGACACGATCCGATGAACGCTTCCCATGACGAAGAAGAATAACGTTAGAAAACCTAGACTGAGCCTGCACCACTATTAGCATTTCGAGATCGATCACGATGGAAGTCCCCTGCCCTCCTCCGCTGGATCAGCACCAGGCTTGGCCAACACGTTCAAGCGACGCCCACAAAGGGAACTTTGGTCGCGTGCTTTTTGTCGGAGGCTCACGAGGGATGGCCGGTTCGATCGCTCTGTCATCGATCGCTGCTTTAACAACAGGTTCGGGATTGGTGACGACTGCGATTCCCGATCGATGCTTGGAAACGGTTGCCGGGTACCATCCCGGGATCATGACGGTCCCTTTGGCTGATGATCCGCATGGCTGCTTTGCTGATGACGCAGTTGTTGATTTTGAACCGTTTGACGCGATCGGCTGCGGCCCTGGGATGCGTACGGGAAACGGAGCGACAAAATTGGTTGAACGGCTGTGGCACCACAATCAGACACCGCGTGTTTTTGATGCGGACGCAATCAATATCATTGCTCAGCAAAAATGGCTGCGTTCCCCTTCCCTTCTGCACGACCAGTCATCATTAGTTTTGACGCCTCATCCGGGCGAACTTCAACGGCTGACCGGCGTCAGTGCGAAGGACCGCCCCGGACAGATCGAAGCGGCAAAAAAACTATGCGAGGACTTTGGGATTACCATCGTCGTCAAAGGTGGCCCGACCTGTGTGGTGTCAGCATGTGGAACTTCAGGTAATTCAGCATCCGCACGATCGTATCTGAACAATACTGGAAACCCTGCAATGGCGACTGCAGGTAGCGGCGATGTCCTAACTGGCATCATCACATCGCTTTTAGGCCAGGGGCTTCAACCTTTTGATGCGGCTAAGCTGGGCGTCTATCTACATGGACTTGCAGGCGATTGCGCCGCGAAAAAGCTAGGGCAACCCTCCGTCACCTGTCGTGAAATAATTGGCCATCTGCCAGAGGCGATCTTAGCAATCCAATAAGCTCATCGGTTATGATGAGGGTTCGGTGAACCTTGTGTTCGATCCATGGCAAGAATATTGCCAACCGCCCTGCCCTTCCCTCCTTATCTATCTGCGATGAAGCGAATTAATTTGCTGGCCCTCTGCTTGGTAATGCTGACGGCTTGGACCGTTGGCTGTTCTTCTGACAGGTCTGCCTCCGATGGCAAAGACGTTCTCCGGATCGCGGTCATTCCCAAAGGCACCAGTCACGAGTTTTGGAAATCGGTTCACTTCGGTGCCGAAAAGGCTGCCGGGGAAATCGGAGGCGTGGAAGTCATCTGGAAAGGCCCGGTTGTCGAAAGTGATACCGGTAGCCAAATCGAAGTCGTCAAGGACATGATCACACGCGGCGTTGATGGCATCGTGTTGGCTCCCAATCAAAAGGGTGGCTTGGTCGATGCGGTTGATGAAGCGATTGGCGAAGGCATCCCGGTGGTCATCTTCGATAGTGGTTTGGAAAAAGGCCCCGACATCGTCAGCTATGTCGCCACAGACAATTTCAAAGGCGGACAGATGGCGGCCGATGCTATGGCGGCGGCACTGAATGAAAAAGGCAACGTAATCCTGTTGCGATATCTTGCCGGTAGCGAAAGCACCGAACAACGCGAAAACGGATTCTTAGATGCGATCGCAAACTATCCCGAAATCAACGTACTGAGCAGCGACCAATACGGTGGCGACAATGCAACCGAAGCCAAAGAAAAGGTCGATCAATTGCTGCAACTGCATGGCGATTCGCTCGACGGCATTTTTGCGGTTTGCGAACCAAACGCCAACGGCACCCTCGAAGCCATCAAGAACGCCGGGCAAGGTGGAAAGATAAAATTCATCGCGTTCGACCCGAGCGACTCCCTGATCACTGGCTTAGACAACGGCACGGTCCACGGCATCGTTCTACAGGACCCGGTTCAGATGGGTTACCAAAGCGTCAAAACGATCATGGCAGCGATCAATGGCAAAACGGCGGAAGAATTCCAAAGTACGGGTGAGTACTTGGCCACGCCTGAGAATATGAAAGACGATGAAATCCAGCGTTTGCTCAAACCACAGATTGTCGATTGAGTTCGCTACTTGAAGTTCACGAAATCAGCAAACGGTTCGGACCGACTGTCGCGCTGGACAAGGTCTGCATCGATGCAAAAGCTGGACGCGTCCTCGCGTTGATCGGTGAAAACGGTGCGGGAAAAAGCACGTTGCTTAAAGTGCTTAGTGGTGCCCACCGCGCCGACTCGGGATCGATGCGATTGGACAATCAACGGTATTCGCCAAGCGGCCCGATCAACGCTCGCAACCACGGTGTCGCGATCGTCTATCAAGAGCTTACGCTGGCGCCGGACCTAAGCATCGAAGACAATTTGATGCTCGGACGTTCGGGCACCAGCCTGGGAACCCTGTTCCGCAGTGCGCAGCGGAAACGAGTCCGCGATGCGATGGATCGAGTTGGGCTTGGGCATCTTTCGCCCAAGGCTCGCACCGGCGATCAATCGATCGCCACCTGCCAACTGATCGAAGTCGCACGTGCGCTGATTAGTGATGCAAAAATCATTTTGCTTGACGAGCCGACCAGTTCGCTTCCGGCAGCCGATGTTGATCGCCTGTTTGAGATTATCAACCAACTTCGCGACCGTGACTTGGCGATCATCTATATCAGCCACTTTCTCGAAGAAGTTCGGCGGGTGGCGGATGACTATGCCGTGCTTCGCGACGGCTGCAGCGTCGGAAGCGGCCAATTGTCAGAAATCACGGACGATCAAATCATCTCGCTGATGGTCGGCCGTGACGTCGATGATCTATTTCCCAAAGTCCCACATGATGTGGGGATGCCACGGCTAACTTTAAAAAACGTTTCATCCAATCCGATGCCGTCGGACGTTTCGCTGCGGATTTACGAGGGCGAAGTCTTCGGGGTTGCAGGTTTAGTCGGGTCAGGACGAACTGAATTGCTGCGTTGTCTGTATGCGCTCGAACCGAGTTACCAAGGGCATGTACAACTCGATGGCCGAAGCCTTCCACATCGTGTCGGTGCAAGACGACGCGCCGGGTTTGGGCTGCTGAGCGAAGACCGCAAAACAGAAGGACTGGCGCAAGACCTTTCGGTGACTGAAAACGTCTGTATGGGCAACCATCGATCGTTCAGTCGCTTGGGTGTGATTAACCTGCGTTTACGTAAAAAAGAAACCGAGCGATTAATTCGGCAGGTCGAAGTCAAAGCGCATAGCGCGGATCAATCGGTATCCGAACTGTCTGGTGGCAATCAGCAAAAGGTTGCTTTCGCGAGGCTGTTGGCGCAAGAAGCAGACGTCTACCTTTTGGACGAACCCACCAAAGGGATCGACGTCGGAACCAAAGCAGAGATGTACCGGATGATCGGTGAGTTGGCGGTGACCGGACGCACGGTCGTCTTTGTCAGTTCTTATCTTCCGGAACTGCTGTCGGTATGTGATCGCATCGGAGTGATGTCTCGCGGTAGGATGACCGAGATTCGAAAAGCCTGTGATTGGACCGAAGAAGACTTGATGGCGGCGGCGCTTGGCTAAGAGCCAGACCTGCGGCACGCCACGAAACAAGAAATATGGATTGTGTAACGAACGATCGAAGATGACAGAGAGTATTCAAACATCAGCCTCACCATGGAGGTTCCTTGGACGACTGGGCCCGACATACGCGTTGCTGGTCGTGATCGGATTGTTTTCGATCTTGGACTACCAATTCGGTAGCCAGAGTTTCTTCTCAGCGCGAAACGCTCGTGTGGTTGCCAACTCCGCAGCGTTGGTCGCTGTTCCAGCGCTTGGGATGACGTTGATCATCATTGCCGGAGGGATCGATCTGTCTGCCGGTACAGCGTTGACACTTTGCGGCACGGCGATAGCACTCGCATTCCGTGACTACACGGTACCGGTCGGCCATGAGGATTCGACTTACTGGATACTGTGTGCACTCGGTGTTGGACTGGCCGTTGGCATCGGATGCGGATTCGTCAATGGTGTCATCATCGCTGCTGGAGAAATCGTGCCGTTTATCGTCACCCTGGGCACGATGACAATCTTTCTGGGGATCGGCCAGGTGATCGCCAATGAATCAACGGTCTATCCGGTGTCAGAAAACTTGCCTGACTGGCTGCGTCACCTGTGCTACACCGGCAGCAACTCGGATCGTTATTGGCTGGACTTTTTGCACGTCCCATCGAGCGCGTTGATTGCGATCGTGTTAGGGCTTGCCGTCGCGATCGTGATGCACTTCACCGTCTTCGGACGCAACATTGTGGCGGTGGGTTCCAACCCGGCGACCGCGCGACTTTGTGGGATTCGGGTCGGCGCGACCACGGTCCTGGTCTATGCCTTGGCGGGTGTCTTCGTCGCCGTCGGTGCCCTGCTCTACTTTGCCAACGTCAAGAACGGAAACCCGACCGATGGGATGGGCAAGGAGCTTGAAATCATCGCCGCAGTCGTGCTCGGTGGCGGCAGCCTGAGCGGCGGGCGTGGTTCGGTCCTGGGGACCATCGTGGGCGCGTTGATCATCAAAACGATCGGCAGCGGTTGCACGATGCTTTCGATCCCCAACACATACACACACATCATCATCGGCGTCATCATCATCATTGCGGTCTTGATTGACGGCCTGAGAAGCGGAAAACCCAAATGGCTGTTTGACCGAATTGGATAGCGTTGCGAGCGGTGTGAATCCCCCTGTCGTCCCCACTCGCCAGACGAATCGCTTTCGACCAAACTACGTGGCTGGATATTCAGGGCCTACGTGGCTGGATATTCAGGGCTCTGCCGACTAAGTTTTGCGGTTTGATCGCAGCGGACGCTTTCCCACTTCAAATATTTCGCCATTTTCCCGCTCCCGTGACCGAGATCGTTTCGCTTGCCGATGCCACTGCGATGACGATCCCCGCTGCGCTACACGGGTGCGTTGCCACGATCGGCAATTTTGACGGGGTCCACCGTGGGCATGCCGAATTGTTAAACCAGGCAAAATTTCTTGCCGGTGAACTTCAATCCCCCACCGTCGCGTGCGTGTTCGACCCACATCCGATCGCGATTTTACGTCCCGACGCGGCCCCCAAACGACTATCAACGATCACCGAAAGGGCTCGACGGATGGGTCGGCTCGAGATCGACTACTTGGTTGTCATCCAAACGTCCAAAGAGCTGCTCGGACTTACCCCGGAAGCATTCTTTGAATCGTTGATCGTCAACAATTTGCGATGCACCGGCCTTATCGAAGGTGCAAACTTTTGCTTCGGCAAAGGTCGCCAGGGAAATGTCGAGCGATTACAAGACCTTTGCGACCAGAATGACATTCAATTTCGCGTGGCCGAAATGCAGTGCGAAAATGAGGACGTCATCAGCAGCACACGAATTCGTGAATGCCTAGCCAACGGCGACGTCGCTTCAGCAGCTGCCATGTTGGGAATCCCCCATCGTGTCGCTGGCAACGTGATCCGAGGTGATGGACGGGGCAACCAGATCGGGTTTCCGACCGCGAATATCAAAGTCAACGAAGTCGTCACGCCGGCACCGGGCGTGTATGCCGGATGGGCCACGCTGCCGAATTCTCGGACTCATAACCAGCCGATTGCCGCTGCGGTCCACATTGGGGAAAGCCCAACGTTTGGCTCAGGTGCACCAGAGCAGGTCGAAATCCATTTGCTGGATTTTGCAGGCGACCTCTATAACCAAGACATCGCGATCGATTTTGTCGACCGAGTTCGTGGAATAAAAAAGTTCTCATCGGTCACAGAACTGACCACTCAACTACGTCAGGACGTCGAAACCTGCAAACGCCTGCTTCGCTAGCCTGCTCAACTAATTATCTCTTTCGAAAGAAGCAACATGAGCATCCTTTGGAAACGTTTTTGCGATCAGATCAGCCACTACCAATCGTTTGTCTTGGTGAGCCATGTGCGGCCAGACTGTGACGCGATCGGTAGTGAACTGGGGATGGCTGGGATCTTGCGAAAACTTGGCAAGGACGTGCGAATCATCAATGCTCATCGCGTTCCACCTTCGCTGGAATTCCTAGACCCGGCAGGTACGGTTGAAGTTTTGGGTGATCACGTCCAAGCTGACGAAATCAGCTGCGACTGTTTTATGATTCTGGACACCAGTGCCTGGGTTCAGCTTGGCGACATGGCCGATGTGATCCGCAATGCCAAGTGTGACAAGATGGTCCTCGATCATCACGTCGGCGAGGACCAACTCGGCGCGACGATGTACAAGGACTATCAGGCCGAAGCCACTGGGACGCTTGTCGTCGCCGCAGCGGATGCTTTGGGCGTGGACATTGATCGCAAAATGGCGACCGCCCTATTCGCAGCAATCGCAACGGATACCGGTTGGTTCCGATTCAGCAGTGTCTCCTCTGATACTTACCGCGTCATCGCTCGACTGATTGATTGTGGGGTCGTGCCCGCAGAAATCTACGGCGACCTTTACGAACGTGACACGCTGGAACGACTCAAACTTCGAGGGTTGATTCTTTCACGCACTGCCAGCGAACTCGACGGAGCGTTGGTTCACACCTACGTCGAAAACCGAGACTTCGAAGCTGTCGGAGCGTTGCATAGCGATACCGAAGATTCGATCAACTTGACGCTCGCGGTTCGCAACACGAAGGCGGCTCTTATTTTCATCGAACAGCGACGTGGCGGGTTCAAAATTTCATTTCGCAGCCGCTGTGATCTCGACTGCAATGAGGTCGCATCAAAGTTCGGTGGTGGTGGCCACAAAGCTGCCGCAGGTGCGTTCCAAGAAGGCAGCTTGGATGACGTCCGTGATCGCGTACTCAGTGCGATGAAGGAAGAGCTTCAAAGAGTGCTGTAGTAGTCGCTCGGTAGCGAGATTCGCTGCCGAGACCTATGCCAGGTTCAGCTGAGTAGATCGCGTCATTCACAAAGTGAACCGCGGCAATAGAAAATCAACAGGCGACTGAACGCTAGCGTCGTGCCTTGTGAGTCCCGGGATGACGGATCACGAGATTTGGTCCGTCAGAAACGCAAATCTCTCGTGACCGCCATGCATCTCGGGATGAGACTATTGTTTCAGCAAGAAGCCGGTCATTTCCCAGCCCTCGTCTGACTTGGACCAGTAGACGCCGCCACCCTTCAGATAGGATTCGATCTCCGCAAACGGAGGCAACAGTGAAGCCTTCAGCGGATCCGCTTGGCCATTCTCTTGTTCATCTTCGGCAAAGCGACGGATCAAGTTCGCCAATAGCGAATCACTGTCTTTCAATTTGCCCTGACGCAGCAACTCGTAACGAGCACGCAACGAAACGTGGGGCTGATAAACACCATCGATGAAAACCTCTTGGGCACCAAGATCCTTCATCGCCTCGGTCACCGACTTGCAAGTCTCGGTGCTGTCCAAGCCGTCTCCGGTTGCAGCAGATAAGACACGCTGCCCCATCTTCACCAGAAACTCTGAGTGGCTGGAGAACATGAGATACGCTTCGGCCTCGCTACGAACAACCGCAATTGACCAATGGTTCAAAAGCGGATCGACGTCGTCTTCCAGATCGTCTCCGAACCCCAGTTCGGCGAGATCCGCATCAAGGTCGTCGTCACTAGTCCCGCTTCCCGGTTCGACTTGCCAGACATCGAATTCGGCAACGTCCAATTTCTGTGCGTCGGGCTCGACTTCCATCCATTTGCGAATGACTTCGGCGACGACATCAGGATTGACGATCCGGACTGCCACCAACATTCGGTCCGACTCGGGACTGACCGGCTTGGTGTTATCGGTGATCAATAAAATTTGATCGTCGAGGTTAGGAATGAAGTCTTTCGCGAAGTCCACTTGCGGACCTTCGACGTCGTCGCGAATACCGTCAAGCATGGGACGAAATAAGTCATCGCCCAAAGCCGCATTGACCAGCGATTCCGCTGACCAGAACGCCGTTTCCAGATCCCAATTGACGCGGTAGAACGCTCCACAATCGGCAGTAGGCCAAGCCGGAACGGGAGGCAACGGTTGATTGACTGGCTGCAGCATCCGCGCACCCTTGGTCAGCTTGCCGGAAGCCAAAAGGACGCCGCGATGCAAAATGTCAAAACGATCGCCGTTGACCGCACCGACACCACCCAAGGCTTCGATCACACCAAAGCCCTGCCCTTCCAGCAGCTCGATGATGTCCAGATCGTCATGTCGGTCGTATTCGAATACTTCGCGTAGGATTCGCCCCATCGAAAATGGCTCTGCATACCATTCCCAACATACTTTCGCGGACTCTTCCTTCGCTTGAGCAATCGCGTCGTTGGATTTCTTCATCGCATTGACGAAACTTTCACGTTTCGAAAACGCTTGACGCAGTTCTTCGTCATCAACAGCGGCTAGTAAGTTTTTGACGACGACTTCGCGGTCAGCGGCAATAAAGCGATCGCCGTTCCAAGAGATCGCGATCTCTTCAACTTTTAGCTGACCAGGCTTTGGCTTTGTCCGGTAGACGCGAATAGTTTCGTCACCAAAGGAGACATCATCGCGAGTCGCGCCACCAGCTTTTAGCTCTTCGTCGATCTGCTTGCCTGCAGCATCGGCGTCTTCTTGTCGACCACGCGTATCGGCGATGACGCAGAACGAAAATGGTCGCTTCGCATTTTCGAATGCCATCCACGCGAAAACGACTTCGCCTGATGCGATGTCATACAGGTCTTTCGCCTTGAGCCCAATTTTACGATCGAGCGTGTCGAAGTAGTTCAGCGCCCGCTCGCGTTGTGCATCGACAAAGGGCTGCATCTCTTTGGAGGCAATCATCTGCCCCAAATTGGTCTGCTGCCAAGCATTGCAAAAATCGGGCAGCCGAGGGATACGCACCACCCCGGCGGTCGATTCGGGCAGCAAATCGATCCCGCTGATGTAGGCGTCCTGGGGGTCCTGAGCCACCGAATGTCCGGTCAGTGTGCCTAGCACCAACGAGAACAACACGGCAGCCGACAAGAATTTTTGGCTGTATCGAAGAAAAGATTTCATATCGTTGTCTTTCGGCAATTTCCGCCTCGCGTGGTGGAAGGAACCTCGGGAAAAAAGTGTTTCTGCGGGAATTCTTCGCAATTGCTACCACGCTATCGTCATTCCCCGATGACTAGGCCAATCCGTCTGCATCGGTCCGCATCGAATGCTTGGATTGGCGATTTGCCAGTCTTGGGAACAACAGTATGTTATCGAACTCAATTTAACCGCGAAACGCCGTAAATTCTGACACTCCGCAATTCTCCAAAATGACCCAAACTGCCTCGCCATCTGCTGACACCCCCTACCAAAACCCTCTGATCGAGCGTTATGCCTCTCGTGAAATGGCTACCCTCTGGGGGCCTCAGCGGCGGTTTCGCACTTGGCGAGACATGTGGATCGCGCTCGCTGAAAGCGAACAAGAACTGGGAATCGACATCAGCGACAAGCAACTGGACGAGCTCCGCAAATTTCGCACCGAATTAAATCTCGATGTCGCGAAGGAGTACGAGCGAATCCGCCGCCATGACGTCATGGCCCATGTCGAAGCCTATGGAGACCAGTGCCCGAACGCCAAGGGAATTATTCACCTGGGAGCAACCAGCTGCTTCATCACTGACAATGCTGATGTCATTTTGATCCGCGACGCACTCCAATTGGTTGCGCGACGGCTCGCCGCCACCATTGACGCGATGGCCAACTTTGCGGCCCAGCAGCGTGCCCTGCCCTGCCTCGGGTTCACCCACCTGCAACCTGCACAACCGACCACTGTCGGAAAGCGTTGCTGCCTCTGGACCTACGACCTAGTCCTCGATCTGCAAGAGGTCGAACATCGGCTCAACACGCTCTGCGCACGCAGCGCGAAAGGGACCACGGGAACCCAGGCCAGTTTCTTGCAGCTATTCGGTGGCGACCACGACAAAGTGCGAAAACTCGAACGCCGCGTCGCCGAAAAGATGGGCTTTGAGCAGGTTTACTCCGTCACCGGCCAGACCTACCCACGAAAAGTCGACGCGCAACTGCTGGATGCTCTCAGTGGTATCGCACAAAGCTTGCACAAGATTGCGACCGATGTCCGATTGCTGGCTAGCCGCAAAGAAGTCGAAGAACCAATTGAAAAGCATCAAATCGGATCATCCGCGATGCCATACAAGCGGAACCCGATGCGAAGTGAACGCATCTGTGCCCTGACGCGTTACGTGATCAGCTTGCAGAGCAGTCCCGCGATGACCGCAGCGACTCAGTGGATGGAACGCACTCTCGACGACAGTGCAAACCGCCGCCTGGTGATCCCCCAAGCCTTCTTGGCGATCGATGCGTCGTTGGTATTGATGCAAAACATCGCCAGCGGATTTGTCGTCTATCCCAAAACGGTTGCACACAACCTGGCGAAGGAACTGCCCTACATGGAAACCGAAAACATCATGATGCGGGCAGTCGAAGCGGGTGGCGATCGCCAAGATTTGCACGAGCGGATTCGCGTTCACAGCCGAGCGGTTGCAGAACGAGTCAACGCGGAAGGCCTGTCAAACGACATGATTGATCGATTGAAAAGCGACCCAGCATTTTCGGCGGTCGAATTCAATACCGATATCAACCCGCTTGATTTTGTCGGACGTGCTCCCGAACAAGTCGACGAGTTCATTGCCGAACAAATCGAACCGATTCGCAAACGCTACGCGGAAACCGATTCGCTTAGCGTGGAAGTAACGGTCTAACGGACTGGTTGCGTTCGCATTGTCTCCTTACACACTCCGTGGCAGTAGCGCTCTACACCGCTATTGCCGCGGAGTAGAGGGCGACTTATTCCCCGGCTCGAATCGGCCGGAACGTCGTGCGGCGGTTCGCATCAGCTTTCTGCCACTGCTCGACAACCTCTTCGTACAGAACTCGTTGCGAGCGAAATTCCGCATGCTTGCCAGGCTTGGTGAGCTCGTACTCACCATCGGGTTTCATCTGCCAAGCGTTGGTGTTGTCCTGAAAGTAAGCCTTCAGAACATCTTTTAGCCGCTCGCTGCAAGCCGCGTCAGCAACAGGGACGAGCAATTCGACGCGGCGATCCAAGTTCCGTGGCATCCAATCGGCACTGCTGATGAACAGCTTTTCGTCGCCGCCTTGGTAGAACATCATGATCCTGGCGTGCTCTAAAAAGCGGTCCACGATCGAGACGACTTTGATGGTTTCGCTAAGCCCTTTGACGCCGGGACGCAGACAACACTGGCCGCGGACATTCAGCCGGATTTCGACCCCAGCGAGACTGGCACGATACAGTGAATCGATCACCTGGGTGTCCACCAGGGCGTTTAACTTAGCCACGATCTTGCCACGACCGCCTTGCAAGCAGCGATTCGTTTCGCCATCGATCAGATCCATGATGCGTTTGCGAATGCCGGTCGGCGCGGCAGCAAGCTCTTCCATTGCGCGAGGTTGGCTGGCCCCGGTGACCGCGTTGAAGAACGTCGTCGCGTCCTGCCCGAACACTTCATCGCAAGTCAGCAGCGAAATATCGCCGTACAGCTTCGAGGTAACTTCGTTGTAGTTGCCAGTACCAAAGTGCATGTATCGCACCACACCGGTCTGTTCGCGACGAACGATAATGCAAATCTTCGCGTGGGTTTTTAGTCCATGAATCCCATAGATAACTTGGACGCCGGCACGTTCCATTTCCCGTGCCCATTCGATATTCCGGGCTTCGTCGAATCGAGCTTTTAACTCGACAATCGCGGTCACATATTTGCCGCGTTCGGCAGCCCTTTCCAAAGCTGCGACGACGGGACTGTTCTTACTGGTCCGATAAAGGACTTGCTTGATCGCCAAGACGTCAGGGTCGACTGCGGCTTCTTCTATCAAACGAACAACCGAATCAAATCGCTCATAGGGATGGACCATCAACAGGTCACCTTCGGCGATCGTCGAAAACATCGTTTCTTCAGGATCGATCCGAGGGTGCGGTTTAGCCGGCCAAGGTTCGTCCCGCAAATGATCGAAACCTTCGATCCCATGCAGGGCAAATAGAAAACTTAAGTCCACTGGCCCGTCGACCGGATAAAGATCCTCCGGATGCAGGTCGTGCGCCTTTCGCAGGAACTCGACCGCGTCATCGCTGGCCGTTGACCAATATTCCAATCGGACAGGACGTGAATAGCGCCGGTTTTCGAGCACTTCTTCCATGCCGCCGAGCAAGTCGCTGGCTTCATCTTCACGCAGCTCGATATCAGCGTTACGGGTCAGGCGAAATGCAAAGCACTCTTCAACCTGACGACCGGGAAAGAAATCGCCGACAAAGTGCGAGACCAAATTTTCGAGCAAGATATATCCGTGGCGGCTATCCCCAGCGATCGACATCACACGCGGCAACGCCTTGCCAATCGGAATCAATGCATATTCCGATGTCTGACTAGCGTCATCTTGATCGTCTGCATTCGCTTGGCGGACGTTGGCCGCCCCCAGGCGTGATTTAGTGTCTTTCGTCAGCCGGACCAACACGTTCAGGCCTAGCCCTGGAAGAAGCGGAAAACGCTCCAACGTCACCGCCTGTGGCGAAAGAACCGGAAAGACATCATCTTGGAATCGATTGAGCGCCGCATGAAAGGCAGTCTCGCCCTCACGCTCCAGATCGACCTGGTGTATCCCAGCAGATTCCATTTTGGGAAGCACGGCTTCACGCAAAAGCTCGTACTGGCGTGAAACGATTTCGTGTCCTTTACGTGCGACAGCTTGCAATTGCTCTGTCGCGACCATTCCGGCCGGGTCACGGAAACCTGGGTTCCGTTTGTGGAGAATCTTCAACCCTCCCACTCGCACCATCATGAACTCATCCAAGTTCGAACTGGTGATCGCAAGGAACTTTCCCCGCTCCAAAATGGGTAGCGACTCGTTTGCCGCCTGTGCCAAAACACGTTCGTTGAATGCCAGCCAAGTCAGCTCCCGATTTAGAAATCGGTCACTCGGCAATGGTTCACTCGGCAACGCTTCATTTGCACTGTGCTTTTCATTTGCACTGGGCTTTCCCGCCGACACTTTTTTGGTTGCGTGATCGGACGAGGGCTGCTGAGATGACTTTGAACCGGAACCGCTTCGGCGTTTGCTGACGGGCGCCGTGTCTGCGGATTGCTTGTCAGCAGCAGACTTTTCACCAGACACCTTCTCTTTATCGCTCTTAGGCACGCGGTTCCCCTGCACTGTCATTTTCCGACCCAGGGCGCTCGAAATCCACTGCCAATCGCCCTTCGATCGTTGCTAGTCCCAAATCAAAATCAAGCTTCGTTGCCATCAGTATCGGTCTGCGAAGCCTCTTCTTCCGCTTCGCTTGAATCCGCTGCTTCCGGTTCGGCCACATCAGCTGTCGTTGCACCGAACAAAATCCGGAACGCTTTGGGATAGAAATCTTTGCCGTAGCTTAGCTCGCCACCCTGGTGGCCGACCAAGCCAACCAACACGGCAATCAGCAACAGCCCCGATTTCCACACCTTGGCTTTTGATGGATCTTGTTTGCGAACGCCAGCCAATGCGATCAACGCAAATACGACCGACAACACCGTCACGATAACGCCACTCCAGCGATGCCAGAAGACCTCACTATCAAAATCCACCTTGGTCCACGATCCATAGCCTTCTTCGACGGCAAATGACCAGCCCATCGCAGTCGAAGCGATCGCGGTAAGCGACCCGATCAACAGACAGGCCAATGGGATCTGGGTTCCGACAGCCGGCCACTTCCATCCCACAACGACAAAGAATCCGCCTAGCAAGAACAGAGCGATTGGAAAGTGAACGGTCGCCGGGTGAAAAAATCCTTGAAATGCCCAAACACGTTCGACGATGGATTTCGCAGCTTCATCCCCATCGACCGGAGCCTGCAGATCGGTTTCCAACATTTCTTCCAGTGGTGTTGCCGAAACGATCACGCCTTCGGGCCAATTTGCGCCTTCATTGATCCAGACGCGAATCATCGCCAATTCCGCAGGCAACAAAGGTCCGCCTTTTGACGGTGGCGGCATCATCATGTCAGGATCATCGGACAACATGTAGTCGGCATAGATGGTGCTCGATTCGGCATCACCGGGCTCCAAATATCCGAGCACTGACTCGGGGTCGTCGATTCGGAAATCCGCTTTGGCTTCATCCACGTTGTGACATTCGAAACAACGCGAAACAAAGATCGGACGAATATCGCGATCAAAGTTGATCACATGCCCTTCGTCATCCAGCGGCACACGATCTTGCCCGACGACGGATGAAGAGCACAGCGTCACACTGATGCACGCGACCATGCAACCGACCACATAGCGAATCGAATGGCTAGCGACAGATTTTGATAATTGATTTGCAAACATGATTGAACTCCGACGATGGGCACCACATGTGTCTACGAAGACAGATTCGGGATGCGTGGAACCCTCGGAACAAGATAAAGGAGGCGGGAGCAAAGTTGTCTTTGCGTGATGGAAAGGTGGGACCGTTAACCCGGCACGACCATCAAGAAATCTTCAACGGGACCGCTCGCTTTCACTTGATCGACCGAAAACGCCAATCGAAGCCAAGCGTTTTGCAACAAATGACCTTTGACTATCTCTGATAGGATCGTCTGACCATTATGACACAGTTGATCCAATAGAGAACGTGAGGTCCATCGATTTCGGGTCCAAAAACACGGTCTTTCGGACCGATCGGCCATTGATTGTTGATCTCAATCGGATGGTAAAAGATTAACAATCCAACCGTGCGGAAATGTCGATCGAGAACTGAAGCCGACTAAACAAGTTAGACCGGCTCTTTGGCTTCGACGGTCAGACCATGAAAGGCCGAGCCGATACCGAGCTTATTGATTTCATTCTTCACAGAAACCTTGTCCGCACGCTCCAGCGTTTCGACAACCTCATCGGCCAGCAGCTGGGCGAAGGAAGCTTTGGCATCGAGCTTTAACTGCTGCAGCTGTTTTTGATCAGGAAGAACTCCGGTCTTTGCTTCGGCCAAGCTCGCCAATTCATCCGGAGTGATCTTAGAATTCACGGTGGAATTCCAAAGGATCGTATATAGCGGTCGTGAGCGATCCTGGTGCTGCAGACGTTCCAAGGCTCGCCAAGCGCGGTCCAACAGACAGTCCCGCCACAGCATCAGCCAGATCTTCGAATCCGGAACCAGCAACGCACAGCGTTCCTTCATCTCGTCTTCTGTCAGTCCACCGACTTCGCTTAGGCGTGCCTTCGCACAGGAGCGAACAGCCTTCGCCAAATAGTCTCGCAGCCGTCCTTTGCGATGCTCGCCGAACCCAGCCGAAACGAGATGCGTCAAAAGGATCTTTAATGCCAAGTCCGCCTCTTGCTCAGAACCGAGCGACTTGATCAACAATCGGCGCATCGGTGTTAGATAGCGCAGCACAAAACCTGCAGCGCTTTCCGCTTCCGTCCAACTGTGGCTTGATCGGATTAAGTTGACGCTGCTTCGCGCCGCTGGAATTGAAGAAGTCTGGCTCGACATATCGCCTATTATAGCCATCGGAAAACCCGAACGTAGCCCTTGGCATTCAGATTGCCCCTTAATTGAGCCGTCCACAAACTCGCCTCGCGAGGTGCATCCGGACCAAGGTTTTGCGCAGAAGCCCCAAGAATCTTCGCAGCAGTAAGATTTGCGGTCTGAGGCAACTGCGGACTTCGGTGAAACAGAAAGCAGTCGATTAACAACGCCGTGATCTGCAACGCCACAATCGCGTCCCTGGCGATCGCCCGGCCGAAGGTCAATTGACCTGGACGCGATTTGCCGGGATGCTGTGAATGACCGGCCGAACGTGCCAGTAAAATTCACTCGGATCGTCAACTCCAACACCCGCCGCGACGCCTACGTTGAAGGCGGACTGGTATCCACGGTCCCCCAAAGGTCGCTCCGGAAGCCGGATGATCTGAAGTGATTTTTCTCAAGCCGTTCGTATGAATTCGTACCTCTCGTCGAAACCAAAGATCGCACCGTGACGCGTACGCCCATCAATGAACTGACCGACGGATTTTCGATCGACCAAGACTTTCGCTTGGCCGACAAACAGCTGCGTGTGAATCGGCAAGGCGGCAAATACCTGTTGCTAAAACTCGCCGACCGTTCCGGAAGCATCATTGCCATGATGTGGAACGTCGATGACTCGGACTACGAACAACTCGAACGCGGCGGGTACATTCGCGGACGTGGCCGTACACAAGTCCACCAAGGTGCCTTGCAAGTCATTCTCAGCGACATCGAATCGCTGACCGAACAAGATGTTGACTTGGAGGATTTCGAACAATTCGACGCCGCCGCTTCCGACAATGCGATCGACGATCTGCGACAGCTGATCGACGGAATGCACGACGTTTTCCTCCGCGGTCTAGGGCAATCATGGCTGGCGGATGACAACTTCGTCTCGCGTTTAAAAACGGCCACCGCTGCGGTTTCCAATCACCATGCGTATCCCGGCGGACTGCTTCGCCATACCCTCGACTTGATGCAGTTGTGCCAGTTCGTGGGCCCTCGCTACCCGCGTGTTGATACTGATCTATTGACCTTTGGCGCGTTCCTGCACGACCTCGGAAAGATCGAAGAGATCTCCGCCAGCGGCGAACTGACCTATACCGATCGGGGTCAATTGGTCGGACACATCGTGATTGGGGTTCAGATGCTGGACGCTGCGATTCGCCGGTATGAACAGGAATCCGAACAGGAGTTCCCTAGCGATCTAAAGATGCAACTGGAACACCTCATCGTTTCACATCACGGCCAACTGGAATACGGCAGCCCTCGATTGCCAGCGACCTTGGAAGCGATCACGTTGCATCATTTGGACAACATGGATGCCAAGATCACTTCCTTCACCAGTTTGATCGAATCCGATTTAACGAACAGCGAAAACTGGACAAACTATCACCCTTCGATTGGCCGAAAGCTTTGGAAGAAACAGTGAGCGAACAACGCCCTGCCGTCGTTTTACTTTCCGGTGGACTCGATAGTGCGACCTGTCTAGCGATCGCAAACGATGCCGGTTTTGCGGTCCACGCGATCAGCTATCGGTATGGACAACGACATGAATATGAACTGGAACGTGCTCAGCGACTCGCCGAACAATTCTCTGTCGTTTCGCATCATATCGTCGACATCAACCTATCGCAGTTTGGCGGTTCGGCGCTAACCGACCAATCGATCACCGTTCCCAAGTCAGAATCGGTCGACCAAATCGGAAGCGAGATACCTGTCACCTACGTCCCCGCACGAAACACCGTTTTCCTATCACTCGCGTTGGCGATGGCGGAAACGATCGGTTCGCTGGATATCTTCATCGGGGTCAATGCGCTTGACTACAGCGGCTACCCTGACTGTCGACCGGAATACATTGACGCCTTTTCCAAGATGGCCAACCTTGCAACCAAGGCTGGTGTCGAAGGAAAATCGCTTACGATCCACACGCCGCTGATCGACCTTACCAAAGCACAGATCATTGCCAAAGGCTTGCAATTGGGTGTCGATTACTCCATGACACTCTCTTGTTACGATCCCGGTGAAGGCGGTGTCCCTTGCGGCAGCTGTGACGCATGTTTGTTGCGTCTGAAAGGTTTCAGCGAAAATGGGCTAAGCGACCCTTCACTCAGCAGCTGATTCGTCATCGTACGAACGAGGATCTTTCACCGGTCGCAATTGCCAGCGACTGGACGGATGATGTGGTTGAAGTCCCAGCCAAACCGTTCGAATCGAATGCCGTGGAATGCGACAACGTCCAAAGTACTGATGATCTCCGTGGAAATCATTTTCGTCGTACTGCACGTTCGTTAGCGACAGACGTTCTCCAATAGCGGTCTCAATCACCGCATCGATGCGTGCCTGTTCGGATTGGAATTCGGGACGTTGTTCGGCGTCTAAGAACACAACCTCCCCGATCGATGAACGGTTGATTCGTCGTTCGACTTGCCTGACGCTAAGCGTCGCGGCATCGCCGTCTAGACCTAACAATCGCCCACGCAGCAAATCAGCTTGCGGCGATACCAACAGATGCGTTGGCGGCGAGGACTTCTGCATCCGCGGTAACGACAACGCGTGTTCCAAAGAACGGTCTTCGATTGGGTCGACGGCCTGCGATTGAATCGACCTAACGGAGTCTTCAGGGATGATGGTCGAACCACAATAGGTTCCATCAAATTGAATGCCTTGTTGATTGATCGCAGTGACTTCACCACCCATTTGATCGCCGCCACGTAAGACGATCCTCGGTGAAAATTCAGATGGAGACGCCCTCAGCTGAAAATCAATTTTTGTACTCGGGTTTGCTGCGATCCCCGTTACAGCCCTAAACATGGGGCTCTGAAACGCGATCCAGTCATCAATACCGCCTGCGGAAACCAGCTTCCCGTGAATCAACTGCGTCCCGTTTTGCAGACTAGGTCCAGTAGTTTGGTTCAGCCGTTTGGCTAACCCGATCACTTGCGACACCTTCAGCGGATCGATTTCGAATTCCATCCCAAGCTGCGTCTCGAAGCGGACTCGTCCATCTTCAGACTGCAACAGGCGACCACGCAAACGAGTTTGATCACGCAAAGTCATCTCGCATCCCGGCGCGGCTTTGACCTCGTTGCCAAAACTTACCGAACTCAAATCGCCGCGTTCTGCCACTTGATCCCAATCTTGTGGCTCTACAGTTGTTCCACTGAGTAACTCCATTCGCTTGCCCGACAGCTCGGCGGGTTGTTCCGACTGACCATCCCAGTGCATCACATCCAGTCGATGAACTCGAATGGAATCCCCTCGATTTGTCAGTGTCATTGTTTGGCGGATGATCGGTTGACCATCGGTCAGTTCGGCGCGTCCGATTTCAGTGCCACCGATTTCATTGCCACTGCTTAGAGCGATCAATCGACCTGCTCGTTGATCGATTCGGAACTCCAGACGCAGGCGTTTGGCGTCATCCAGAGGAACCATCGCGACATCAGAAATACTGGCATTGCCCCGCACAAGCGACAAGCTACTTCCGAACCATTCACAATGCGTCACCAATTGCTCTTCAGGTGATTGCGATACCGACCCGCCCAAACGAAAGCGACTCCCCTGCCCTGCCCCGCCTGACGCTCGATCACCCAAAGCAAGTTGGACATCGGCATCGCCCGTGCATTCGATATCAACCAACAGTCGAAATCGCTCCGGAAGTGCTAGCCGACCGACCACAGCACCGGGGCGTTCGGCGACTAACGTTTTTCCATCGCCCCAATTCCATCCGTCCTGAAGTTCATAGCGAGTCGGTAGTGAAACCAACGAAGCGATTCGCCCAGGCACATCGATCAATCGACGCAGACTCACAACGTGATCCCTGGTCAGCGACACGTCGCCCAGCAAAGCACTGCTGAGCTTAAAACCTTCGCTATCCCATGAACTCAACCTGCCAACCAACTGGCTATCGTCGACCAGATGGGCTGCAAACAATTCTGAATCAGCACCGTTTTGCTCCGCCGCCGATTCGCTACCGGCAACCCCATTCGCTTCTAGAAGGTCGTCAACCGAAGCTTCCACCGCGGTCGTCAAAAGTGGACAGCGGATCGAAATCGAGTTCTCGCCTTTCCCACCTTGAAGCATGCCTTGAAGACGACTTCCATCGGTGAATTGAAAAACCAGTTCCGGCGCAACGGTTTCTGATGCCGCTTCCGATGCAGACTGCGCAGCCAGTTTTACATGCGAAAAGCTTGCCAGAACGATTGCGCCTACGAATACCACTTTACTGAGATCAATCATCGTCCATCAACGCTCGTAGATGGGCAAGAAACGAAAGTTGACGCCTAACGCGAGCAACGACATGGATGTGCTATTGGTCACTCCCAATTCACCTTCGAAGCTACCGTCATCTTTCTGTTGATTCTTTAGACTGCGGATCAAATCTTCATTCCAGCGATTCCAGATCTCCAAGTCCCATTGAAACAACGCTTGCGCCTGATAGTAGCGAGCGTATTCGGGCCACCCCGGATCATCACCTTGATGATCGATCAAGTATTTTGCCGTTACTTGATAGGCCGGAAGATCTTTCCGGCGAGCAATCGCCATAACAAGATTTGCGATCCCGCTTCGGGCGATCGATTCCAATCCACCTTGGCTTGCTGTGGTATAGCCGACGGTGCCGTCGTCCGCTGTCATCGCCACGAAATATTCAATTGCCGAATTGATCGCGTCATCAGGCACTTCGATCCCAGCATTTCGAGCCGCCAACAGTCCCATCAATACCGCCCCGGAAACAGAGGTGTCTGCATCGCTTGCGCCGGGCGAGTAACGCCATGCCCTAGCACGGTTGCGTTTTTGCGAAGTCAAAGCTGACCGTACCGCAAGCTCAACCGCTTGACCGAGTGTTCGAGCATTCGCCGGACGATCGGTAAACAAGTCTGTCTCATCAACCATGCCATACGCTTCACTGAGGGCAAGCAATGCAAACCCATGGTGATACATGCTTGGTCCCATGTATCCGGTTTTCTCATTTTGGCTGCCGATGATATGCCGGATCGCTTTGCGAATGGTTTCGCGATAGGGCCCATGGTTCGGATCTTCACCAGACGCCAGGAACGCTAACAGAGCCAGCGATGTCGTCCCCGGTCCGGCAGCCTCGCCGGCCGGCCAAGTTCCGCGATCGTCCTGCGTCCTTTTCAGGAAACCGAGTCCATTACGATAGATTTCACGGACTTCACGAGGGACCTCTTGTCCAATCGCGATTTGATCGGATGTGTTGCCGGAAAGGGTGTTCTGCGCTGTAGCAAGGCTACTGAGAACACAAAACAACACACATGATCGAAGTACGAATCTCATTGATTGACGCCTCCAAGCCGTTGTTCTAAACGCATGAAGTATCGATCCAAGTCGGCTCGCATTCGTTGTGGTACTTCGAAGGACGACGCGCCGGTTGTGGTACTGACCTCGCCCGATCGCTGCGTCGCCATTTCGTTCAGTGCATCTCCCACCAACTTGATTGCCTCTTGATCGGTATCACCTCCGCTAGACGAAGCCGAATTTGAAGCGCCACCGGTGCTCGGATCAACTTTTCGGCTGCGAAGCAATAACTCGATCGCTTCGGTTTGTGCGGCGATGACTGATGGCCCGGTATCAGGCTGCACCATCGTTTCGGACGCATCGACCATCGCAGCCCTGGCTGCACTTAGAACCTCCGCTTCGGCGGCGAACTGGATGGCCGAATCACGATCGGTTTGCAGCGAATCGATGACTTGATCCAAGCGATCACGGATCGAATCCTGTGATTCACTTAAGCGAATCGCCTCGCTCGCGTAATCATCCGCAGCCATTGCCTTTCGTCCCCGCTCGGCCTGACGTGTTTCTTCACGCAAGTCCACCTCAGACTTCAATACACGGAGGACTTCCAAGACAACTTCTGGATCCAAGGACTTCTTAGCTTTGCCGCCCTCTTCGTCTTGTTGCTCGTCGTTGCTTGGCGGTTCGATCAAATCGTCAGCAAGTCGATCCAAGTTGTCGGCCCAATATTCCGCCGCAGCGATTGAAGCACCTGGTTGGTCTGGGAGATGGCGTTTTAGCAACCGCAACTGATCCAGAACGTTATCTTGTTTCATCTCTTCATAGACAACTTTGAACGAGCGCACCTCGCGTCGCTTTAGGAAAGCCTGCAAGTCATCCATCACACTTTGAAGCCGCGAAATTGTTTCTTCTGTATCGGATAAGCTGGCTTGGATATCAGTTTCGTCAATGGAATTCGAAAGCCCAAATCCGACGCTGATAAACTTGGCCAATCGCCCCGCAACGCGATCCTGCAAACGGCTGATCGCTTTCATGCGTTTAACCAAAGTACTGCCGTCCATTTGGCCCAACAGTTCACGCAATTGATCGGCAACGGCATCGAACTCGGCAACCAATTCCGCTTGATCCTCGACCGCTTGGGCAAGCTGCTGTTTTGACGACTTTTTCGCTGGCTTTGCCTTCTTGCCGGATTTCGATGTGTCGATGATGGTCGTGTCTGAAAGAGAGAGACGTTCAGTACTGGATGGATCCGAGGAATCAGTTTCGGCGTTCTCGCTTGCACCTTCATCGGTATCAGGCAATTCGCCCAATGTCGTCTCCATATTTGCAGCGGCCGCGAATTTTGACTCTTCAAATGCTTCGGCAGCTCCGCTGAGCATCTCAGCTACTTGCGGCATCTTCCCATTGGCCAAGTCATCGAGTGCACGAATTGACTGTGCAAGACCTTCCAAGTTGGCTGCGGGAACTTGATCGTTGGCCGCTGCTTGCGAAAGGATCGCTTTGCCGTCTTCAACGACTAGCTTCAGTCGCCTAGCGTTGTCGGCCTCCGCTGCAGCTTGCTCCGCTAACTTTTGTCGCCACTTGGTATCTCGCTGCGATTCGGGAACGGACATCAATTCTCGGTTGCCGGACAATAGCCTCAACTCCCGGTCGCGTACCTCGATCGCACCCTGCCGCCATCGAGCCAACTGGTCGCCAATCCAGACCGCGTGGTCTTCGGATGAAAGCACTGTCATCGAATATGTTTGGGTGTAAACCCTTGGTCGCCCTGGAAGATCGTCTTCTGCCCAAAACCGAATTGCGACCTCGCCTTCACCGGTACCGAATGCGGCAGGATTAAACAATGCCGTGACAGTATTTGAACCTTCCTCTGGCCCAATCACCCGTTCGCCTGAACGATCTTCATTGATCCACTGCACACCGACACGACGGACTGCAAAATCATCTTCCACCGATAGTAGGAACCGCAGTTGCTGTTGATTGAGAACTCGTGAGGGCAAGTTCGCTTCGTCAACAACGATGGTTGGAGGTTGATCGAATGTTCGTTCAATTTGGATGGTCGATTCTTTAGACAATCCGATCCCATATTGATCTGCAAGGTCGACCGTCACGGTTGACCGCTCGGCATCAACCGCCACATCAAAGCGGTCTTCATCAACCTCCACAGCTTCTCCATCAGCGGATGCGGATGAAAGAGGCGATGTCGCTTGCACATGGAGTGTCACATTTGCGTTCTCCAGTGCCTGAATCACGTTCGCGACAGGTTCGACTTCGATTGTTGACTGTTCGATTTGCAAATAGCTTGGCAATTCAACCGTTGCCCTAACGCTCGCGATTTCCGGTCGATCGACAGGCACCAACCGAACGGGCCTTGACGCATCTCCGATTGTCAACCGAGTATCGGTTTCGTGCATCAATGGCGGCAGCTCAAATCGATATTCTTCGTCTGCCAAGCTACCGTTGATTTTGCCAACGCCTTCAATCGAAAGCGCCGCCTGCCCCGGTGTCCAACGGCTTTCTTTATTTGCAGGAACGATCCAGTTTGCAGGTTCCCCACGGGGAACGACATACTGGTCAGGCACATGATCGATATGCACCAGTGTCTGACGTGAAATCGAGGCAAGCGGCATCACCATCCGACGCACCGAATTCCAAATCACATCCGGCATCAAAAAAGCCAACGTCGCAAGCACAACCGCCGACAGCACCGTCACACGACGGCAGCGTGACATTGATTGCGGGGGCAGCAACGCCAACAAGTTTCGCCTTTGTGTTTCTTCAGACACTTGCTGCAGCGCCGCGCGGCAAAGACGCATCGAGCGTTGTTGTTCGATCGCGCTATCGGCAAGCTCGATCGCACCAAGAAGATGATCGCCATAATTCGGATCATACTGTGTGATCTCTCGTGCGATGGAAGCCGCCGAACGGTGCTGACGAATCGATTGCACAACGCTTGCGATCGCGTATCCAACGATTGCGGCCGTCGCCATCCAGTACGCCAATCGCAAACCGACTGGCGTCTCGGCGAATCGATCAATCACCACAAGCAGTAATAGAGCTATGGTGGTCGTCGCGATCGACAGTTGAATCCCTCGAGACATCGAGCGACGGATCACCGCCTGACGATATTGATCCAGTTTTTCGGTCAGCGTTGTTGGTAGTTCTAAATGCATTAAAGCACTCCCGCCCATTTACGCAGGATCCAAAACAGGCTCAGTCCCCCGATCATTCCTAGCAGCACGATCGGGTGTTGCCATAAACGAATGGTCTGAGTCTTCACGTTGCGAGCGACTTGATTGTTGAGTGTTTGAATCAAATCTGACAACTCCGATGTCGCAAACGCGCGTCCTTGACCGAGTCGGGCCATCTCTCGCATCACATCGATGCGAACCGGACGCCCGACGGCTTCCACTGCCCTGCCCTTCACCGCGACTTCCGCATTCAATGTTTTGTCTTCGGATGGATGGTGAAGCGTCAATTGGTGCGTTCCGATCTGGCTAAACACCGCTTCGCCAACATAGACGCCCCAATCGCCTTCGCTATGATTGAGCGTAATCGTGCTGGATTGCCCACTCGGATCACGAATGAACAACTCAACGCTTGGCTCGGATGCGGGCTCGCCCTCTTCAGTCATCACGCTCGCCCTCAGCGAAACCGGCGAGGAAACAATAGGCTGCTCGGGTTGATAGATCAAACGCATCGATTCGCCGACAGCCATGTTCCGCCCATATGCCATCCAGCGAATGACTTGTCCCCAAAACCGATAATGGTATTTGTCTTCGACTCCCATTCGCCAACGCCATGCGGAATCGGTTCCCATCCAAAGGATTTTGCCGGCACCGAATCGACGCGTAACAAGCAATGGGACTCGTCCAAATTCGTTTGCGGCATCCGCATGCACCGCCAGGACTTCGCCTCCGCTTTTCGCCCTCTGAACAGGTGCGTTCCAGTAAAAACCGGGAAGCGATTGCCACAGCTTCCAGTTGTCCGATGGTTGATCTGCCAATTGGGTCAGCAAGCTTGCTCGACCGGTTTCGGTCAATGCCAGTCTGTTTCCTTGATCTTGGCTTGATGTCGTCGTTGCCTGTCCAGACTTTTGTAGATCTTCGTAAATCACTGGCACCAAAGTCTCCAGTGGCGAACTGCCAAGACTTGACTGCCGCATTTCTCGTCCAGGCATCAGGACCAATCCCGTCGCCTGTTGGGAAACCGTCCCGGCAATTAAATCGCATTGATCTTCCGTCAACTGTCCTTCACTAAGCCCGACGTCGCCTAGGAAGATTACGTCATACTCAGAAAGTTCAGAAACGCTTGCCGGGAACTCCGCGAGGTAGTCGTCGCCGCCACCACCGACACCTTCAAGCGATGGATGAAAAAGCAGTGAATTGACTTCGACGCCCGGATCGCGAATCAACGCGTTTCGCAGATAGCGAAACTCCCACCTCGGCTCAGACTCGACGATCAGGACTCGTAGACTTTCGGGGCGAACGTCTACCTGATGCTGCGATCCGTTATTTGTTAGATCGCTTTCCCCGCTGAACTGATCAACCGATACTTCAGCCTGATGATTCCCTTCGCCATTGGCCATCCAATGAAGTGTTCCGTCGTGACGAGCTCCAGCGGCAATGGTAATGCTCGTTTCTTCAACAGCTTCACCATCAACGGCCAAGCGAACCGTGACTGCTTTGCTTTCGGGAAACCAATTGGCGATCGTGTACGGAATTCGCAGTGGCTTTCCTTCAATCGCGACGGTGGGACAAGACACACCGAACAGCTCTAAATCAGGCAACCGCTGATCGCTTCCCACCGTGATCGTGTGCAGTGCAAAGCGTTGACCGGCTTGCAATGTTTTTTCCTGCACCACGCCCAGAGGAGACTCTCCGGCGTTCCAATCACCGTCCGAAATGACTACACATGATGCCGAATCGTCAAAGCCTAGTTGCCCGACCGCTGCACCTAGATTGCTTTGATTCACGTCGTCGACAAAGACATCTTTGACCACCAGATCCCATCGCGAATCCAATTCATCCCAAGCGGGCGATTTCGCAAACGCATCAGCAACGCTAAGGCGACTGCTCGGCACTGGACTTTCAGCTGGGTTAAAAGGCTGCGCATCAACCGTCGACATACTTTTCGAATGATCCACCAACACAATCACGCGTTGTGATTCGGTTTGCTCGACAACGGAAGTTTGCTCCGGCCGCCAAAACAGGATCACGGCCGCAATGATCAAAACACATCGTATAGATTCGCAGACGATCGTTCGAAACCGACGCGAGCAGCGTCTTACATTTAAGGTGGCGATCCACAAACAAGCCGCGACCGCCAAGATGGAAACCATCCACATCATGGCTGCCTCCCATCAAACGATTTTGTTCCGCTGCGATGTTCAACCGGACGAGACGATAGCGACAACCAACCTTCAACCAATAGTCCGACGATCATTGTCAGCCATAACGCCCCCCAAAGCTCACGCGTCACTCCTTCGGTTTCGTTGATCGACGAACCATCGATCGAAACGACATTCATCCGATGACCGGGCATCAAGGCTTCGATTGATGGATCGTCTAATGCCAAGTGACTGGCGACGTCCCGATTGATCGCGATCAACCTTCGATCTTGATCAAGGCTCTCGATACCGTAGACACCACGATGGAAGCCGCGTTCACGATTTGAGGAAACTTGATTCTCCGACAGATCTTGGCCGGCTGTTGCAGACGCGACGACAAGCTGCGGATCCGACTCCGCTCTTGTAAGTCGGCTTGCGGCTTCGGGTCCTGCGACAAATTCCTGCCGCCGAATTAATTGTTGATCAACCTTGGAAAGCGTCGCATCCAGAACCGCGAACAAACCCAAACCTTGACGAACGAACATCGATTGGTGATCTGATACGTCCGCACCGCAGAACCAATAAATCCCACGTCCCGTCTGACGCTGCGCTAGCCACACTGAACTATCCGTTAGCGTCGATACCGCGACGAACTCGCCTTCAATTTGGCTGGTTTGATCGACCATGAATTTAACGCCGGAGAAACTTGTTTCCTCGGGTTCGGTGTCTGACCATCCTCCCCACCGGACCCCTTGAAACTGGCTTTCCGGACTAGCAATCGTGGGTGGAAAAAAGGCGACGCTACCACCTGCTTTACAAAACTCCTCAATCACCTTCGCCGTTTCGCCGCTTGGCAATTGTCCCTGCCACCAAAGACTATCGGTGCCGTTTAGATTCCAACCGCCCTGCCCTTCCCCGACAGGTTTGCCAACCTGATCGGCAAGCGACGCGCCGCCGGCAATGTCGAATGCGACTTCGCCAAGGACCTCGCCCATTGCGATCAACGCATCACACGGCTGTTCGCTGACAATTGCGATGACGGGCTTTGCAGGTGGTGACAGCGTGAAGAACCAATCATCATCCGCCGGATTGCAATCGATCGGCAAAGACACCGAACCGTAAAGTTTCGATCCCTGAGCAACATTGATAGGAAAGTTATCCAGCGAAGCTTGCCCGTCCGACAGTTGTAGGTCGATCTCTTGTGTCGCGTTTCCAATCGCGACACGAACGGGAATCGTTTCGTTTTTTTGATCGGAGTCGACCTTGACGGAAAGCAGCAATCGACTGCTTTCCTCTGCACTTTCCTGCGATGTCGAATCGTTCCCCCATCGCAGATCGGTCACATGGATCGCGGAATTGGGTTCGTTTACATTCTCTTGGAAATCAAACCGATGGAGACGTAAACCGTCGCCGTACCGTTCACTCATCCGCCGAATCGACTGCCATGTAGGCGAGCCCGGATCCCATGTCGATTCACTTCGGTCGCTGACGATCCACAGATCAACCAGTGTCGCGTCTTGATCAGCCAAGTACTCAAACGCTGCCATCACCATCGCGGCCATTCCGGCCCGTGAATCTGCAGGCTGTGCCAAACTGCCATCACGCAGTGA
This sequence comes from Stieleria sp. JC731, assembly GCF_020966635.1. Lineage (NCBI taxonomy): Bacteria > Pseudomonadati > Planctomycetota > Planctomycetia > Pirellulales > Pirellulaceae > Stieleria > Stieleria sp. JC731. Next base: position 1,248,696 of record NZ_JAJKFQ010000001.1, on the reverse strand, counting down.
ATGCAAATCGGCAAGCTCAATCGGCTTTAATGTCACGCTATCGATCACAACCGGATTTTCGATACCCAGCGTTGCTAGTGTCTCCGCAACAGATTCCAATCCGCGTGTTTGTCTTGTACGTCCCAATGCATCTCGACGCTGCATGCCGGTCGACCGATCGATCAGAACAATCGTTTTACCGGTATCAGCAATCCGTCCCGCTGCCATCCCAAAGATGCCGCTTGATAGCGGACGAGCGAGTGCGAAAACGATCAAGCCGACAACGATCACTCGCGTTGCCAAGACCAACCATCGTCGCAACTTAGCTGGTCCGCGACGCATTTTGGTCGCCTGATAAAGAAACATCATTGCCGGCCAAGCGACGGTCGGATGCCGGCGGCGATGCAACAGATGAATGATCAAAGGGGCCAGGACCAGTGGCAACGCCCACAATGCTTCCAGTCTTAGAAAGCTCATCGTGAGGCATCCCCCAGACGTGCCGACATAAATCGCGATAACACGCCTTCGACCGAATCGCTGGTCATCACCCGGTGATAGTCAACCGCGGATCGATGCATCACCCTTTCGATGTTTTCCAAGTACTCGCGAACAGCTTCTTCATAGCCACTGCGAATCTCCTCGGGATCGACCAACATGGATTCGTCGCCTTCCATGTCTTGCAAACGGATCGGACGATCCCAGCTGGGATTAATTTCCTCCGACGTCATCACGTGAAACGCCACGACATCATGCTTTCGAAACGTCAGGTGCTCGACCGAGGTTTTTAACTGATCCAGTTCGAATAAAAAGTCAGATATCAGAACAACCATCGCGCGTTGGCGGGTCGATTCGGCGAATTCACTGATTGACTGACAAAGTGAATTTTCGCCCACGGGTTCCAACTGATCCATCCGAGCGAACAACTGTTCCACCTGACCGGCGATACGCCGCGGGGGCATGTTTTCATATTGACCGTCCCAGGCCGAAACCAAACCGGCCGCGTCACCTTGTTCGATGGCAAGGTAAGCGAGCGTTGCGGCGAGTTGCCTAGCGACATCATATTTGTTGGCGTACGCCATCGATCCGCTGGCGTCGAGCACCAAAATCAGTCGCAGGTTGGTGTCCGCTTCGAATTCTTTGACGTAGTACCGATCGCTTCGTCCGTAAGCACGCCAATCCAATCGCCGCAAGTCATCGCCTGCTTGATAGCGACGGTACTCGGCAAACTCCACACTGCTGCCGCGGTGTGGGCTTTGGTGCCGTCCGGAAACGCTGCCCAACATTGCGGCTCGCGCGACCAGCGGCAACGCGGAAAGGCGTTCGGCGATTCGAGCATCAAAGAATGAAGGCAAGGTGGGTGCTGGTTAGCTGGAGCAAGACGAGGCGATCAACCATTCATTTTGGCTTCGCGGAAATAACAAGTGCAGCCTTTCAAGGATGACACCGAGGTTCGCCGAATAAGGGTCGGCCCCTTTGGAAATCAGTTCGTCGAGCTTCGGCGACATCTGCTTCGCTAGCTCGCCTGCACCAAACGAGTCACGATTTCACGAGCGGAAATCTTTTCGGCCTGAGCCGCAAACGTCAGAACCAATCGGTGGGCGAGAACTGAAGGAGCGACCGCGACGATGTCTTCGCGCCGAACCATGTAGCTTCCATACAATGCCGCGCGACTTTTGGCACCAAGGATCAAACTTTGCACCGCACGTGGCCCGGCTCCCCAAGCAACCAATGGGATCAACCAGTCCGGTGCGGTATCACCATTGGGGCGAGTTTGTCGGACCAGTTTTGCCGCAAACTCATAAAGGTGATCCGGAACCGGTACACGGCGGACCAAATCCTGATGCTCAAGAATCTGAGCAACGTTGAGCAAAGATTCCAGTATCGGCTGACTCGCTCCGGTAGTCAGTCTGGCGATTTCGATTTCCTCGGCTTCACTCGGATATCCGAGTTCGATCAATGCCATGAATCGATCCAGCTGCGCCTCCGGTAACGGATAGGTCCCTTCCTGTTCGACCGGGTTCTGCGTCGCAAGAACCATGAATGGCGATGGAAGTGCGAATTCCTTTCCCAACACAGTGACGTTGCTTTCCTGCATCGCTTCAAGCAGTGCAGCCTGTGTCTTTGGCGGGGCGCGGTTTATCTCGTCTGCCAAGACAACATTGGCAAATACCGGTCCGCGAACAAACTGAAACTCACGTCGGCCTTCGGCGTTGTCTTGCAGAATGTCGGTCCCGGTGATGTCCATCGGCATCAGGTCAGGCGTAAACTGAATACGACTGAACGAGAGCGACAGTGTTTCGGCAAACTTGCTAACCAGCAGCGTCTTCGCCAAACCGGGAACGCCAACAAGCAGAGCATGCCGTCGAGCAAAGAAGCAAATTGCCAACTGCTCGATCGCGTCAAGCTGTCCGACGATGACTCGGCCAATCTCTGCCTTTAACGCCCCGTACGCATCACGCAGAGCGTCGATCGCGGCGACATCGTCATCACTTAAAGTATCGGTGTTTACGTCGAGTTGGCGGGACATACAGACGGTGGGTGGGTGCACGGCCCGCGTGCTGAAGTCCATTGCTTCGCCGTCGAACATCGACCGATCGTGCGATCGATGATTGCCTGGACTCCAACGGTCGGAAGTTTTAGATCGGGGCCACTGGAAGGACAGACAGTTTAACTAAAAAAAGCTATCTGGCGAGTGTCACCGGTGTCTCCCCAGCCTAGGGGAATCCCACAATTCCATGCGGCAAACGAACCGGCACCAAACGGTCCTTTCGTGCGTCCAATCGCCTTAAAAAAGCTTCTGGAAAACCGGCAGAAGTGAAACAAGGCTACGAGTGCTTCGTTCCATATGAAAATACGGGTTCGGGTCATCAGCCGACGGGCGTTAACCGCGGTTATTGCACTGAAACCGTGGCAAGCGCCATACGGCTAATCCTAAAATCGAATTGGAACGAAGCGTTAGCGTTCGAAATGGATTTCCTCACCGGCCGACAAGAGCCGACGGGAGACCGATTTCCGACCGCCCTCTAGCGAAGTGATCGTGATCAAAGCCTCGGTGGGCGTGTTGGTTCGATTTTGATCTTGGCGATAGAAATCGGCACGGATGGTGTAGGCACCCTGGGGTGCGGACGGCAGGGTGTAGATCTCTGGGCCGAACCCTTCGGTGGTGTCAAAAAACAATTGGCCACCGATCCTGGTTTTCTTGTGCCGGTAGTAACACTTTTCGCCGTTGGGCTCGGTGACATGCAAATCCAAATCTGAACGATCCGTATTCCAATCCATCGTCACGGTCAGTTCGACCTCGGATTCGTCCGTTAGCCCCAACTGCCTAGCCCTCGCTTTGGCATAACCGCCAAGCTTTGATTCTTTGTCGACTTGGGAAAGCACCGCCAACAACTCGATCTTGGCAACCTCTTTTGCGCCTCCCCAACGTTCGTTCCATTTTCCCGACAGCACCAGTTCGTAACAAACAATCGCTTCGTCTAGCTTGCCCTGATCGGCAAATGACTTTGCCAACAAGGTTAAACACTGTGGCTGATACGGGCGCGCCTTTGCCAAGCGGTACAACAGTGGCGCGGCTTGATCAGGACGTTTCCAAGCGATCGCTCGAAACGCAACGCTACGCAGGGCTTCACCATCGGATGGCTTGATCTCAATCAAGGTGCTCGCTGTTTTGATCGCATCGTCTGTTCCCAAAGACACTAAAACATCGTCCGCGAAACGCAGCACTTGAGGAAAACTTGGTGATTCCAAATCCAACTCGTCAAGAAGATTGATCTCGAACTGGTCACGGCTCACACCGCGACACTGCAATGGCTGCGTCTGGAAAGAGAAGGAATTCTCCGGAAGTGTTCGCAATGCCAGCCGTAGTGCTGATGGAACATTCACCAGCGATGCTTCCTGCAACGAATCGATCCAAGAACGAAACTGGTCGCGTGGCGAACCTTGATCTGATTGCGGCTTGAAAGTTCGAACCAGATCGTCAACTGAACTGCTGGCGATCACCAAGACATCTTCATCCGGCGTTAACTGCACGCCGAACCGTTCATAGTCTTGCGCACTTTCCAGCATCACCATCGAACAGGTTTGCCCGGGAACTCGAAAGTACCTTGCAAAAGCGGTCGTGACATCTTCAACGTTCGCGCCCAGTGGCTCCAACCGTTCAACGGCGACGCCACCATACATTCTTGCTGCGGAAGGTGAATCGACCGTAATGGATGGGGCAATCGTTTGCGACTTCGTCTCGGTGCCGCGAACATACGACAATTCAATCGAATTCGAAACTTCGCCGCGACCGACGATGGTTAGTGTCTGGCCCGGGTAGATGGCTTCAGACCCGCCGATGACCAATAATTCGTCAGCCCCTTCACCTTCAGACGCTTTGATACGCCAAGGTTGATTTCGATGCGCGATCGCTACCTGAGCAATTTCGTTTTGTTGATTAGCCTCAAACACAGCCCCACCGCTGGCATCTGCGATGCTTCGCAACGTTGACCGATCGTGAGTTGCACCGTCCACCACGTAGCAATACACCGCTGACTTGCTTTGTCGGATCGGATCCACGATCGAGGCGACATCGGTTGCGCCCCAGGTAGCCACACCATCGCTTAGCAAAAACAAAGCCGGATCCGGACCGTCGCCCTTTGCATTCCACTCAGGATTCATCGCACTTTGAAACGCACCAGAGATATCGCTCGCGCCCTGAAGCACCAGCGACGAGGTGTAGTCGCGAAGCTGTTGTCGTGTGGCTTCATCATTGGAAACATAGTTCGGTTTCCACCAATGCTGTGCGACATCGAACGTCAGCACCGAAAACTCTTTGATCGTGTCTTGGTTCTGTTGCAAAATCGCATGCAGCAATTCAACACGCGTCGCGAACGTTCCTGGTCGATCACTATAGGACGTATCCAGCAGGAAAACGGCTCGACCAGGTAACGACACGGTTTCCTGTTTCGGAACCTCTGCTTTGACTTGCATCGCAAAGTAGGACATTCCTGAGGTCTGATCGCGGTGACGAAGCAACGCGGTGTCGACACCGGACAAACGAGCGACATAATCTCGTGGCTTGGCATCTTCGTATCGAAAATAGGCTCGGCCACCAGAGATAAACGGCGCGGCCTCTGGCTCCAATTCGGCCGTCGTCCCGGGTGCAGCCACGATGTCAAACTCGACACGCCCACCCGCCTCGTCTTCTGGCAAATCCAACGCAAACTCCTTCTTACCATCAACGTCAGACAGGTTGACGTCATAGCCGACCACGATGCGATGTAGGCGTGCCGGTAGCAGTGGGAACACTTTGGTTTGAAAGATCCCAGCCCCCGCCCATTCAACCAACGCTGGGTCGACTCGCCGGCGAACCGTCTCCTCATAAGCCAGAGCCGCTTTTTGCTTTGGCACAATTCGCGCCGGCTTGACCGATGCAAAGATTGACTTGCCCTCTGCTTGATAGCCTGGATCGGTCGCACGTCGTGCGAGGTCCGAACCGCTGTTTCGAGTCTGTTCGCGTAGAGTCGAAATCAATTGCTCTGCCGGATCAAATGGGACCGGTTCGATCGGCTGCCCCTTACCCCGAGACACCGTGACGACAGGACGAACCGGAGCAGGCAATTCCGCCGCGCCGAATGCGAAATAGTGCAGTGCCGCATCCTCTGGCAAACGCAACATAAATTGCCCTTCCAACTGCCGACCGCGATCGTTGTAGTAATACATGTCGAACATTACTCGGGCTCGAAATCCATCGATTCGCACGTAGGTATCTCGCGCGACCAGCAGCAAATCGTCCTCATGTCCGACGCTAAGTCGAGCACGATTAGTCGACGCAGTCGCGGGCTTCCATGTCTTTGCTTTTTTCGATTCTTGAGAATCCAAATCAGCTTCGGCGGATAAACGATCACCGGCTTCCTCTTTCTCGGATAAGGCAGGCAGTCGACGTCGTGATTGTCGTTCGATCGATTCACCAGAGCGATCCTCGGGCATTGCCAAATTCAGTTCGGACCGTGGCGTTTCGCTGGGGACGATTCCTCGGCTTAGCTGGTCCTGCGTCTGCGGTAATCCTCCGGCCATCCCAAACGGTTCTGCCGGGTCTGCCCTTCCTTCCATTCCCCCCATGCCTCCCATCGCTTCCATGCTCATAGTCGATTCCATCTCGGCCAGTTCGCCACCGGCGTAGCCACCTAAGCTACGATTGCTATCTGCAATGTCGTCATCCGTCGGAGCAGAGGCAGCAGGGACAACCGTGGCAGGAGCAACCGTGGCACGGGCAGTGGCAGCAGGGGCGCTCTCTGCAGACATTGGTGCAGTAAACGGGTCAGATTGAGCACTACCCTCAACACCACCAAACGGATCACTCGCAATCGCTTTCAATGGTCTTGGAGACCTCGGTGCTGGGGCAGTTGCCGGTGCAGCAGATTCTGGTTCCGGGGTGGGTTCGGAATCTGCCATCGGTTCCGGGGGCGTCATCGCCGTTGCGATTTTTGCTTGAGGACGCAACTTGTCAGTCGGTGCGACACGACTTCGCAAGAAACGAGATTCATCGTTTGCCGAATCATCCTTCGATGCCACATCTTCATCGGCCGCGTTTTCAACTGCTTGCTCACCAGATGCGGTATCCATCACGTCGAAAGTTGAACCAGGCTGGTCAGCTATCATCGGCACCAACGATTGCTGCTTTCGTGAGCCAGCATCGATCGATTCAGTGTTACTTGATTCCACACTGCTCGATCCAGCACCGGATGGACTCGCTGACAATCCGGCAGCCCCCGACGAACCTGCCCCAACAGATCGCGTCGGTTGCACGGTCGTTGTATTTTCAGTGATCCCGTCATGGTTTTCAGTGATCCCGTCATGCAACTGAAGCGATTGGCTCAGCATCACATCTGGGCGTTCAGCTTGCTCATCAACGGTTTCTTCCGCCAGCGTGGGCATCTCGGCCATCGGCATTGGAATCGTGTCAGCTTCCTCGGAGGACGAAGAAGTCTGCAACTCGTCCGTCGAGCGGGTGACCTCACGCATGTTGGCGACCGACACGTCTGACGAATCTTGCAGCGCGAACCACGATATACCGACGGCGTAAAGAGCCAGAGCAGCAACGGCCAAACGTGTCCACAATCGACGAGAAGGCGTCGTCTCGTAGTGGTTTGGCGAAACCATGGAGGCTTCATCGATGGCGGCCAATTGGTCTTCGGTCAACACGTCATCGATCGCATCGTTGGAAACGGCCGACGAAACGGCATCGATGGTTCGCCGCAACTCCTCGACATAAGCTCGCAAACCTGGGTCGTCGGCAAGAGCCTTTTGAACTTCGTTGTGCCCCGCCTCATCCAGTTCACCCAACAGATAGGCAGTCAATCTTGGATCGTTCTTATCGATCATGATTCGTTACTCGTCTATGTGCACTTTGACTACTCTGATCACCGCCGTCTTCACGCATCAAGTTGCTGCATTTGTTGCCGCAGCTTTCCCAGTGCGGTGTGCAGCAGGTAGCCAACGTTGGTGACTGTCAGCCCTGTCGCTTCACTGATTTCGCGGTAAGCCAAACCGCTATGAAACCGCAATCGAATGACCTTTTGCTGGTTGTCCGGAAGCCCATCGATCAATCGCATGACCGCTGCGTTGTCTTGGGCGGCTTCTACCGCATCGGAGGCTCGATCGGAAACTTCGATCTCGCTCATCTGGTCGCTGTCGTGTGACATCCGCCGCTCCTTTCGCAAACGATTCAAAGCGTTGTTGTGACACACGCGGAATAACCATGCGACTTCGTGACCTACCAGATCGCCGGGCGCTTGCTTGCACAATGTCAGGAAGGTTTCCTGAACCACATCCCGGGCGGCATGCTCATCCTTGACGATTGAGCGCGCATAACGGATCAGCGGAGACTGGTGCTGTCGCACCAATTCCCTGACCCAGCCCTGTCGATCGCTCGTTTGTCTGTCTGCCATCGTTGCCTGTGTTCAACGTGTGTTTCTAAACAGCTAACACCCGCGAAGGAACTTTCTTAGGCGAAAGGAAAAAAACTTTTCTCACGCAAAAAAGCGAATTGCTGGCTCGAAAAGACGCGGATCCAAGGGCTCGCCGAGCATCCGATGGCAAAATCCTCCGCCCAATCAAGCTCACTCTGCCAAGCTCACTCGGGACTGACGACCTGTTCAGCGTTGAAACCGATGCCGACCAGTCCGCTGCCAGACTTGTCATGAAATTGCCCGTCATCTGAAACATCGTCGAAGGTGAATAATCCGACCACCCCAGGCTGATTGTTCAGCGTTGTCGGCGGTGCAAACGATTCATCGCTTTCATAGAGAACTCGATCCGAAATACGAACCGCATCGATCAAACCGGTAAAGAATCGCTGATCGTGCGGCCGCCACAGTCGACTGGGATCCACCCCACCAATAAACAGCCCCGGTGTAGTTGCCTGCAGCTCGAAATCCATCGTTTGCTGCGCCACGGGCTGACCATCGATGAAGATTCGCAGGGTTGCGCCATCCCATGTTCCCGCAACATGTTGCCAACGCCCCGTCGTTCCTTTAGTCGGTGCGTCAGCCGTTGTGTCTACTTCTGGGATCTCCACAGAATCGCTGGCGACAGACAACAGCGACTGCCCGTCTTGAAACCGTGCGATCCCCCACTGACCGTTGAAAAACAGCGTCGTCCAATTGCCCCCAAGCCAGCAGAGCGGATTGCAAAGCGAGGGATCGTCCAACCTCACGATCATCTCCAAAGTGACCTGATCAGGAGGTCCCGCTGGCATTGGCACTTCGATATATCCGTCTCCACTGAATCGGACCGATCGATTGATTGTCTTTGGAGGCTTCAGCCAAGAAAACAGTCCCGCCGCGATGACAAAGGTAGCGATCCCCAATAGCACCCCGCTTGCCGCACGCAGTCTGCCATAAATGGTTGGCGGATCCGCATGCACCATGGTCGTTGCCCCAGAAGCGTCGTCCTTGGAAACCACCGACTCCAAGGGATCATCCAGTTGCAGCGCTGACAGACGCTCAATCACAAACGCCATCGATCGAGGGCGATCCGCAGGCGACTTTGCCATCATCTCCTGAACCAGTTCAGCGAGCCGACTTGGTACGCCACCGGGAACCATCAAAGCCGGAATCGGCGCGGTCGCATGAAGCAAAATCGTATCAACAATCGAATCTCCACGATAAGGAGGCTTGCCCGTCAACAAATAGAACAGCACGCAACCCAATGAATAGATGTCGCTGCGTTCGTCAGCCTCCCGAGTATTTCTCGCTTGCTCCGGTGCCATGAAAGCGGCAGTCCCAACGACAGCCCCCGTATGGGTCAACTGGGCGGTCGCATCGGTATCGGCATTGCTGTCCGGTTTTTGCGATAGTCTCGCTAAACCGAGATCCAAGATTTTGACATGCCCTTCGTGGTTCAGCAGCAAATTCCCTGGCTTGATATCGCGATGGATAATGTGCTGGCCATGGGCATATTTCAATCCCTCTGCCGCATCGATGATCGCACCGATCGCCACCTGCCAGGCCATCGGTCCGTGCTGCTTGATGAACCGATTCAAGTCCATTCCGTCGACCAGTTCCGTGACTAAAAACGGCCGTCCGTTAATTTCACCGGCGTCGTAGGCCGTGACAATATTCGGATGCGAAAGCTTTGCGACAGCCATCACTTCACGGTCGAAACGCTTCTTCAGTTCTGGTCGATCGATCAAGTCGCCACGCATCACTTTGATCGCCACATCACGATTCATCGAACGGTGAATGGCTTGATAGACAACGCCCATCCCGCCCCCACCAAGTTTTCCGATCAACTCGTACTGGCCGATGGTTTCGATGATGTCAATCGCGTGCGGATCATCGGTACTAACCTCCGGAGCCTTCGTAGCAATTTCGTCGGCCAGACGAGTCGCTCCGGAAAGACTTTCCTGCAGCAGATGAATAAAGATCTTGTCGGGAACTTCGGGGAAGCGTCCAGTCAATTCAGAGACCAAGACTGTCTGCCCGGCCTCAATACGATACTGGACCTCCAGCCCTATCAACTGCTCGATCGCAGCACTTCGCAATTCCGTTGGCAGATCGTTTAGGTAGCTTTCGGCACAGGGGCGTTCGTCCGGCAGAGCCCCTTCTTTTTGCCAGCCTCGCAATGCGGCTTCACAATCATCACATCGTCGATTGATCAGCAACAGTTGCTCCGTTGTCAAATTGCTCATACGCCACCCTTAGAATCCGAACTGACATCCATTTGTTCGGCCAACAATCTCCGAATCAATGTCATCTTGCGTTCGATTGTGCGTCTGGCACAATCCAACTGAGAAGCGATCTCGGTGGTCGATTGACCAGAAAATTTGCCGACAGCGATCGGACGCAGCATCGGATCACCACTTTGATCCAAACGGGTCAACAACAACTGGAACTGCTCGGATAACTCTGCCGCCATCTCTGGCGAAGGGCCACGGCTTAGGAACTGATCGGCCGACAATTCCGCGTTCAGGCGTCCGCCGTGAAGATCGGCATCGCCCGCGGTCCCGGTCCCACCGCGTTTCTTGCTATTTTCATGACGCATCGCGTCGACTGACTTGTGGGCCGCGATGGAAACCAGCAATGGCCAAAGACTTTCGCGGTCAATCAGTTTTTCAAATCGCCCCTGCTCTGCAGCAAGGCAAAAACTTTTGATCGCACTTAACGCGATGTCTTCACCATCGCGAGCGGCAGTTCGTGCACCGGCCAACTGCCTTGCCGCCACGCGGGTCAACTTTTCAAAGTAAGCCGACCACAATGCTTGTGCCGCAAAAGAATCTCCGTCACGTATGCCATCGATCCATGCGGTGATCTCGTCAGCGGCTGTCATCTGTTGCTTCGGCTAATCGTTGTATGGGTCAGATGGTTGTCGGCCAGCTCGACCGACACGCACGGATTGCTGATTAACAATCAACACTCTGTAGGTACCACCGGAACCACAGCAGCGATCCCGCCAGTTTACTTTTGATTTCCGATGTACTTCCAATCGAGCTGAACACTTGAATCATCGCCAGCCAACGTGGTGACGGTGACCGGATGAACGCCCTTGGCCAAGCAAATCTTGGTTTGAAAAGTCTCACCTTTTTCAAAGTTAAAGTCCGCGTCGATTAGAGCGGCATCATGAATCCTTGCAAAGGTCTTGGTGCCACACTTCAACGTTGCTTCATACCAGCCAGTCTCATCAGCCGTAAAGCTGCCCTGATACTGGACTGCACCACTAGTCGCAGCGGAATCCATCTTCGCCGAAGTCCCCGAATCATCGGCGGTCAAGCCGGCCACATCGGGAACGTAAGCGAATTTGCCTTTAAAGCTTTGATAAGCCCATTGGGACGAAGGTTCGATAGCCGCACCCGGAATCGGTTCTTCGTCATAGGGACGCTTGGCTGATTCATTGCTACGTCGAATTTGCAACACCCGATCGTGCATTCGCTTTTGCAGCACCTCGAACTCGGGTGACGTCCCGGCAAGGTTGTTCAGTTCCTTGGGATCGTTCTTCACATCGTAGATCGCGAAGTCATCTTTGTGGTTTTGAATATTCACACGAACGCCCTTGTAGCCATCGACAAACACAACTTGCATTTGGTGCCTGCGCTGGTTTTGCTTCTGCTTTTCGAAATCCCCATAAGACGGCGTGCGTCCGTTTTGGAAATACTCGATATAGACCTGCCCTTGTCGCTGCTCTCCTTGACCAGTCAAAGTCGGCAGCAGCGAAACGCCATCGGTCCGGGCCGGCGGGGCGACACCGGCCGCATGGGCAAACGTTGGCATCCAGTCTTGAAACTGCGAAGGATGATCGTTCTTCGATCCCGCAGGAATTTTACCGGGCCACCACGCCAGGGTACCGACACGAATCCCGCCTTCCCAAACGTCACGCTTCGTCCCATCGAATGGCCCATAAGACTGAAACGATTGAGGCGTGTAGTTGACCCGCTTACCGTCCAGCGTTTGTAGGTATGACTCGTGGTGCGGGCCATTGTCACAACTGATCACGACCATGGTGTTGTCATCAATGGATAGGTCTTTCAGTGTCTGCAAAAGGTCGCCGACGGCGTTATCGATCCGGCGCACCATGGTCGCAAACCGTTCCTCAGCATCGGACCAGCCATGGCCGGTGTACTCAGGATGCCGATATCCGTCGACGGTTCCGGTCGCGGTATTGATCATCTGGCCCGGCTTGCCGAGCCACTGCAATCCACCATTCACTCCGTAGCCTTCTGGAAACTCAACCGACGGCAACTGAAGCGCGGCGTGTGGCGTGTCAAACGCAAGGTAAAGAAAAAACGGTTGCTCGCTATCGCTTTTAACATGGTCGATGATCCAGTCCTTTCCCCGTGCCGCGAACAAATCGGTGGTGTAGCACTTGGCAAGATCCTGACTGACTTCGTCATCGTTGAACCAGACCTGCTTAGGTGAACGATGGCTTTCGCTATCACCCAGCGGCCATTGTTCGGCGGGGTAATGCACGTGGCCATCGCGGTGACGAACGTAGCCATAGAATCGATCGAAACCACGTTTTGTTGGATAGGCATCCCACTGTTCGGGCGTTGCCGTGTCGTCACCCTTGCGCTCGGCACCACCCTGCAATCCGTACTTGCCAACCAGCCATGTCTGATAGCCTGCCGTTCGCATGACCGAAGCGAGCGTATGGTTGTTTGCCAAAGCCTTGTCGAACTGATTGTCGCGGACTTCCGTGTGACCTTGATGGACACCGCTTAATAGCGATGAACGGCTGGGCGCACAGACTGGTGCCGGGCAATAGTGCGCCCGTAACTGCGCGCCTTCGCTGGCCATCTGATCCAGCAGAGGAGTCCGATGACTTTTGTGATCCGTCAAACCATTTTGATGCAGAACACCAAAGTCGCCCCATCCCATGTCGTCCAACAAGATAAAGATCACGTTGGGCTTGGTTCCGGCATCACTTGCCGACACTTGAACCAGCGAAAAGAACAGGAGTCCGAAGAGGGGCAAAAGGCATCGTAGACGCATCATGTCAACCGAATGGAGGAAAGCGAGGTGGGACTCGGCCATTCTAATCGATCATGATCCGGCAAAGTGCGGCTCAGCCAGTGTCGTTGATACCTTATCAACAAGACGATCCGGCTAGGCCCACATCTGATGATCCCCAACGGCTTCGAAGGCGGCTTCGTAGTGCTCGATGCGGTCGGGGTCGCTGGCGGGATTCGGCCACCAGATGGCAACAACATCAAACCGACAGGGCGTACCGAGCAGTCCACGCCTTTTCAAGAATCGTAGTGCGGCCTGCGTGATGCGACGCTGCTTGTTAGAGTCGACCCGATCGGCCGGATGCCCCGGTTTCGTGGTCTTCAGCGTTTTAACTTCGACAAAGATCAGCAATCGTGATTTCTTGTCAGCGGCGATCAGATCGATTTCGCCGGCGCGGTCAGATTCATTTGCCGCGATGATGAGCAAGCCTTTCTTTCGCAGCAGTCGCGCGGCCGTTTGCTCGCCACGCAACCCGATCGGACCTTCAACATCGACGGATCCGAAACGCCACTGATCGATACGTTGCATCCACTTGCGGATCTGCAACCATTTCTGAGCGGTATCGAGCAAGGCCTGACATCGGGACATAGGGTTCACTTCAGTCCCAATCGTTTCGCGGTCAAGCACAGCGGCGTGCGAGACTAGCGATGGCCGCGAAACGAATTCGTTTTAACAGCTGCTTCGCGATGTGCGAAGCGAATCGCCTAGATGCGATTAGGATCGACGACGTTCTTTCAAACGGACAGCCTTACCAACACGTTGACGCAAGAAGTAAAGCTTCGCACGGCGAACGACGCTGCTGCGTTTCACTTCGACTTTCTCGATACGTGGGCTGTGGATTGGGAACTTACGCTCCACACCTTCACCGGCAACGATTCGTCGAACGGTGAACATCTCTTTCGATCCGCTACCGCTAATCGCGATCACGACACCGGTGAAAACTTGGATTCGCTCTTTGTTGCCTTCAAGAATCCGCAAGTGAACATCGACGGTATCGCCGATTTCAAACTTGGGCGGATTTTCCTTCATCGAGGATTGTTCGACTTTTTCTAGGATCGCTTGGCTCATCGCTAAAAGCCCTTCACTAAATCAGGTTATTGGTCGGTTGATGATCGAAATGTTGATTCAGTCGCTCAGTAAATCCGAGCGTCGCTGTTCAGTTCGGATTCGGCTCTGTTGGCTTCTCCACTCGGCGATAGCTTCGTGGTTTCCGCTTAATAGAACCTCGGGGACGTTATGTCCGCGATAATCCCTTGGTCGGGTGTATTGTGGAAATTCGAGCAACCGATTTCCTCGGCTGAACGAATCATCAATGTTACTGTTCTCATCGCCCAGCACGCCTGGCAATAGCCGGACGACGCCATCGATGATTGTCATCGCGGCGACTTCGCCTCCGTTGAGGACGAAATCACCAATGCTGACCTCTTCGGGCTCAAGGATATCGATCACCCGTTGATCGAACCCTTCGTAGCGTCCGCAGAGCAACATCAACCGCTCGCTCGTGGCAAAATCTTCTGCCATTCGCTGATCGAAACGTTTGCCCTGTGGGGTCAACAAAATTTTTCGCGCCGGGGTCGCAACCATTCGGTCAACGTCTTCGACACAAGGCACTGTCACATCGACTTGCAACAGCATCCCAGGCCCGCCACCAAATGGACGGTCATCGACTTTGCGGTGTGGTGTGTCAGCAGCCCAATCGCGCAGATCATGCCGGTGGATTTGGACGATATCTTTCGCGATCGCCTTTTCCAGCAAACTCTGCGTTAGGTAGCCATCAAAGATCGCCGGGAACAGTGTGACGATGTCGAATCGCATCGAATCAACCTCTCACGGCGATCAAAGACAAACCAACAAACCGCTTGGACGACTACTCTGCAGCCGCTTCGGTTTCCGCAGCAGCATCACCTTCGGCGGGAGCTTCTGCAGCCGCTTCTTCGGCAGGAGCTTCTTGAGCAGCCGGTTTCGGTGGTGCAGGCGGTGCGGGGGTGTATTCTTTTCGCTTACCCAATCGCTCGAGAGCTTCTTTTTGGGCATCCAAGTGGGTTCCGTTGCTACCGTACTTTTTGATCAGCACAGCGACCTTCTCACTTGGCTGAGCACCAACGCTCAACCAGTGATCGACGCGTTCGGCCTTCAATTGGACGCGAGCATCGGTTTCGGGGCACATGGGGTCGTAGTAACCCAACTCTTCGATCACCCGTCCGTCACGTGGCGAACGTTGATCCATCGCGCAAACGCGGAAGAACGGTCGGTGGGTGCGACCCATCTTTTTCAGACGGATTCGAACTGCCATTTCAAACTCACTAAGTAGGAAAAAAGGTGTATTTGATTATCGGTTCAAAACGCTATTTCTTGTTGCGTTTCATTTTGCGTTTCTGTTTGTCACGCTCTTTCTTTAGCTTGGCCCTTTCGGCATTGGACAATCGCTTGCCCGTGCTTTTTTTGACCCGCATCGAATCCAGCGAGCCATTGCCGCTGGTCATCGCGCCTTGAAGCTGCTGCATCATCTTAGCTCGGTCCATTGTTGAACCGCCTGCCATGTTCTGCATCAAAGGCTTCATGACTTCGAATTGCTTGACCAGCTGGCTGATCAAGGGCGTTTGAACGCCGGCCCCTTTCGCGATCCGAGTCCGCCGTGCGGCATCGATAATCTTGGGGTTGCGCCGTTCGGCTGCCGTCATACTGTTGATCGCACCAATCGTTTGGCGGATC
Source organism: Stieleria sp. JC731 (assembly GCF_020966635.1). NCBI lineage: Bacteria > Pseudomonadati > Planctomycetota > Planctomycetia > Pirellulales > Pirellulaceae > Stieleria > Stieleria sp. JC731. Next base: position 1,233,016 of record NZ_JAJKFQ010000001.1, on the reverse strand, counting down.
CCACCGGCAGCTTCTTCGCTTTCCAGTGCTTCCTTGAATTGCCCCATTCCGGGCATCAAGCTCATCATTCGGCCCATCAAACCAGGCCGAGCGACTTTTTCCATCATGTTCTTGAAATCGTCGAGCGTGAACTCGCCGGAAGCCATCTTCGCTTCCAGTTCCTCACGCTCCTTTTCATCGACGATTCGGTGAGCTTCTGCAGCGGCGGCGACGATATCGCCCATCTGCAAGATCCGGCCCGCCATTCCCTCCGGACGGAAGGGTTCCAGCGCGTCGAGATGCTCGCCAGTCCCGATGAACTTGATCGGCACCCCGGTGACATGCTTGACCGATAACAACGCCCCACCACGGGCATCGCCATCGAGCTTGGTCATGATGACACCGTCAAGCTCCAACGCCTTGTTAAACGCATCGGCACTGTTAACAGCGTCTTGACCGGTCATGCCGTCAACAACCAAGTAGACTTGGTCGGGGCCAACCTTATTGTCAATCTTCTGAAGCTCGGCCATCAACTCTTCGTCGATTGCCAAACGACCCGCGGTATCAAGGATAACGACGCGTGAGCCATCGGCTTTCGCCTTGGCAACGCCGTTTTTGCAAACCTCAACGGGGTTTTTGTTGTCTGGTTCGGTGTAGACCGGCACGCCGACCTGCTCACCGACCACCTTTAATTGCTCGATCGCGGCCGGACGCTGCAAGTCGGCCGCAACCAACGTCGGCGTCACACCTTGCTCGACAAGCAGCTGCGAGAGCTTTCCGCAGGTGGTCGTTTTACCGCTACCCTGCAAACCGCAGAGCATGATGATCGTGGGCGCGTCTTTCTTCAGGTGAATCGAAGGGTCGACAGGCCCTAAAATCGAAACCAGTTCGCTGTGGACGATGCGAACCAGCTCTTCTTCCGGACGCAAGCTGAGCAAAACCTTTTTGCCCAACGCTCGGTCGGAAACGTGCCCCATGAATTCCTGGACGACGGGATAGCTGACATCCGCCTCCAGCAGTGATCGCTGAACGATATCCAGCCCTTCGCGCATATTGCCTTCGGTCAGCTTGCCTTTGCCACGCAAGCTTTTGAACGCCGACTGCAAACCTTCGGAAAGGGAATCAAACACGCGAAATCAGGGGGTAAACAATTATCTTGGGTTAATTACCAGGAGTCACAAACGTCAAAAACAAGGTTCCTGACGCTGGCCAGGGGGGCCGGGACAGCATCGCCAAAGGTGGTTGGCAATCTGGGTAAACCCGCGACCCGTGCGAGCACACCTATAGCGGTCGCGGGAAAGCCCGGCAGTGTAAGAGGCATACCGGGATGTTGTAAATGGAGAAAGCGGCTCTTTGAGTGCGAAAATTGGGCCAAAGTCACACTCGGACCGCAAATTCACAGCCAATAGTCAACCGTGACTCCCCCAACCGGTATCGCCCCCCGCGTCCGATGCACGGTCACAGGACCATTCCAATCGCCGCGCCCCTCAAATGAGGGAACCGGGGGTACGAAACGTTTTTGCGGTGGGTTTTATAAGAATCTGGTCTTCCGATTAGCCGATGGGCATTTGCCCCGGTTGTCCGTGCGAAAACCGCCGCTAACGCGGTGCGGCTCATAAGAAGATGGTCTTCCGATTAGCCGATGGGCGTTAGCCCCGGTTGTCCATCCGAAAACCGCCGCTAACGCGGTGCGGCTGATAGGGCTACTTAGTCGACTGCAACCCCGCCGTTTCCAAAACCCACCGCAACGGCGCCTTGTCGCTGACCAAACCCAGGTGGGTCAACGGAAACTCAACCCGAGACTGGGGATTCGGCAACAACATCGCACTATCAATACTGACCGCTCCGTCGCCAGCTCCGTCATCTAACTCGTCCGCCTGCAGTAGCTTCTCAAGCCGCTCAGCGTATTTCGGATCGATTCTCAATCGTTTCAATTCTTGGGGAAGCGACTTCGAAAGTTGCTCGCGCCGCTGGTCGGTCAGGAAACTTTTGGTGCCGGCGGCGACGTGAAAGTCGACGCCCGCGGGTCGAGGCCTCGCCAGTAAGTCCCGCAAAAAATCGCTGCCCGGTCGCAACGCCTGCGCCGCTTCGCCCTGACCATCCGCGACGGTGTTCAATGCACCACGTGTGACCGTTGCCAAGCGGAACAACACATCAAACAGTTCCAACTCGTCATGAAAGGACGCCAACGTGGAACCGCCGAACGGTGTCCCCAGGGTAAACACGTTGTCGATCGCGTTGTGCGGAGCGGACTCGTGCGTGACCGCCGACAGGGACACCAATCCACCCAGGGAATGGGCAACCAAATGCAAACGACTTCGTGGACTGTCGTCGTGGAATTGCTCAAGCGTCTGCGCCAACATCGCACCGATTTCATCAGGCGGGCCGTCGTTGGGATACTCAAATCGCATCCACGCGATGTCCTGCGCATCAAGCTCTTTCTGAGCCGCTGCGAACGTGCTCGCGCCGCCTTCAAGGCCATGAACAAAAACGACGACATCATTTTTGCCGATCGCTTCATCTCGTCCGACAAGCTGCGGCGGCGCAAGGTGCCGCATCAATTCCCATTTCGGCGTTTTGACAAGTTCGATTTTTAGCATCTGGTCATTTAGCGAGAACTTGATCTTGCCTACCAACTCTAACGCGACCAATCCCAAACGGTCTTGGCCATCAAGAGTGCGCAATCGAGGCTTCGATTCCGCACGACCACCGAATGCTTCGACAATCGCATTCTGGTCATATCGTCCATCGGTTATCTCAATGGCAATGACTTGATTTGAAGATTCCGAATCCTGCCCCGCGGCATGTTCAATCCCAACGGAACCACAAATAAGCAAACCAAAGACAAGCCACCCTACTAGCGCTGCACTAGCGCTAGCGAGTCGCAACTGACGAGGTCGTCCCAATCGTTTGATTTGAAGTTTTAGCGTCGCAAACGCCATCGCAAAGCACCCGAATGTCAGCCCCAGCAAAGTTTCCGCCGAACGCCACTGTACGGTCGATGCATTTTCGGGTGGCTCGGGACTGACCGCAAAACTGCGCAGCCACTTGTCACCGTAACGAGACAATGTCGTGTAGGAAATCAACGAAGTCAGCCATAGTGGTTCCGGCTCGACTTCATCTTCCCACGCAAATTCATCTTCGCTATCTGCTGTAACACTTTCACCACCATCGTCGGAGATGACTGTCAAACGATCATAGTCCGCTAGGGGTTCATATCCGTCGGGATTCGAAACGGCAAATGGGACACTAAAAAGGATTTGTACCATCATGATGACCGGTAGCATTGCCGCTGCCAATAATGGCGTCCGCCCAGCGACAACGGATATCAACACCCCTAACATCGTTGCCGCGATTGACACCAGAACCAAACACAAGGCGACACCGACAAGCTGGCTTGCACGCTCATCGACAAAGTATGACAGGTCAAGATATCGATAGCGGATCAAGTCCAGCAAAACCGCAAAGACGAGCGTTTGCAGCACGCCTGCTATCGCCAACACGAGCGACTTCGAAAACAGCATGGCAGCATCACCGATGCCATGCGAGCGTTCGTAGTCAATCAATTCGCGGTCGCGTGTGATCGACAAGTGGCTGCCACTTGCGGACATCCAAATCACCGAAACCACCGCCATGAACCCCAACCGCGTCATCGGTGCTATTGCACCGTAAAGACCATCAAGGACATCCCGATCTGGATCTGTCGGGACACTGATCGCCACCGCGATCGCAAATAACATAGGAACCATCAGCAGGCTGACAACCAACTGTGGAAGCGACAGCGGTCCGAAGCGAAGCCATACGAGTTTCGGTGAAGTTAACTTTTGACGCTCACGTCGCAACAGGATTCTCAATCGGCGAAACCCGCCGATGCGTTCGGTCAAGTCATCATCGGGCACCGGCACCAAGGGTGACTGAGTCGATGCCGATTCGGCCTCCAAGACACAACCGCCCTGATCGCTCGTCGCCATTTCAATCACGCGATCGAATTTGGCCAACACATGCCGGTGATGTGTTACCGCAACAATGCTCGCGCCACAGACAGATAAGGACCGAAGCAGTGAGATAATTTCGTCGGCCGTTTGGTGATCTAAACCGCTATCGGGTTCATCAAGAACAATCACACCGGCACCACTCAACAACGCACCCGCGATCCGAAAGCGGCGCAATTGCCCACCACTAAGCTGACTCGGAAATCGGTGCTTCGCTTCGATCGGCAATCCGACCGCGTCTAAAGCTTCATCGATCTCATAGGGCAGAATCTCACGTCCGTAGATCTGGCCGATCGATTCGAGTGCGTCGCCCAATCGCAGATCCGAATGAACCAAATCTTTTTGCGGTACGAAATAGACTCGGCCACGGACATCAACATCGTTCTTCAGTCCGCTACCATCGCGGATGGTCTCCAACAACGTTGATTTCCCACAGCCGCTAGGGCCGACGATTGCGGTCATCTGCCCATGGCGTATGGCAAGCTTGGTCGGGCAAAGTCGACCGGGCACTTCTGCATCAATCGCTAGATCAAACCCGGCGATAGGGCGAACCGGATGCAGACGTTCCGCATCATGATCAACCCGCCAAGCCAACGGTCCCAACTGCACAACGGTCCCGGGCAACAACAAACCGGCCGTGACAGGTCGCCCGTCGATGAACAGTCCAGCATCCGAGGCAATCCGGCAAATCCATTTCCTGTCCTTCGCGTCAATCAAGACGAGCGCATGCACCGGACTCAGTTCGCGGTGCCGAATTGCACGAGTCTCAACGCCATCGGCTTTTACTGGCTCTCGACCGATGACAACTTCGCGATCCAGCGAGATGACTTCACTGGCGTTCTGGTATTCAATCGCAGGCCGCTGAACAACGGACCGTTCAGATGCTGATTCGGCTACCGAAACGCTTGAGCCGAAGTTTGCTTCGAATCCCGAGCGGGCCTTCAAAGCGATCAGTCGCGACAGCGGAAATTCACACTCGCTGCAAACACCACTCCCCTGCCCTGCCCTAACCTGAGCACCTGAATCGATGGTTCGTTGACAACTAGGACAGATATTCACAGAGAACAACTCACCACGCTGGGTTCATCATCTTGGGTTGACTACACGTACTCAGTTATTGCTAAGCAATTTGGCTTCGTAGCGGAAATCGGTTTGCACGTCGCGCTGCCACTTTGTGCCAAAGAGCAAGTGATTTTTGCTACGCACGTTTGCCTTAATGTCACAGTTGCCGTTGGCTTGCAGGATTAGGTAATCGTCTTTTCCGAAGTAGACTCTTCCTTGTATCCCTCGCACCCGCGCATCATAGGCTTTCGCGTTGTGATCCAACATCAATGTCAAATCTCCGGACTGGATCGCCAACTGACGACAGGTCTTGCCGTCATAAATCGCATCGCGAAGGTAACGAAGTTTCAGCTCACCTTCGGAAGTCCCACCGCCATGAACGAGCATTGAACTTGCATTGTCGGCACTGACTTCCCAGCTATCGTTGACTGGCCGATTCGCATTTTCCATGACGTAGTAATCCAGCAAAGGATCTGCCGCTTGGGCCCAACGCCGAATGTCATCAAGCTTGACAGTGACAGGACCAGCGGTCTGCCGAACTTTTGTGATGCCTAAACCATTCGACCAAATGACTTCGAAAGTGCATCCAGAATACTGTTCGGGGTCTTCGACCAACCGAGCTTCTGCAATTTGCGTCAATCGCTCAACATCAAATCCGCCGACTTCGGCCAGACGCGTCAATGCTTTTTCATAACGCGGATCAACTTTGCCGTACGTCACCAACAGCTTGTAAGCAACGTCAGCGGGAGGGACTGCCGTTCGCGTGACATCCAGTAGTTGTTCCAATCCAATTTTCAGAATTGGCGACGCGTCGCTAAAGTCAGCCACTCGCAGCCGTTTCTCGCTGACAATCCGCTGCTGCGATGCCTCCAAGACTTGGATTTCAAATGTGATGTCGCCTAAGCGGTTGTCCAGAACCGTTGTCTTCCCGGAGTAGCGGTTGGTATAGACAACATTCGTTCGTCCTTCGATTCCCCAGTTTTCATTGACCGCCAAACCTTGCAGACGAAGCACTTTGGTTGCGGCCCAGCTCTTCCCAACCGGGTAGCGTTTACCGAGTTCGCGTTCATCGATTTTCTTGCTCGACTTCGCAGTTTCGGAATCAACGTTCAGCCAGTCGCTCGTATTTTCGGCGATCGTGTTGCCAGCGAAAAACAACAATGCGCCAAACGCCAACGTGAATATGAGTTTTGACTTCATGATCTTTGTTTGATTTTGTAGCGATATCTAACCGCGGCCGGATACTCGGTAGCACTTCGAAATTGCGTGGATGCGATCGACGTCAACGCCAGACTGCCTGCATCACCCCATTCATAACCGTTCATTCTAGAACGGCAATGATTCCAACGGGTCGACGACTTTCTGACCAATCGAACTTGGCGTGCCATTTGATTCCAACTCGCTGCCGGTCAGCGTCAAGGTTTCAAGTTTGATGGGCGGACCGTACGGAGCGTCGGCGTAAACCCATAAGGCATAGCCGCTGGCACTGTCTTCGAGTTTCAAGTTTTTTGATAATTGCCACAACAGCAGTGGACTGGCAAACGTGTGATCAATGACCGTCGAATTCCACAACGTTCCATCGATCTGCAGCCAGACTCGCATCCGATCACCGGCAAGATAGCTGTCGACCTTCAATGTCGTGGTCGCACGCTCCCCTTCGGAAACCGTCCAATCCCATTTCTTGGATTCGGAATCATTGGACGTTTCAAATCCCACCACGTGATTGACCCCTTCGATCGCATTCGGGTTTGCCGCGTTCACGATTTCCAATTCGAACTGACGAGTCTCGATGGCTTGGGCTAACCAATCGCCAAGGAAATCCTTCACGCGTCCTGACGCCATCAAAGAATGCTGTTCCTTGATCCGGTCGAGTGACTTATCACTTCGTGCCCAAGTCGACCAGCGTGAGTGCGCTTCATTTAAAGCATCAATCCGAGAAACCACATTTTCATATCCGACACGGTCCCAAGGTTCGTCGACAAAACGCTGCACCCGGAGCCGCAGTGGCTGATCAAACAGACGCCACTGTTTCTGTCCCTTCATCGCCGCCACTTGCCGTAAGCTCTGCACCCACCCATTGGGAAAGGACTCGCCGTCGGGTGTGGAAGCTTCCGCTTGTGCGATCGCTTCCATCAATGCCAGACCGGCGATCTCGTTTTGCCAACGTCGCTGTTGTCGGATCTCCGGATTGACCACGGGAGGCTGTGGAACGTTCGGCGGTGGTTCCGGTGGCGGCTGAAGCTTTTGCTGGGCGGCTGCCTGCTCTAGCTCCGCGATCTTGCCTTCGGTTTCCTTCAGCATCGTTTCCATATTCTGAAGCTCCTGCTGGCGCTGTTTGATTGCTTGATTGCTCAAGTACAAACTGCCACAAGTCAGGAAAAGCGTCAGGAGGCTTGCCGCGAAGGAAATTCGCAGTGCTGTGCGGTTGGTTTGCTGGCTTGCGATTCGGATAGCGAACTTCTGTGGCTCGACTGACTGTGCCAACGAACTTTCGATCAGACGAATCGCCGTTTTGCGGATCGCATGATTGCCGCGCGATCGCTTTAGGTTTTTCAAAAGCTTTTCGGTGAACTTGCCATCTTGTCGGCAGAGTTGCCAAATCTTTGCAACCGCCGCGGTTCCCAACGCGACTTCGGCCAGGACGATCCCCAATGCGTACCAGTCGTCTGACGGGGTTGCAGGTTTCCCATGCCGCAAGCGGTCTTCGGTGAAGTACATCGACTCGGGATCGCCCGAATGGACGTCATCCGGTTTCCCGGAATCGATCCACAATGTCGCCAATGGCTCCGACGCGGTTCCGCGATTGTGAAATGACTTTAACGTCACATTGCCGAATGCTCGCCACTGTTGATGCAACTGATCGAGTGATTGCACGACGTCTGCGAAAGACTGATAAAGATTCTTCTTCGCGAGAGGACTAAGTCCGTCCACTTGCAACGGAACAAAACCATCAAAGGCATGCCTCGACGGCCCACCTTCGGATACCTGCAGCGGCAGCGAAATTCCAGGAAGGAATTTGCCGGCTTCAAGCGATGAGACGTCGTGGGAATGATGGTCGGTCATCGTTGGACAGGCACCAATGGAACACCGGACGGGCGCGAACGTGGAGTCAAACCATAGCACGTTCGATCAGTCACTTGGGGGTGAATGATCGTGACACGTCCGCCCGATCACACTTCCCTGCCCTTACCGAACGTCACTTACCGAACATCGATCCAGTCCATCCCGGCAGCTTCGGCGGCTTGAAAACCGAGCGGCGAATCTTCGAAAACGACGCAGCGTTCAGGATTGACGCCCAACCTTGCCGCGGCTTCCAAAAAGACATCCGGTTCAGGTTTATGACGATCGGTGTCTTCGCTGGCAACAATCGTTGAAAACAGATCGGCGATCGCCAATGCATTCAGCTGCCGGTTGACGATGTCACGACCGCTACCACTGGCAACAGCCATCGGCTTTTTCTTGTGAAATGCCTTGGCAACCTCGCAAACAGCAACTTTGGGCTGCACCTGGACGATCAGTTCCGTAAACGCTGCCTCTTTCTCATCGGCAACGCTTGGCGCGTCAACGACCACATTTTGCTCCTCAGCCAAGATCTGCACGATGGACGCACTGGGCATACCTCCCATCGCGTAAAATCGGTCGTTGCTGAACTCTATCCCGTAACGAAGGAGAGTTTCTCGCCAGGCGACGTAATGCAACGGCATCGAATCTGCCAATGTGCCGTCACAATCAAAAATCAGCCCGTCATACTTTTCAAAATCGTTCGCATTCATACCGTCAGAATCTCACAACCCTCCATTTCTAGGAACCCCGCCGTCGAATTCAAAACTTAACGGCCAGCGACCATGAACCAGCCGCCACCGATCAATCCTACCGTCAAGTCCAGCCTGGATTCAGATCGTGATGCCGTCGCGTCGGACAAATCCGGCGCCGAAAACATTGCGTTTTGTGACTCCGTTTTTGTCAAGGCTCTTAAAGCCGGTGCGTCGGATATTCACTTCGAACCCTTCGAACAAGCATTCCGTGTTCGGATGCGCGTCGACGGGACTTTATCGCAAATTGCCGCCGGACCGTCGGCGGACTACCCCGCGATTTCTTCGCGTGTGAAGATCCTGTCAGAATTGGACATCGCCGAACGTCGACGCCCCCAGGAAGGACGGCTCAGGCTGAAGATCGAAGACCGATCGATCGACTATCGTGTCTCTTCGGTCCCAACTCGCTTTGGCGAAAAAATTGTTTTGCGTGTCGTCGACGCCACCGGCTTGAAAGCCGACCTGACAAAACTGGGCATGACCGCCAAAGAGTCCCAGTTGATGAACAACGCGACCGCTCGACCCGACGGCATGATCTTGGTCACCGGTCCGACAGGAAGCGGCAAAACAACCACCCTCTATTCGGCACTCAATCAACTCAACCGAATGGATCGCAACGTTTCGACGATCGAAGATCCTGTCGAATTCGAAGTGTTCGGGATCACACAGATCAATGTCCGCCGCGAATTGAACATGGACTTCCCACAAGTCCTGCGGCTTTTGCTTCGCCAAGACCCCGACGTCATCCTGGTGGGCGAAATTCGTGATACCGAAACGGCAAAGACATCGTTCCAAGCGGCATTGACCGGACACATGGTCCTATCAACGCTGCATACCAACGACACCGCGTCGGCAATCGCCCGGCTGCGTGAAATGGATGTCGAACCATTCCTGATCAACTCGGCACTGAATCTGATCATTGCCCAACGATTGGTGCGTCGGATCTGCCAGCACTGCCGAACGCCGGTTCAGATTTCGGCGGCACAACTGAAGTCGCTTCGTATCCCAGAAGAACAAGCTGCCAAAGCGACGTTCTGTCGTGGGCAGGGTTGCGTCAAGTGCAACGGATCGGGTTCCAAAGGTCGTATCGCGATTTTTGAAATGCTTGAAATGACGGGCAACATTCGGGACCGAGTTTTCGAAAATGCCTCGGCCGATGAAATCAAACGACAAGCCATCAAAGAAGGCATGCGCACATTGCGTATCAGTGCTTTGGCCAAAGCCTTTCAAGGCGTAATCACACTGGACGAAGCATCGATCTATGCGGCCCGCGATTAGCCTTGCTGACTCAGAAGCAGAGCCTCGACGCTCTAGCACCAGCGAACGGTGCGTGCGCACGAATCAAGTACTGCTGCACAAAAACTTTCCGTTGTGACTGTCCATAGTCTCCATCAGTGTTCAATTAGCGAAGATTAGTGGTTGGGAATCTGGGAACACTCATCTGATCAGAGACTTTCATCCTGCGGCGGATGAGGTTCACACTTGCGAAACCGGCTGGCGACGATTGTGTCGCAAATCAATTGACCGATGTGATAAATCATCATCGGTAAGACGCTGACGCCGCAATCGATTGCGATCTGCAATCCCACCATCAACGTCTTTTGGCTTCCGGCGAAACTGACAGCGATCTGCTCCTCACGCGGAAGCTTGATCACTCGCGCCCAGAGGTACGCAATCGTCAACGCGGCTAGGTGCACCGAGACAGCGGCAATGATCACGCTGACGATCACGATCGCGTCGCCGGCCGAACCACGGTCTCCATAGCTTTGGCTGACAATGGCCCCGAAAAACACCATCGCCAGAATTCCCATTTGGGCGAATAACGAAAGTCGCTTTTTGTTGCGATCCGCCCACGCGGCGAGCCCCATCCGCCGCATCAGTTGGGCGACGACCAACGGCAAAACCACGAACCAAAGCAACTTTTCCATCTGAGCCAACGGTGCAACTCGAGTTTGCATCGCCAGCACGATCTGAACTCCCATCGGAACGATCGCGATACAGGCCAGGTTGGTCACCACCGTCGTTACCATCGCGATCGAATCATCACCGCCAGCTTTGCGTGTCCAGACCGATGCGGATGCTAGCGTGCACGGCACCAAGCCGGCGACGAAAAGACCACCGGCATACTCCGTTGGCAGTGACCACATCGCCGGCAGGCACAGTAGCGGCACGCCGATCATGTTCATCCCGATCGCAAGAAGGCTTGCCGAAGGATGCCGAACGCTGCGTCCGATCGCGTCTGGACGAAGGGTAATTCCCATCGCCCACATGACGCATAAGAGAATCACCGAACGCAACCCACTTTTGCTAGCAAGGTCGACGAATTGTTCGGCTCCGAAATGCCCCACCAGGTACACGATCGCAAGTGCTATCAAAAACCATTGCGACCGAATCGTGCGTAACATGGAAACCGGTCTACCGGTGACAGGGGCGGGAAACTTAAAATCGGTAAGCCGGCTGCAATCATCTTAGATAGGTGCATGGATGCATGAACGAACCCAGCGAGCGATCGCTCGATTGTTGTTCGTTTTCTGCTGCGCGGTGCCCACCTTCTTAGTTTTATCAACCGTGTTGGTCACGTGGACGCCTTGGTACACGCACCGCCAGCTTACTCGGATCGAATATGAACTGGGACGCGAAACCGGCCTGATCGTTCACATCGACGATTTCGACCAAGTCGCACCAGGAAAATATGCCTTGCAAAACGTCCGCCTGGACGATCCCGAAACCAACGCGACGGTCGCTGAAATCCGCTTGGTTGACTACTACCGGGGGGAACGGCAGATCGGGATGCTACTACACCAAGTGACGCTTCGGTCTTCGGGACTCGGACGAGCTTGGTCGCTGGTTCACGATCGAATGCTGTCATCCCCCAGCAAAACAACGTTGCCCATCAAAGTCGAGGCGCGTGACGTCAGCATCGTCAGCGCCACTGGATCGCTTCCGTTCAATCACTTGAAGGCCGACGTGGCGCCAGAAAAAGATGGCGTACGACTGGTCATCGAAGCGCGTGACCGTATGGACCCCAATCAACCCAGCATCCGCGCGGAGATCTTTCGCGACCGGGCCGGTGAACAACCACTTAGCCGTGTGGTGCTATCGACCGATGGGACCGCCCTGCCCTGCTCCGCGGTCGCGGAATACCTGCCAACTGCAGCGAAGCTTGGCAACGAAGCCTTGCTAACTGGAACGCTAAAGTGCACCGAAACCCCCGAAGGCTGGACGCTAGATTTGGGTGGATGCTCGTTGAACAACGTGCAGTTGGTCGATCTGACACGCAGCCTGCGGTACCGTGTTGTTGGGAAAGCGGATATCCATATGAGTCGCTGCAAAATTACCCCAGGGGGTTGGGTAAGTGCGGTAGGCGAGATTCAGGCAACTGATTTGGGTCTTCCACAAAGGGTCCTGATTCGGATGCGTGATCAATTGGGGTTGAAACTTGATCCCCAAGTGATCGCCAGCCCTAACGGAATTGAATGCAAGCTAGCGGCGGTGCATTTCGAGATCATCGATGAAACCACCACGCTGACCGGTATCTGTCATCGTATCCGTGATTCGCTTGGCCCCGGGGTAGCCCTATATGGCTACGGCAAGGAGTTGGGGTGGACCGATGGGCAGTCCGTCCCGTCGGGACAGATCACTGCTTTCGTCGATCCGCCGGGGCGTTCACTTGGGCTTTTTAATCAAGTCTTTTTGCCTTCTTCGCCTTCGGTATCAATCGCAGCAGACCCCCGGGCGGAGATCCGCGATACGGCGCCGTACAGCGGTGGTCCGGCCATTCGACAAAGGTAAAGGGGCTGCGCGTCCAGTTGTCTGGGCTTCGATCTTGGGTTGGCTTGCAATCTGCATTGCAGTGTTAAGATGGATCTTCACCCAAGGAGAACATGATGCCTGTTGCGACCCCAATGCTGGACCTTGATGAGCTTCTTTCGATTGCCGATCAACACGGCAACGATGCCGACGCGGCGATCGCGATGGCAAAAGCTCTGCTGAACCGATCGCACGAGCTGCAGTCACCGCAAGAACAGCGGCAACAGGCCGAACTGTCGCGGATGATTCAGCATCCCGAGGACAAGGCAACCTTGGTCGAAATGACGGACCAAGCGTTCCGGACACACAGCTCCGCTCGTGTTGCCGACCAGCTAACACACCTGTTGGACATTCAGGGCATCCCGCGTTTTTTCAGTCCGCTGGAACAAACGATGTTGCGGGGATTCCAAACCTTTGGCGGCTACCTTCCCGGTGTTGCCGTCCCCATGGTCAAAGACAAAATGCGGCAGGAAACCGCGAACGTCATTCTGCCCGCCGAAGAAAGCCGACTTCGCGAACACCTCGCCGCACGACAAGAGTCCGGCGTGTTGATGAACGTCAACTTCCTGGGCGAAGCATTGCTGGGCGAAGACGAAGCCGAGCACCGGTTACATCATTACTTGCACGCTTTGCAAATGCCGGAAATCGCGTGTATCAGCGTCAAGCTTTCAACTGTCTACAGTCAAGTATCGACGATCGCTCGTGACCAAACCGTTCGAATCGTTGCCGACCGGATGGAATTGCTATACCGAGCCGCCGTGCGTGAACGGTTTACGTCCAATGGGCAAAGTTCGTCCAAATTCGTTTACTTGGACATGGAAGAGTATCGCGATCTTCATTTGACCGCAGATGTCTTTCGCAAAGCCCTCTCACGCCCGGGACTGGAACAAGCCCGTGCGGGCATCGCACTACAGGCTTACGTTCCTGATTCCTACGGTGTACTTGCGGACCTAATCGCTTGGTCAGCCGAGCGGGTCAAAGCTGGCGGACGACCGATCACGATTCGATTGGTCAAAGGCGCGAACATGGAAATGGAACGCGTCGAAGCATCCCTTATCGGTCTGCCTCAAACGCCCTTTGATCAAAAGCTACATACCGACGCGAACTTCAAACGGATGCTTCGCCTGTTGATCGAGGCAGCTGGCTCCGGTCACGTTCGTATCGGTGTTGCCAGTCACAACCTGTTTGACATCTCGCTGGCACTATTGTGGGGTGCACGCACGAAACGGATCGACGATGACAATGCATTCCGGCCAGGAGAATCGCTGACCGGAACGGCGCTTGATTACATGCAATTTGAAATGCTCGAAGGCATGGCAAACCATCAGCGTCGAGCGTTGTTTGAATCCACCCCAAGGATGCTGCTGTACGCACCGGCCTGTAAACGCGAAGACTTTCTAAACGCGATCGGTTACCTGATTCGTCGACTCGATGAAAACACCGGTCCGGAAAACTTCCTACGTTACTCGTTCCATCTGACACCGGATTCGAGCACCTGGATGGCTTTGGCCGATGGCTTTAAATCGGCGTTGGACTTGATCGACGATATCGACACCAGCCCACGACGTCAGCAAGACCGATTCGCACCTGCCAAACAGCCTGCCGCGGCCGATCACTGGTCGAACTATGTCAACGAACCTGATACCGATTGGTCACTGCCACATCACAGTCAATGGGCGAAAGCAATCGTCAATCGCTGGAGCAACCAAAGCGATGAAGACATCGAGGTGCCACTAAAGATCGGCTACGAAACCCGCGAACCGGATGGCCAACGCCGCCAACGTGAATCGTTTGATCCCTCGCGTCCCGAAGTCGTTTCCTGTCGCTTTACGATGGCAACCGACCAAGACGTCGACGACGCAATCACCATCGCCGATCAAGATCCTGATAACTGGCGATCGACCACATGGGAACATCGCAATGACTTGCTGCGTGCCGCAGCGCAGCTGATGCGAGAACGTCGCGGTGATTTGATCGGTTCAATGATGCTCGATGGCGGAAAGATCATCACCGAAGCCGACCCCGAAGTCAGCGAAGCGATCGACTTTACCGAGTTCTATCCGCTAACAGCAAAAGAATATCTGACCCGAGACAACCTGACATGCCGGCCGCGTGGAACCGTCGCAGTCATTAGCCCTTGGAACTTCCCACTGGCAATCCCGTGTGGTGGGATCGCGGCGGCCTTGGCGGCTGGCAATACCGTCATTTTGAAACCGGCCAGTGATACGGTTCTGCCGGCTTACATGATCGCCAAGTGCTTCTGGGACGCAGGCGTGTCGCCGAATGTGTTGCAGTTTATCCCTTGTAGCGGTGCCGGCGCGGGCAGCCGATTGGTGTCCGACAAGCGGATCGATGCGGTTGTCCTGACCGGCGGAACGGAAACCGCCAAAGAGATGCTACGTCTGCGAAGCGACCTGCACCTGATCGCAGAAACCGGTGGCAAAAACGCAACCATTGTCAGTGCGATGTGCGATCGTGACTTGGCAATCAAACACGTGCTACACAGCGCGTTCAGCCACGGCGGCCAAAAGTGCAGTGCGACCTCGCTGCTGCTTCTTGATCAGGAACTTTACGAGGACAAATCCTTCCGCGAAGCTCTCGCCGACGCCGCAAAAAGCTTGACCGTGGGGTCAGCCTGGAAACTGGATTCCAAACTTGGCCCTCTGATTCGCCCACCTTCGGGTGAACTTGAACAGGGCATCAAGGAACTCGAAAGCGGTGAAGAATGGCTCGTCCGGCCTCGGCTCGTTGACGAAAATCCGCAGCTCTATACCCCGGGCATCAAATGGAACGTTCGCCCCGGCAGCTTCACCCATAGCACCGAGTTATTCGGCCCGGTGCTCGGTGTGATGAAGTATTCCAAATTGGAACAGGCAATCGAGTGGGTCGCGTCAACCGGCTATGGACTGACAAGCGGCCTAGAGAGCTTGGATGATCGGGAACAGCAGCTTTGGCGAGAATCGATTCCGGCAGGCAACCTTTACATCAACCGGCCGACAACTGGTGCGATCGTGCTACGACAACCGTTCGGCGGCATTGGAAAAAGTGCCTATGGCCCAGGGGCCAAGGCTGGCGGACCGCATTACGTCCTTCCGCTGATGCATGTCGAAAACAGCGACACCGCGATTGCGGAATCGAAATCAACCCGTAAAGAACCGCTACCGCAAATCGAAAGCGTTCTTGAAGCGATCGAAACCGTCATCGACGAAGACGGTTTGTCAGTCGATACAGCTCGCATCGAACGCTTTGCACGGGTTGCCAGCGACTACGCGGTCACAACACTAAACCAAACGCATGACCATGTGATTTTGGTTGGGCAAGACAACTTGCGACGTTACCGACCACCGCATCAATTGCGCGTTCGCCTGACGGGAGAAGAGACGACAACTGAGATCGCCCTTTCGATGTTGGCTGCCGCCGCATCGAATTGCCACGCGACGTATTCGATGAATGGCAATGATCCTAACCGAGGCTTGATCGAGCACACCGCACTATCACTGGCTCGCTTCGGAAAATCAGATTGGCGAATCGAGTGGATCGAAGAATCTGATACGGCGCTCGCCTCCAGGATCTCCGACGGACGGGTTGATCGCTTAAGACTGCTGTGTGCTGATAAGCCACTTAGCGAAGAGCTGTTCGATGCTTGCCGCACAGCCTTTGTGACGGTTCTGGCTGAAGCTGTGGTTGATGATCCCGAAGTCGAAACGTTCCGCTATGTCCTCGAACAGTCGATCTCGTATGACTTCCACCGCTACGGCAACCTCGGTCGCCGCCCCTTGCTGGAAGCGAAAGAGAACAAGTAACGGGCAACGTTCGCTGGTTAAAAAATCAGCGCAATCTGAAACGGCGCCTACATCTCGCCGTTTAAACGATACTCTCCTTCGTTCTAACTCGATTTTAGGATTAGCCGTATGGCGTTAGCCACGGTTTCAGTGCAATAACCGGGACTAACGCCCGTCGGCTGATGCCCCGAACCCGTGTTTTCATATGGAACGAAGCACTAGTCCGGGGAGAGTTTTTTTATGCGACACGGAACTATGCGGTCGGTTTTGCCTTTCGGATCGATCCGGTAACAATGCCAGCCGCAATGAAAAGGATCTGCGAAGCGACAAAGCATCCGAACCAGAACATCACGCCTTTGGTGAAACCATAAGCGTGCAGTCCGATCCCCAGTTCGTTCGTTCCGAACCAGCTCCAAGCGGTGATGATATTGCCGGCGATGGCTAAGACAGAAAAGCCAAGCCCTTTGACCATGCCATCCCAACGGGCATGCAGCATCAAAGCGTTCCAAATCACGATCAGCAGCGCGCCGTTCTCTTTCGGATCCCAGCCCCAGAAGCGTCCCCAGCTATCGTCGGCCCAGAGCCCACCTAAGATCGTGCCGATGGTGCTAAAGAGAATTCCAAAACAGGTTGCCCCGTAAGTCATCCGGTAAACGTCCTTGGCTTTGTCATCTTTGCCGAACCAAGTCGAGAACAGATACAAAACTCCCAACAGGCCCGCCACCATCGTCGCCACATATCCCATCGCGACACTGATCACGTGTGTGGTCAACCAAAACTGGGTATCCAACACGGCTTCCAATACGGGCATCGTGTCATTCTTGTCCAAGCTATAGGCGACTAACGATGAAAGTGCCCCGGCCTTGGCAGCCATCATGTTGCCGAATCCCAGCCGGAAAATCCTGTCGATCACCAACCCGCCAAGCACGGCAGCCCAGCCGATGAACACGGCCGATGAGTGCAGATTGATGACCGGTGCGCGCCCGGTGATATAAATCCGGCAGCACAACGTGATCGAGTGAACCAAGAACGTAATCAGCAGGATCCCCCAAGTCGCATTACGCAAGCCGTGATTGCCAAACGCAAAGAAACCGACCGCTAAAATTAACGCGACAACGTAGAAGATAAACGCGATCCAGCGAGGCGAATTGTTCTGCATCCAACGCTCCACGGCGATCTTACGGATGTTCAGACCTGGAATCGGCTCCTGTTTCGAAAGCGCCAACTGTGCATCAACAGCCTCGTTGAAAGTCGCGTAGTCAGCTTTGTTATCGGAATAGGTATCGATCATTTGAGAAAACGCAGCGGTCGCCGTTTGAGACTCATCAGGCTCGGACATCAACTCCATGAAGAATGCGGATGCGAAAGGCTTCCATTTTGGATCGTTCACACTTGCGGCGATCTCTGCGTCGGTCGGCGGAATAATTCGAGCGACCGACATGTCTTCCAAACGCTTCATTCGTTGAAATAGATTCATCAGTCGAAAGCGTTCACGCAGCTCCGGCGGCAAATCTTCCGGCATGCCGTCAGAGTCGGTCGAACGAATGCTCGGAAGCTGGAACGTTTCCGCAACGCGTGTGTATTCCCTGGTGCGTTGATCCAGCTCAAGCAACTCGCGTTCTTTGAAAGACAGCTCCGCAGCATCTTTAGCCCGAGCGTTGGTCACCAACTTCATTGCCGCCTGCCAGTTTTCCAAAACCTCACGAAGCGAATAGAGCTTGCTTTGACGGCGAGGCAATGAAAGCTGACTACGAACTTCTTCCGCGTCTATACGGAACATCGGCATCTCGGCATGCTCATCGGTGTTGCTGGCGACTTCCATCAGCCACTGCATCGCCGACATTTTGCTTCCGTTGACGCGTTCTTTGATCGCATCGGGAGCGTTTTCGACCGGTAACGATTCTCGGGTGCTAATCGCTTTAAGTGTGAATCGTGCGTACGAATCCAAAGGCATCGTGCGACCGCCGAACTGAATCGGGATCTTTCCAGCGGTGTAAAAGTCGTAGCTTTGGTCGCGATTGGCCGGACGCATCCGGTTGCTGATTTCCTGCCGGGGAACCAACATCACGACGGCAAATAATCCGGCAATCAAAGACGCCCAAATGATCGGTTTGGAAGACTTCAATCGAAGCTGTTGTTCGCTACTAAGCCCCGCCATCTGTTTGACACGTTCGCGTTCACGACGACCGACAAATCGTTTCAACACACCGGTAAAGTGGGCAAGCATGCCGAGAGCCATGATGCTGCACGCGACATACGGAATCAGCCATCCGCTGTTTCGAACCACCTGTAAGCCGGTCATTTCTTTGCCGCCGGCAAGTGGGATGTAGCTGCTTTGAAAGAACGTTTCACCGCGATATCGCAGTGGGTTGTTCATCCAAACCCGTTCACGACGGTCTTCACCGGTTTCCGGATCGATGATACGCACGTAGCTGCTGTAATCACGCGGTGTCTCGGTCCCGCTGTAATTGCGTCGCTGAACGTCTTCCAGGTGCACCCAATACGGTTTGACTTCGCGACCGTATTTCATCCCTAGCTTGTAGGTGGTTTCCCCGACGGTGACTTCATCAAAGTCATCAATCGGAAATTTGATCGGATCGATCAGCCGCGAATCAGACAAGTACTGGCTAACCAAGTGGGTCCCCAAAGGCTCGCCACTCTCTTTGTCCAGCAACTCGATATAGGCTGAGGCCATGTTCTGTTCGGATTCCGCACCACCACGTTGACGGACATCGACAGCGACATATTGCAGTCCCATCCCGGCGGTCGCCGGATTGTTTTCCTTCGGAGCGCGGCGCAACTGCGAGTTCTTAAAGTAGTCCAATACTTTGATGTCGACCGGCAAAGCGTCATCGCTGATCGCCTGACCGCTTCGCTTGGCTGCGACCAGTTTTTCCGAAGGCACAGCGATCACTTTGTCTTCGCTTTCCGACGAAACGATAAAGTTCAGTTCGACCTTATCCAAGTTGACCAAGGTGTTGGTCGATTCGCCTTCGATCAAATTGATCCGTTGTTCCAACTGACGATCACCAAAGGCAAACTGCCCAACCATCAGCAGGCCGACGCCGAGGTGCAACAGCATGTTGCCACCCTGCTTGCCGAACAACAGGTTGCAACCGACAAGCAAAATCAAACCGGCCAAAAGGCCTTTGGCGAGTTGCCATACGATCCGCATTCCGGGATCACCGATACGACCACCGGTGATCAAGGTGTAGCAGATCACACCAAGAATGATCGCAGCGACGACATAGCCGAGCACACGCAAGCCTTTATGCTTCAAGCCCATCGACCAAGCGACCAGCCCAAAGCCTGACGCGATGGCGATCGCTTGCATGCACCGCCACAACGCGATGTAGGAGATCGGCGGTGCGCCTTGCAATCCGTCACTGCTGTGACCACTGGCAACGATCAAACCGGCCACCACGATACCGGCGATAATAAAAATCGTGCCGGCAAGTAGGCGACTACCCGAAGCATTGATTTTGAATCGTGTCGCTTTGGCAGCGATCAAGTTCACCATCAACAGTAATCCGATCAACGACCCACCGGGAAACGGGATCACGCCTGGAATGGGGCTGCTGTGGTTGTAAAACGCTTGCGGGAAAAAGTCATCGATCCGCACAAGCGCGATCCAGGTCAAGAAGTATCGCGCCTTGACCGCTTGCATGTTCAGTTCGTCTTGCGCCAGTGTCCCGACGAGGACAATGATCAACGAAGCTGCGAACAATGCGACGGTGATCCGGAGCGAACCGAGCGCCGTCAGCACTGTGTGCGGGCTGAACTGCGTAGTGCTCTTCTCAGCCGCGAGTGCGTTTGATGTTGAATTGACCGTAGCCATGATTGATTTGGACGTTGGTTGTCGAGGTGTTTTAGAAGGACAGCGATTCGAGGAAGGATTTCATTGCGTCTCGCTGCTCGGTTACCGTTGCCGGTGGTCCGGTCATCTTGACGAATTTACTGAAGCCGCCTTCGGTGGGAATGATGGTCGCATCGATCGAAAATTGCTCCGCAGCGGAATCCCCATCAATGATAAACCGCTGCGCCTTGTTGCCTGAAACTTCAAAAGTTTCTGCGTCCGCTAACATTTGATCTACCGCCGCGTCGTCGGGAGTGGACTTCATGACTTGTCCCATCCATCGAGCGACGTTGCTGCGCAGATCGCCACCGGCAGTGATCAACGTCACTTCCGCTGGTGAATCTTCCGGTCCGACACTGAAAGAAAGCTCTCGCATCCCTTTCGATCCGAGGTCTCGCCAGCCTTCAGGAAGATCGTATTGGTACTTCTTTTCTGCCGGTGTGTTTTGCGGAGCTTGAGCCATCGGTGGTGCCATTTGCCCCATCGATGACATCGGACCACCCGCCATCGAGGGCATCATCGATCCTGAACTTTGACCGGGCTCGCCAACGAAGTCAGCAAGGACGGCCTGCTTGTCTGCTGATGCCACATCGAACGCTTCGCCGCCAGCGAACTGCTCCTCCGATGGCTTTAGACCAACTTGGTTTCGCCAGCGATTCACATTCTGCAAAACATAATTTTCGTAGTCGCCGCTCAATGGCAACGTCGAAACACTCAGCTCCAACTGCTTGTTGTCGGTATTGATATAGACGGTCGCAAACCGCATGGGCTTCTCGCCACCCAAACGCCATGATTCCGGCAGGGGATTCAAAATCGGCTGACCTGAGTCACCAAACTCAACCGACTGGACAAAGCTCTTGAATTGATCAGCAACCCCATCGACCGCATCTTCATTGTCCATGATCTTGAAGAACCATGCGTCGCTTTGACGCGGCACAATGACAGCCAACATCCGCTGCTTGCCTGGAATCAACTCGGCAGGCGTGCGTTTGGAAATTGTGTAGGTCGAAATCTCAGGCTCGGGAGTGCAGCCGGTGACGACGATCGCCATCAGTAGCACGATCCAACCAGCGACTTGCTGTCTGGAATGGCCAACGAGGGCGCGCACGTTAAGCGTCAATGGTATCGAACCAGAGTTCATAGCAATGGAAGGCGGGATGGGTGTGAAATCCGTTTCGAAACGGAGGAAGGAGCGTAATCCTGACGCCGTCAGTATAGACGCGACGCCCCTATTGATCGTACCCACCTATTGCCTGAAGTTTAGACAACGCGTCTGCACTCCCTAAGGGCGTCCCCACCGGAACCCCCGGACTCCTGCGGAGACATAAACGGGCCCATCCAATCGCAGGAAAATATGTCGCAGCCGGACGCAACGGCCCAAAACGATGCGGCGAGATATTAAAGAATCTCAGCCGCGCTAGATCGCATGTAGAAAAGACAGCAACGCTGGGCGATTTAGGAATCCAATCCAGCCATGCTGATCAGCGAATCGGTCAATCCGCTAACCGGTGCCGACGTCTCGCTATAAGCCCACATGTTGCGAACCAGATCGGTCATCAGCATGCCGCCGAGCGAAAGCACCAGGATGATAAACATCAACGACAGGCACTGAAACAAACTGAAAGGAACCTCGTAACCGCGAGAAACAGCCCCCGCTGTCGGAGCAGCCATTTCGCCGTCTTCGACAACCATTCCTTCGTCCGCACCGAATGCATCGCCGCCGGCGTCTGCATCGGCACCCAAGCCACCATCGTCGAATGCGACTCCGGCTTGAGGTGCATCAAACGCGTCGGCGCCCAGTGGTTCGGCACCGGGATCGGCGAAGCCAGCGTCGGCGAAGGCATTTTCGTCGCCGAAATCAGCTTGTAGATCGACGACTTCAGAATCTTCGACTTCGATCACTTGTGAACTACTGTCCAAATCTGCGTCGAGGCCAACACCTGATGGAGAAAGCTGGAACTCTTCATCGGCAGCGGAGCCCATGCCGCTCTTGGAACCAGAAATCCCACTTCCGTCTGAAAGTTCGGCACCCAAATCCAACGCTGACAAGCTGCTGCCAGCCAAGTCCAGAGGCTCACTTTCGAGCGAAAGGCCGCTGTCGCTGGGGCTCATCAAGTTAATTCCGCTGTCACCAGCAACCGAGATATCGCTGACGCTATCGAGCATTAGATCGGCGTCGTCATCGGCGATCACCAAGTCGTCATCATCGCTCAGCGCGTCGTCCATTTCATTCATCACGCTCGAACCCAGGCCACTGCCCAAGCCGGACGAGGTCAACAGTTTTTCACTGTCGCCAGAAATCAATCCGCTTCCGCTGTTGGCTTGTTCGCCAAGAAGATCGAGTTCGCTGAGCACGTCTGCACCGGACGATTTCATCGGCTTGTCGGTGCTGGGGGCATCCAACTCGTTCATCAGTGCGAGGCTGCTTGCCCCTGCGGGGTTCGAATTCAGGTCACCGCTAACGGCATCCAAATCCAATGAATCGGAGTCATCGGCAAGCAACAGTTCGCTGCTGTCGTCTTCGGACAGATCGTTGGACAGCATGAAATCTTCGTCGGAAGCCGAATCGGCAACGTCGACATCACTGATCGATAGCTTCTCGGCTTCGCTTTCGATCGCCGCTTTGGCAACCGGTCCGGTGCTGCCTTCTTTCGGATCGATCGCGACATCGATTGAATCGGCGCTATCACGCAACAACGCGGGGTCGTCCAGTTTCAATTCGGCAGAATCGATTTCCTGGAGCAGTTCGTCGTCAGTTTCGAAAACCGAATCGACTTCCAGTTCACCGCTATCGGTCGCGACCAAAGAAACGTCGCTGCCTTTTCCATCAGTGCCGGTGACAAGATTGACGTCCGACCCGGTGCTGCCCTCTTTTAGCGGCTCCGAACCGATGTTGACGTCGCTGCCGTCAGCAGCGTCTGCTTGATCGCCGCCGATAATGGAACCGATGCTGGCCGAAGAATCGCCAAGGTTCGCGTCATCGACCAAGATTCCAGAACCGAAATTGTCATCGTCGGCGGCTAGGTCATCTGCCAAACGCTCGATTTCGTTTTCGGGGAACTTCCAGCTCGAACCGTCTCGGAAGCCTCGCACCTGACCTTGGCTGCGCAGTTCGACAAGTCGGTCAGAGGAAATACCCAGCTTCTTAGCTGCTTCGTCCAGTGAGAGATAAGACATGGTCGGTGGGGTCTTGGATTCCGAGAACAGTAAAGTAGATGTCGCGACGTCTTAAATTAATTACGTGGGGCAACGCCGCTACTTTTCTTTGCTCGGAATTAGACGAACCCTCACTTCACCCGACCCTGCAGAAGTCGGATTTGACTGGGAAGTGGGTCAGTAGCGTTGAGCGTTACAGAAAAGTCGGCGTCAATCGGTCGGCTACTAATGAGGCGAAGTACGCCTGACCTATCAATATGATACACGGCAATTTGCATTTTTCTCGTATTAACCAGCGCAATTGTGTGTGTTCCCGAGTCATCAGAACCGAAAAAGCCGATCAAATCGCCCGCAGCGGCAGTTTGGGGAGCATTACCGGCCCCTGTTTGAGCCGACGCCATAACATCTGCCAGAGGGGGCAAACCGACATTGCCGGTCGCTTGACTAGCCGACTCGGGGGAGCCTCCATAGTCAGCACCTGTCTGTGGGGTCACACCTGCTGTGCCTAGCCCAACCGGGTCACTGACCTGCTGCCCCCCAGCGAATCCGGCATTCTGCGGACTGCCCGGTTGGACAGGGACGCCACCGAATGGCTGAGACGGCTGCGACAATGTGCCCGCGCCAGATAGATTGCCTGGTCCAACCGCGCTGCCAACTGCGCTACCGACCGGCGCTGACGACTGAGCAGCCGCACTCGGATTCGGCGGCAGACGTCTGGCAGCACGTGCAGCTTTGTATTGCTGCAAAATGGCTTCTTCTTCCGGGGTCGGTGGCAGTCCAACGGGTTGCTGAGCTGTTCCGGGAATTGCAGACGCTGCAAGCAACACGGCAACGCTTACGATTAGGCTCGCGACGCCAATTCGCCCTGCAAAAACGGTCCCAAACTTTTCCCGTCCGTTCATCCGAAGAATCCTTTCGCTGTTGTACCCGTCGAATCTGATTCGTTGATTCAAACGGAGATTACCGAGTTTTTCGCGGCAATCGCAAGCCAGGAAACATGGCTTCATCGTGAACGGCAAACTCGATTCGCCGCTCCAACAGCTTTCTAACGGAGCTTTATTGGCTCAGCTGGCAAGGCATCAGTCGGGCGTGATGGCTATTGCAGCGCATCCATCACGGCGTCATGCAGCAGGCCGTTTGTCCCCACACCGTCGCCCCCGCGAACCGTGGCATTGCCTTTCCAATCGGTGAAACGGCCTCCCGCTTCCACGATCACGGGCATGATCGCGGCGACATCCCATGCGTTGCAAATGGGATCGACCATCACATCGGCACGCCCGGTCGCAACCAATAGATATCCGTATCCATCCCCCCAGGTACGTGTGATCCAGCACTGTTTTTCCAGTGTTTTGTAGCGATCTTCGGCCCCTCGTTCGTCAAACGAATCGACTTGGCTGGATAGGAACACGGCTTCAGAAAGCGATAGCTTCTGAGAAACGGCTGCTCGTTTCCAACCGCCCTCGCCGCGTCGGTGCCAGCATCCCAGCCCGTTGGATGCGACAACCACTTCGCCCAACGCTGGGATTAGGATGACACCCGCGATTGGCTGCTCGTCTTTCTCAATTGCCAAAAGCGTCGAATAAAGCGGCACACCACAAACAAACGACTTGGTTCCATCGATCGGATCGATGACCCAACGATACGCCGAATCGCCTTCACTTTCGGCAAACTCCTCGCCTTGCACCGTGTCTTCGGGAAACTGCTCGGCGATCAACTGACGAGCCAATTGTTCTGCTTCCCGATCGGCGATGGTGACTGGCGAGTCGTCTTTCTTGGCGTCAACCTGCAGCTGATCGTTTTGGAAATACTTCAACGTATGATCGCCAGCCGCTTTGGCAATCTCGATCATCGCCGAGAGGCGGCCACCTTCAAATTCATTCCATTGGTCAGGAGCGGTTGGCTTACGGCTGGAATCGTTCATCGCGAAGTCGTGCGTTGCAGGAAAGAGGCTTGCGTTGCCCGGCAGAAGGCACCGGTCTGAAGATGGTTCTGCAAGTCTTTAACAGGTTTGCGTCGGTTTTCACAGGACCGTCCGAGGCAACGCAATGGCGACGATGAGCACTAAAGCAAGGCGACACTACTGGTCGCTGACTGGCGTAACATCCGACTTCTGTGTCGATTCCGAATCCGGGACTGGCTGCATGAAGAAGCTCTGATAAAGCAGCATGCATGCACCGACAACAAGCAACGAGTCGGCGATATTGAAGTTTGGCCAAGTCAGACGCGCATTGATTCGCCAGAGGATCCAGTCACGCACTCCACTTCGCCACGCATCGGGATAAGCCGGATCCCACCACATTCCCATCCTGTCGTAAAGATTCCCAATAATCCCACCACCGACCAGACCAAGTGCGACGGTCAGCCACAGGGACTCGGCCGCCTTAAAGACGAACAGCCAGACGATGATGCCGGCTGCTGCCAAAACGGACGCGAGGGCGAACAGGGTGCCCTGCCCTGCACCGATCCCAAACACCGCGCCGATGTTGACCGCGGTCTCAATTCCAAAAAACGGCTCCCAAACCCACCAAATGTCCCTCTCGCCAGGCAATCCACGCCAATTAAAAATCCATTGCTTGCTCAGCAAATCGGTCGCTCCACCGACAATTGCAAGAATCGCGAAAAGAACAGCCCTGCCAGCGATCGGAACGGGTAGCTGGGCACCATTAGTGGGTCGTGGACTCCCGTCATTGTGCTCGCTGGCGGTGGCTTCGGCGGATTCAGGTTGGTCCGGCATGATCGGGAGGTGAAAGGGGATTGATAGGCGGGCGATTTACCCGATTCGACTGGATTCACCGTGTTCGACGGTTCGATTGCAGTTCTGGTCCGGCTGGATTCAAACGGGAAATACGGTGCTGACGCGAATTTCCAAACCTCGAGTCACCCCACCGAACTCCGTTTAACTTGGCGATCTCCATTCGCCAATTGAACCTACACGGTAGAATTGTCGTCTCAACTTGCCCAGATCAACTTCACTGGATCAAGGCGCTCGAAAGCGGAAACCACTAGCGACAAAACTTTGTTTGGCATCTATGCTTGCCCAAAACAACTTTGCGCTGCGGGGGAGCGAAAAAAAGCTCCGCTGTTCGCTTGCCGCCCCCCAAAGGCGGATTCGTTGCATTTGAGCCACTTGCAGTTGATGCGTTTGTCAGCCTTTTGACCGAACGATTCAGCACACCGTCCCGGCCGGACCCTGTTTAGGGAAATCACCAAACAAACGACACTTGTTGCCATGATTCAGTCCGCAAAAGAACCGTCGTCGATCAAGACCGATTTGGCATTCCAACGTTGCATCAACCCAGAATGTGGTGCGACTTACGATGCGGGCCAATTGCACACGTCCTGTCCCAAATGTGGCAACCTGCTGGATGTTGCCTACGAATGGGATCGACTGGAAGTTCCCAAAGACCTTCGCGAGTTCGAAGCACGCTGGTCTGAACGAACCAATCCGGTTCGTTTTTCGGGAGTCTGGCGCTTTCACGAACTTCTGCCGTTCGCCCCACAAAGCGAAATCGTCACGGTCGGTGAAGGACAAACGCTGCTGCAACAAACCGATGCCGTCGGCGGATTCGTCGGTATGGATTCGGGCAAACTGCACCTTCAGTACGAAGGCATGAACCCGTCGGGCAGTTTTAAAGACAACGGCATGTGTGCCGCGATCACCCATGCGAAACTGCTGGGTGCCAAACGAGCCGCCTGTGCTAGCACCGGCAACACATCCGCGTCGCTCGCGTTGTACTGCAGCGCGACCCGCTTGATGAAGGCGATCATCTTTATCGGCAGCGGCAAAATCTCGTACGGCAAATTGAGCCAGGCGCTCGACTACGGCGCATTGACGGTGCAGATCGCTGGTGACTTTGATGACGCAATGATCCGGGTCCGCCAAGTCGCTCAAGAGCTGGGCATCTACTTGGTCAATTCGGTCAATCCGTTCCGCCTTGAAGGCCAAAAGACGATCATGTTTCGCGTCCTCGAAGCACTGCGTTGGGAGATCCCCGACTGGATCGTCGTTCCCGGAGGAAACCTGGGTAACAGCAGCGCCTTCGGCAAAGCATTCATGGAACTGAAAGAACTCGGTCTGATCGACCGTGTCCCTCGCCTAGCGATCATCAATGCTGCCGGAGCCGACACGCTGTATGAGCTGCACGAGCGACGAGGCGTCCGCTGGAATGGTGGCCATGTGAACTTGGATCCCATCCGTGAATACATGGATTACATGGACCAAAACGGCATCAAAGCAGACACGCTGGCGAGTGCCATCGAAATCAATCGCCCGGTTAACCTGAAAAAGTGTTTGCGTGCCCTTGAGTACTGCGACGGCGTCGTCCGCCAAGTTAGCGACCAAGAAATCTTGGACGCGAAAGCAATGGTGGGCGCCGGTGGCTTCGGTTGCGAACCCGCTTCGGCTGCCAGTGTCGCTGGTGCCAAGGTCCTGCGACGCGAAGGTGTAATCGCACCATCGGACCGCGTCGTCTGCATTCTTACCGGCCACGAGCTGAAAGACCCGACCGCAACGGTGGCCTACCACACCACCGACCAAGAAGTCTTTAACAACACCTTGGGAAGCCGTGGTGTTAGCAAAGCATCGTTCGCCAACAAAGCGATCGCGGTTCCAAACGAACTCGATGACATCATCAAAGCGATCCAACTGTACGCATAGCAGGTTCCGGCGTCACACCGCCGACTGAGCCCCATGGAGCCCAGTGCTTCATGGAGGCCAGCGAGTTTCACCAAGGATCGAACCCTTGCAGATCGGCGGTGATCGTCAAACGCAGTCGCAACCAAGTGACGCGGCGAGTCTTTCGCGCCAGCTTGCATGACGAATGATTTCATGCGGTTGATCGGCAAGGAAATTTGGATAGGCCACTCGGAACTGCAGGCGGGTACAAGCTTTCGCTCCTACTTGTCACCCTGCAACGCATCATCCATCATCGGGATGATCGCATCTCTTTAAATTCAGTCGCTGCTTCCCCATTAAGTCACACATGTCAGATCTACTACGAATTGCCGTTCACGGCGCAGCCGGCCGAATGGGCCGCCGAGTCGTTGCCCTCGCCGCGGCTGATGAGTCGATCGAAATCGTTGCCGCGATTGAACACGACCAACATTCATTGCTGGGCACAGACGCCGGAGAAATCGCCGGCATCGGAAACATCGACGTTCCGTTGTCATCGAAATGGCCTACTGACGTTGACGTCGTGATTGACTTTTCGCTGCCGCAGGCGATCGATCGCTGTATCGATAAGTGCATTGCTCACGAAACATCGCTGGTCGTCGCGACAACAGGAATGACCGACGAACAGATCGAGCGGCTTCGTGATGCCGCCGAAAAAATCCCAGTCGTCTGGGCACCGAGCATGTCTCTGGCGGTCAATCTTTCGATGAAAGTCGCGCAGCAAATCACCGAAAAACTGCTGAATGTCCCCGGTGGACTGGATGTCGAAATCATCGAGCGTCATCACCGCTTCAAAGCCGATGCGCCAAGCGGAACCGCTTTGAAGTTCGGCGACATGATCGCCGAGAAAATGGGTGACGACACAAAGCACGTCCACGGACGCGAAGGCCACACCGGGCAACGTACGCGAAACGAAATCGGCTACCACGCTGTTCGTGTCGGCGACAACCCGGGCGAACACACGATCGTGTTCGGCATGCTTGGCGAACGCATCGAACTAAACGTCGCCGCCAGTAATCGCGACTGCTACGCCGGCGGCTCTGTCGCAGCGGCAAAATGGCTGAACGGGAAAACCGCTGGCATGTACGACATGTTTGACGTTCTAGAAATGTAGCCGCAGCCGCCCTGAAACTATTTCATGGCATGCGGCTAAGCCGCGCATCATCGCGGCAAAAAGCGGAAGTAGCGACCAACCGCTGCTCAATCCAAAACGGGCCGGCGATCGATCGCCGGCGTTTTCACCCACCACAGACCACTACGTTTCGTCAGTCGGATCACAATGAAATGTGACGAAGGTTATCGATGTGAAGTCTGTGGCGACGACGTGATGTCGATCGTTGATAGCGATTTATACCTGCGCTTTGTGATCGGTGAACTGGATCCTGAAACTCTGCACACAAGTGCCGAGCGACATCTCAAATGCAATCCGGTCCTAGCCCAGTTCATCGAACACGACGACTTTGAAACCGTCATCGTTTCTGGTCCGATGTCCAAAGCGGACCTGGACCCTGACTTCGTTGCCCAACGGACTGAACTGGTAACGGCCGGGTTTCGGCGGTTGCACGAAATCATCCAGTGGGAAGGCGATCGTGATATCACCGAGTACCCGCTGCCAGAAGTGGCTTCTCGATATCGCTAACAGGACATCGGATCTGCTGCCGCAGAAATCAATTCCGCTTGGCAACGGCGGCGCAATCTGGCAAAAGGTGTGCTGAAACCATGCTCAGCGCGCTTCTGGTGCCACTTGGCAGGTTCTACTAGTCGAAATTGCACTGTGAACACGATTGTGTACCACGCGTGCGGTCCGCTTCGATTTGGCTCAAACCAGTGCTGCCATCGTGATAAAACGATCCACACATTTATTTAACCCTGGCTTCATCGGCCTGATCGTCGCCCAATTCTTTGGCGCGATGAACGATAATATCCTGAAGGTGATTTTGACCTTCATGGTCATCAACGGGGCCTGGAGTGGACAACTCGGCCAAGGCGGCCAGGGTGTCGTCAGCATCTGCTTCACAGTGCCATTCATGCTGCTGTCTGGGTTCGCCGGTCAGATCGCCGACCGCTTTTCAAAACAGCAAGTGACGATGTGGGTCAAAATCGCGGAGATCCCCATCGCCGCCGTGGCAGGACTGGGATTCTATCTCCAAAACCTACCGCTCACCTTGTTCGCGTTGACCGCCTTGACCTGCCAAAGTTCGTTCTTTGGTCCCGCGAAGTACGGCATGATTCCCGAACTGGTTTCCGACCGTCACCTCAGCCGTGCAAACGGTGCGATTAACATGATGACGAACGTCGCGGTGATTGCGGGCACACTGATCGCGGGCATCGCTAGCGATCACTATGCAACCAAGGACGACACCCCTGGAATCCTGTGGCTTCCGGGAGCCTTGCTGGTCGCGACTGCCATACTGGGGTGGATCGCAAGTTACTTGATTCCACGTCTAGATGCAGGCGACAAGAACTTGAAGATCAAGCTAAACCCGTTCAGCACCTACATCGCGTCCATTCGCGAAATGGCTCAGACCCGATTGCTGATGGTCATGATGGCTTGGGGCTACTTTTATATGCTTGCCGGATTGGCGTTATTCATCGTTCCCGAATACACCGAAGTGCTACACATCAATCACACCGAAGCGAGTGTGCTGATGGGAGTCCTGGGGATCGCGATCGGACTTGGCTGTGCCGTTGCTGGATTATTGTCGGGCGACCAAATCCGTCCTCGGCTGACCCTGTTTGGGGCAATTGGTTTGGTACTGTTTTTCTTCCTGTTGGCAGCCGTCCCCCCGTGGATGCCTGACACGAAACCGCTCGTCCGTGTCGCACTTAGCAACGTTTCACTGCTAATCCTGCTGGCAGGGTTTTCCGCAGGATTCTACATCGTGCCGCTGCAAGCATTGCTGCAGAAGCTTTCACCAGATGATGAACGGGGTCAGTTTCTGGGAACCGCCAATGCAGTCTCGTTCGCCTTCATGACGGTTGCGGGAGTTCTGTACCCCGTGATCCGCCCAGGATTTGGCGACGCACCGCAGCGAATCTTCTTCATCTGCAGTGGTTTGATGCTGGTCGGAGCCGCCTTCTTCACTTATCGGCTCAGGGGCACCGGCATCCTGGTAAACACCAGCGAATCGCAAGCCTAGTGCTTCGTTCCAATTCGATTTTAGGATTAGCCGCATGGCGTTAGCCACGGTTTCAGTGCAATAACCGGGGCGAATGCCCGTCGGCTGATGACCCAAACCCGTAGTTTCATATCGAACGAAGCACTAGTCGCCTGAAAGAAGATTGGTGGCGAATGCGAGCTGAATCCCCAAACGATTGCAGAACGTCACGTTTAAAGAGAGTGACGTTCTGCTGCGAAGCTCGCCTGCCTTGACTAGAACTGGCTTGACTAGGACTGCTTTGCGTCCAGTGAAACAACCTGCTTTTCTTTTGCCATCTTGCGGATGTCCTCGGTGATCTTCATCGAGCAGTATTTCGGTCCGCACATGCTGCAGAAGTGGGCGCTCTTGAAGGTGTCCTGCGGCAGCGTTTCATCGTGGTAACGCTGTGCAGTTTCCGGGTCGAGCGACAAACGGAACTGCTCATTCCAGTCGAATTCAAAGCGAGCTTTGCTCAACGCATCATCGCGGTCTTGAGCCCCCTTGCGTCCGCGTGCAACGTCCGCCGCGTGGGCAGAGATTTTGTAGGCGATGACGCCCTGCTTGACATCCTCTTCGTTGGGCAAGCCCAGGTGCTCTTTCGGTGTGACGTAGCACAACATTGCCGCGCCGTGCCATCCTGCCATCGCGGCACCGATCGCACTGGTGATGTGGTCGTATCCGGGTGCGATGTCGGTCACGAGTGGACCGAGGACGTAGAACGGAGCGCCGTCGCACAGTTCCGCCTGCTTTTCCATATTCATTTGAATCTGGTGCATCGGAACGTGGCCTGGTCCTTCGACCATTACTTGCGTGCCGTTTTCTTTACCGCGTTTGGTCAATTCACCCAACACTTCCAATTCGGCGAATTGAGCGTCATCAGAAGCGTCAGCGATCGAACCTGGACGCAACCCATCGCCCAACGACCAAGTGACATCGTATTCACGCATGATGTCGCACAAGTCATCAAAGGCGTCGTAAAGTGGGTTCTGCTTGTTGTGAGCCATCATCCACTTCGCGATCAGCGAACCACCGCGACTGACGATACCGGTGACACGATTGACCGAAAGGTGCAAGTGCTCCAGTTTGACACCGCAGTGAATGGTCATGTAATCAACACCTTGCTTGGCTTGGTGTTCGACCATGTCCAAGAAGTGCTGGGCGTTCATGTCTTCGATGTTGCCGCCAAGCTCTTCAAGCATTTGATAAATCGGAACCGTCCCGATCGGCACTGGGCTTTTTCCGATGATCTGCTTGCGGATCTCATCGATGTTTTTACCGGTCGAAAGGTCCATCACGGTGTCGGCACCGTAGTGAACCGCGGTGTGCAGTTTTTCCAGCTCTTCGTCGATGTTGCTGGTAACGGCACTGTTACCGATGTTGGCGTTGATTTTGCATTTTGCGGCGACGCCGATGCACATCGGATCCAGAGCACCTGCGGCGTGCACCTTGTTTGCAGGGATGACCATTCGTCCCGCAGCGACTTCATCGCGGATGATTTCGACGGCCAAATCCTCACGCTGCGCGCAACGTTCCATCTCGGGGGTAATTTCACCAGCACGCGCTGCCAGAATTTGTGTTTTGCTCATCGATCAGAACTCCATCGGAACCCACGCGAAGTGGGAATGAAAGCCAAGCAACGACGTTTAATCGACCAATGCGAGCAGGTCGACCAAACAACCGTTGTCGGTATATGGGAAAGATGCGTGTCGCACCTAAGAAATTTGCTCAAATTGCCAATCTGTCTGGGCGTCCTAG